>CAYPQA010000034.1:0-21442 GCA_964412725.1 uncultured Eubacteriales bacterium
TTATAGTGAAATTTGTTGTAAAATAGGTGTTTATGAGTTTTTCAACCGCCTATTTATTTTTATAAAAGGAGAATAATCGAGATGAAGTTTCTATACCCGAACGAGTACGTAGAATCTGTATATAAAATTGATTACCAAAATCTTAGAAGTAAGGGCATTTGCAATTTAATCTATGACATAGACAACACATTGGCTCCGTTTGATGTGCCGGAGGCTTCAAAGGAGGTTTTGGAATTTTGCAAGGCGCGTAAGGCTGACGGCTTTAATGTGTGCCTGCTATCCAACAATGCACGTGAGCGCGTTGAATTATTTAACAAGAGTCTATCCCTGCCCGCAGTATACAAGGCCGGAAAACCAAAGCTTTCGGGCATAAAAAAAGCCTTAACGCTTTTAAAAGCGGAGGCTAATAAAACAGCTATGATAGGTGACCAGATTTTCACGGACATATGGTGTGCGAACCGCGCTGGGCTATATTCCATATTGGTCAAGCCCATTTCAACGCGTGATGAATTCACCGTGCGCTTAAAGCGCGGTATTGAAGGTGTTGTTGTTTCCGCCTATGTTAGACAGCTTGATAGTAAAGCATAATTTACACCTTATTGCATTGCGTAGTATTCTTCGAGGGTTATATTGCGGTTGTGACACTCTGTTGCAACCGGTATACCCACATACGTCCAATGCCACGGCTCGTATATGTAGCCTGTTATATATTCCTTTCCCTTAGGATATCTTAGTATAAATCCGTAAAGATATGCCTTTTGACACAATAGTTCATACTCCTCAGAAAGCTCAAAATGCTGTTGGCTAAGAGACATATTCTTGCCAAGATCTTTTTGTAAACGCAAGTCTATGGCCGTTCCGAGTTGGTGCTCGGAATGGCCTGGTCTTGCGGAGAACTTGTCCGCACCCGCGCCATAGCTTGCATGAAGGCGTTTTTGAACGTCATAACTTCTATAAGAACTGGAAATATATATTCCTATCTCCAATTCCTCAAGCATAAGCCTGTAAGCATCCGCCGCATCCTGAGTTAAATAATTCTCACCTTCTGCCAAGATAAGGTTATCAGGAATGAATCCACGAGGAAGGATGTTATACTTGTTAACAAGCATGGGAAATGCGTTTATGTCAACATCATTAGGCTCGAAATAAAAAGGTTTGTCCAAATCCATGTTTACCTCCAAGATAACATCCTTAAGATGAAGCTGTGGTTTTTTGTGCCAGTGGCCTATATAACGCTCTAACTTATCCTCGCGGAAGTATTCAATGCTAAGGGTTTTATCACCATAAGCAATAGTCAAATCATCTGCAAAAACAGGAGTGGTAAGCAGTACAAAAGCTATAAGTAAAGCCAATTTCTTTTTCATAAAGTACCTCTAATCAGCATAAAGTTTGTAATACTTAAATTCAACGTCCGAGTCACAATCCACACCGCTTGCAAGCGAATAGTTACCCACAACTGAATTTAACTCATCTATAGAAATGCTCCCTTCTAAATATAAAAACAGCTTGTTTATCATCATTGAGGCATCCTCAACAGCCTTATTATACATTTCTGGAAAGCTTTTATCGTTTTCTTCTTTATTCCAAGGCAAATGCCACGTACGTTTTTTCAAATTAAGATAATCAAAATCATCATCAATTTCCTGCGAGTGGATAAGTGCGGAGTATACATGCTCACCAAGAAAAAGGTTTTCTGCGAGCGAAAGCAAGTTTTTACGTCTGCCGTGTCGCGATTGCATTAAGCGTGTCAAATAAACCATAAATTGTATAGCCATAAAAACCTGCGTCTGTTGTATTTGCACAGAATAGGCCTTATCTATGCTATGGCTGAGCATTTTTACAACGGACATAGATTGTTTCTTTTTTACACTTATAAGCTGCCAAAGCTTTTTATCTGCTGGTTTTTCACCCTTAAATAGCTTCAAAAGCAAAACGTCTATAGCAGTTTCAAAGTTCCTATGGTGAAAGCTATATTTCATATCCTTGATGCCATTTTTTCTAAAGCCTGTATTGTAGTATATATAAGGGTGGGAATTGTAATCAAGTGCATAGTGCGAAAGATATCCACAGAGATAGCTTAAAGCCGCGTCCCTTTCCTCCCCCTTTAAAGACTTAACGTGTTCAATCTGACTCTTTATAAACAAACCCGTATTGGTCTTATGCATCTTTGTGCCCAGATCTCTCGTATGCTTTCTTACAATGCCTGGAAGATAATAAAAAAATATATCAGGCCCCTGTGTGCCCACATTATAAATCTGTCTGTATTTTTCTATTGGTTTCTTCCTCGTCTCGTCTAGAGTATTAAGTACAGCTTCCCCGCAAATGTAATGAGATATTAATCCCGGCATAGAAATTTCTCCTCTACATCAATTCTTGAATTTGGTTTAGTTTATTGCTTAGGTGCTTAAACCTCACTAATAATGCATTATTTAAAAAGCTTATCAACAAATTTAGTGCACAACCCTTTCCTGTCGCTGTTTCCATTTCTATTGAAAACTGTCTGTCCTCTAAATCGGTGAGCGGCAGGCCATTTCGTTTCTGTATTTCGTGCATATTGTCAAGGATTTCGGCATTGTCAATATGCAGAGCGTTACCGACACCGTAGTGGCTTTGCAGTAGGCTTATTTGGTTTTCTTGTATTACGGAAAAGGTGGATTGCTTTTTTTCTTGCCCTAAAAAGAGGTCGCATACGGCATTTACAGTATCCGTTTGGAAGGATTGGTTTTTGAATTTTAGTTTAAAGAGTTATCAACGCCTTTTAACAGGTTTTTTGTTTCATTTGTAGTCAAAAGGATAATACCATTAGCAGCAAGCTTTGAATTCCAGTTATTGATAACTTGCTCTGCATCTTTATGCCACGTGCTGTGTGCATCACTAACAAGAGTAACATTAAACCCTAAATTTTTACCGTCAATACACGCCGTTTGAACGCAGCCATTTGAAACTAATCCCGAAACAACAATATTCTTAATACTATTATCTTTGAGCAATTTTATAAACTGTTTTTCCTTAAAAATACTGCTATGTGTTTTATCTAAAACAAAATCTGTATCAGCTAATTTTAACTGTTTACAAATCTGCCATTCATCTGTATTTATCATTGAAAAGCTTTTGTTTGTATGTCTGCATAAAACAACTATGCTATTTTCACGAAACAAAGCCATTAAAGTATTTGCATTGTTTATCAATTCTTGCTTTTTATATACTTGTCGCTCAAGCAATCCTTCTTGCATATCAATAACAATGAGTGCAGTATTATCCACTAACCTTTACCCCCAAAAAACAAATTAAGCTTTTCACTTACACCAATTTCAACTCAATACCCTTATCTCTAAGGATGGTTTATCAATAAATTTAATGCACGACCATAAAAACCGTATTTCACAAAGATTTCATGTATCGCTTCATTACCCGGCCTTCGTTTGATTAATATTCCACTTCTATCCATTTTTATACTAAGGGTGTCTATATAACGAACGAAAAAATTATCTGAGTAAATATACAGACCTCACTTTTTCAAGCGAGGTCTGTAGTTTTTTAAAATTAGTTAGCGTCTTGTAGGATGATGTCAAGGATATAGAAAGCTTCGCCTAAAGTTAAATTATCTGAAGGGCGGGCAGTGTCTTCACCAAAAAAGCCGAGATAAGAGGCTTTAAGGAGACTATCCCTATATTCAGGTTTTGCATTACCAATGTCAATGTGGAACGTATCCTTAAGAGAAGGGTACTGACTGACTGATGATTTGGTTTTGATTTCGTATAGCCTTACAAGTGCAGCTATACCTTTTTCTCTTGAGACATCAATTCCCGTGAGAAGAAGTTGAGCCTTTACCAAATCGTTGTAGTCTGTACTGGACATAGGTGTATCAATGGTTGCTTCGGGCTTGCCCTTTGCAACAGCTATCATAAGGTTATTTATCTGGTTTGCTATTATGCGCTCGTCCGGATCATAACCATCCAAGTCCTTAATCCTTATTCGCGAGGTGAAACGTCTGAAGCTTTCGTCTTGTTCGGGCTTTGTGTGCTGTACTTCTTGAGCGCGTTTCGCGATTACGGAATAGGTCGAGGGCGTTGCCGAATCAAAATTCAGACGCCTGTCAACATCTACAAAGTTGCTCGGAACATACTTCCAGCCGCCGGAATTTCCGTCCGAATAGTATACACCGAAAAAGTCGTTATTTTCGTGAGTTACCATTGGGAGACTAACCTTTGCAGGGCTGTTTAGTCTTGTTACTTCTGTGGGCCTGCCGTTTGTAACCATGTCTATCTTTATTGTTTGCGGTTCTGTCACAAAATATTCCAAAGGTTCAATTCCAACAGGATTTGTTTTTGAGAAGGCTATCTTTATCTTTGAACTTTGAGAGAACCCAGGTGTTGAGGTGAAGGTTTGCAAAGCCTGTGCGGTAAGTGTATAGTCCATTTCACCCGCAACAATATGCAAGTCCATCTTGCGTTCCTCAAAGGCTTTGATTATAGAATAAGGCATATCAAGTACGCGATTTTGAGGACGTCTTCCTTCATAAAAGGTCATATCAACCTTGTAAGAGAAGGCCTTCTGTGAAAGCATTCTTGAAATAAACCTCTGGTCAACCAAGTTGTCATTTGCGCCAAGCTTGTCACTTCCGTTTGTCTTAAAGCGGAATGTGAGCGTGTCACTCTTTGGATCGTAAGTTATTTCAAAATCTGTATCTGGCAATGGATACTGAGCCGGATTTTTGTCCGTGTCAAAATCGTCGGTTGTTGTACCTGTTTTAAAGTAAACAGTTGGTGTCCAATCTGACTCCTTACGTTTTTGATTAACCTCGCTTTCCAATTCTTCAAGCGGGGGCACTTCAAACTCAAGTGCATCCTCAAAATCTTCATTATCAGCCATTTGGATAATATAGTTGTAAGTCGCTTTGCTACCTAAGCCTTCTCTTGTAAGCGTAAGCACGGTTTTTGCCCTAAAATAGTAGGTTTTGTTGGGTTCAAGCTCGTTTAACAAAAGCACATAAGAATCATCAACACCCGGTATTTCAAGCACTTCTGCATTTTCACCGTTTACTTCAAAGGTCATTTCACCTGTATCCTTAGCAATGCGCATCCATTGAAGGATGATGTTATATGGGCCTATAGTTTTGAATTTTGTGTCATTTTCCTTATTATATTTGTTTAGGTCTGAATTTGACACAAGACCTAAGCCTCTTGGTGGACTTGGGGGTGCAATGTCCGTAGTTTTAAGATTAATCGGATTAGACCAAGCGGACGGCTTATCGGGAGCCGCAGGTGCAACGGAACGAATAGCCAGATAATAAATAGTGTCAGGGAACAAATCTGTGAAAGTCAGATACGCAAACCGTTTATTATTCTCCGTCTTGAATTCAACAAGTTTTATTAAATCCGCATGCTTAAGGGATGTACCACCTTCAACAAGCTTTTTAACATCATCAGATATAACTAACTCATAATTCAGTTCATCCAAAAATTCCCATTTAACAGTTAATGTAGTGTCCGTGGTTCCAACGCCTATAAGAGTTGGAATTACAGGTGTAGGAATAACAGGTTTCTTGGTGTCAAGCGTTGTCGCTGTAACATAAGAGGGATAATAGGAGTAGATTCGCCTTTCCACACCATCATCATCCTTAACGCTTACGTAAGAACGAATAAAGATAACGTATCCTGTATTTTCTTCAAGCTCTTCGATCAGATAGCGCAAGGATGTGTTTGGGTCGCCTATCGGGGTTATATCCTGCCATATATCTTCACTGCCGGGATTTTTAAACTTCATTAAATCTGTAATATAGTTGCTGTAAGGATTGGGACTTAGTGGGTCTTTAACATATTTTGAAATATAATCATAATCAACAACATGACATTCGTAACCCGCATCCTTAAGGTCAATGTGACGTATAGCGGGCGGCGGGTTTATTCCAAGCGCAGCCAATTCAGATTGGATCATGATCTTGCCTTCTGCAATGCCTTTCTCCTGATATTTACGGTCGTATAAATTTACATGACCCTTATCCTCGGGGATAGGCTCTCTGAAAACAAGCGCGCCTTGACTTGTTACAGAAACAACAGCCGACCATGTCTGGTCTGCATCGTTATAGGCTTCAAACCACTTTGTATCCCATTCGACGCCAACGGTGGTTTCGGTTATAACCTGATTGCCATTATCGTCAATCCATATGCGCAATGGCGGTTTTGCAAGCACCTGAGGTTCGAGAGGAATATCACCTAAAGGCGGTATATAATAAGAACCGTGTGATACTTTTGAATATATATCTTTATCGCCTGTATCCGTACGCTTTGCCCTTATCATAAAATAATAAACCTTATTGTCTGTGATATTTCTTACTTCAAAATCTCCAGTTTCCTTGCCGTCAACAATCGTTCTTGTTGCATACCTAACAAATGTACCATCCTTAGATGTGTAAGCAGGCTCTCCAAGATAATCCCATGCATCAAGTTCATTTGCGTCTATAATGGCCATTCGGGGCAAGTTAGGATTGTCTAAGTCGGCCAGATTATCTGTTATCCAGACCTCATAAGCTATATTTTTGTCAATATGCTTTCCAAAGCGGTCGTCAGTAACTTCATCAGAGTTGTAGGCTTTTCTCGCAAATGCAAACCATGAAACGGAGATACTCAAAGGTTTTTGAGCATTATCTTTAAAAAGCTCATGATAAAACTTTGGTATATATGGAGTAAAATCAATCAACGTAGGGTCAAAAAATTCAATATCAGATTCTGTAGATTTATTTCCCGCGAAATAAAATATAAGCTTATAATAAGTCTTTTTGCCGGGATTTGGAAAGCTTTGAGCCGTTACATCCCTAGCACCCGCATCAATCAATGTAGCCAAGATGTTTTGAAATTCACCATCCGGACTATTGTCAGAACGAATTTCAACTCTAATTGGATCCGGATCAGACATCTTGCTCCATTCAAGCCTTACAAAATCAGCACCGTCTTGAGTAACCTTAAGCCAAGGCTTCATAAAAACACCGCCAATGGTTACAGGGTTCCCATACATGGTGAATGCATAGGTTTCCTGTTCAAAGGTTACAGATGATCTACTTCTCATAGGAGTAGTTTTGTCATAGAAAGGTTCAACTACAAACTCATATTCCTTGCCGGGTATTACGTTCGGAGGTGAGAAGGTATAGCTTACCTTCCCACCCTCTTTTGCTAGCTGACTTGTCTCAACCATAATTGGGTCATATTTAATGGGCTTAGTTATCTGAATTTGATACCATGGCACAGTTGAGCCGTTAAATGTTGGGCTATCCCAAGTCAGTGTGAATGCACCATTTTCGCCGAAAGCTGTAGCTGTGGGTCTTGTAAGGAACAGCATAGGCTTACTTTCAGCAGATACGCCAATATCTTCGGGTAAAAAACCTCCCGGATTATTTGGATCAGGTTTTAGTATTGTATTGGTATGCGCAGCTTTTATTTTAAAAGAATAGAACGAACCGGATTCCAGAATATAATCTTGTGAGAATGTTTGGCTTTTTGTACTTGATTGAAAAATTAAATCTGGGTTACCAACCGTTGGCAACTCAGGTGCAGCCTTTGTCTCGTTCTTACCTGATATGGAATACTGCACTCCAACTTCCCTTAAATTGTTTGATGTTCCATTGTTTGCATAAACCGTAGGCCATGAAAACTTAAGCTTATAAGCGTTGTTGTCCTGATTTGAACCTGTAAGCTCAATGCTGTGACCTGTAACGGGTGTCTGCGCATCTGAAAATACGTTATGCGTCAAGGAGGACGAAACAAACGTAAACGCCAATAAACCTGCAAGATATCGCTTAATCTTCTTATTCATTTCTTTCCCCCTTATTTAACAAATTTGACGAGCATATTAAGGAACGTGTTCACAGTTACGGTGTCGAGCGGTTTAACAGGATCGTCAACACAAATGCCTAATTTGTAAGCCGCACGAACATATGGCTTAAAGCGGTCACTATATTCAGAAATGTTTGACGGGCTGTTAAAGCTTGTTATCCTTACCGTGGAAACAGGTGTTTTTGTACGCTTTTCGTAAAGACGCATGGTTAACTCTATAATTTCGGCGTTAGACATAGGTTGTGTGTCATTTCTTGGTGAAATGTTAATACCCATGTTTTTGTTAAGCCATTCATAATAATTTGTACCTTCTGGTGCACCAGCTATTCGTGCAACACAAGCGACAACGGTACGGCTTGTTACAGGCGTTTCGAGCGGATAGGAATTGCCAGGGGAATTTTCTTCAATAATGGAATTAAGTCCATATTTTGAAATCATCTCAGCAATATTCTTCTCGTATTCAATGCCTTGCAGATAATCCAATTTGAAGCCTGTGAATATGAATGTGCCTGTTGTTTTTGTAGGAATGGCTTTACCTGTTCCGAAATCCATAACGCTTGTCGGCTCAAAGTTATTCATAATCTGGTTTGAACGCTTATAGCCCTTCGCAGGTTGAGTTTTGTCTATATCCGTTGCAACGATATACACATCCTTATCTAATGTCCTTATACTTTGCGTTTGCTTTGATGTTTTATTCACTTCATTCTCTATAATGCCTTGGAAGTTTTTGTAAGTTGCCTGAACAATGCCCTTTACATACTGAACAAATTCCTCGCTTGTTGCTTTATTTTTGACAAGCTTTGTGATTTCGTCAATCGTCATCTGAGCGGCAACCTTGTCGTCAATAATCTTTTTGAGCATTTTATAGATACTGTCATCAAGTTTTTTAGCAGACTGACTTGTTCCGACCAATACGGCTTCAAGTTGGAAATAATCTGTCAAAGGAGTTTCGCCGTTTATATTGTCATAGCAAGGGTGCTTTGTAACCGTAAGCTTCAAGAAAATATCATCTATAGTACCGTTGTTGAAAAGCTTTTTCATAAGCACAAGGTCTTCATTCATCTCATTAATAAAGCCCCAAGGCAGAACAAATTCGCCACCTTCAAAGTTGATTGTGAAGCCCATATTTCTGTCGTGCGCAGCTAAGACATTGCTTAAAGGCAAGAGATAAACCCCACGATTAGAGCTGGTTGTTGGCAACTGGATATTAGAACCTGTCGCTTCTTTCATAACAGCGTCGAACATACTTTCTCTATAAAGCAAGTCGTAATCTTTATCTGTATCCTTTATAGTCCAGAATGGATTCTTCAAAAGCTTTTCAAGCTCTTCTTGTAAATATTTAAGCCAACTATCCCTGTCAATGCTGATATCATAATCGGTTTGTTCCGTTTCCGTACGATACCGTGCTATATTGGTATACAATGAGGCATCACCGCTCTTAGACAGGAGTCTTACACGAATCTCGTAAGTTTTGCCGGGCTTGAGGTTCTTAATCTTGTAAATAAAATGATAATAATCCGCAAGAGTTGGATCGCTTGGCTTTGTAGCGGATTTTTTAAGCTCATCCGCGGACATAGTTACATGGTCGCCCCATTCGCCGTCATCTTCACGAATCTGGTATTGAAGGTCATACTCCTTTCCAAGCAAATCCAGATTGGATATTGGTGCATCAAAACTTATGAAAAACTCGGTCTTTGGATTATAACCCGGCATATCCAGTTCAACCTTCAAATTAAGTGGTTGTTTAACGGCTTGCGTTGTAACACTTGTTGCTGACCAGGTTGAGTAAATTCTTGTTTCGTTTGGTGTACCCTTGTTTAAAATTTTAACAGCTCTCGCATAGTAGTAATAAAGAACGTTTGGAGAAAGCGTCTTGTCAATTATCCTCTTGAAATACTTTTCTCCACCATTACCTTTTTCGCTATATTCCTCATAAACGAAACTCTTCTCGTCTACAGGATCGCCTTCGAACGAACTTGCTCCAAATTTGTGCAAGGTTCCTTTAGCGCCGTCTCTTGTCTCAAAACCAATCTTATCTGTAAAACCATTGCTTGTATTCAAATCAGCATGATTAAATACTTCAGCAAAAGGTAACCTGGACGTAAAGAGACCAACAGGCATAGGCTTATCCTTTAAACGAATAATTTCATATTCAATAACCTCGTCCTCATCAATAGGCATAATCTTTTCCCAAAAAACTGTTGCCCTGTCTGTGCTTATATTTTCATTAAACAAAACTACAGCTTGCGGAACCTTTTCATCGGGATTTGGTACAGGCTTTGGGCCGAGTGTAGTCATACCTATAAGAGAAGTGAGCGGTGAGTTTTCAGTTTTAACCGTTAAATCCGCAAACATGAAATAGGTTTGGTTGCTGTCAAGTCCTTTAAATAAGAAGTCCTTTTTAAAGCTTGCTCCGGGCTCCGTTCCCCACATTAACTCATCAAACTGCTTTTGGTCAAAAGGTATATTCTTTATATACAAAACTGTCTGAGGATCTCTTAGAACATCAATAGTGAGTCTAGTTAAGTCCACTTTCGTTCCGTCAAAAACATCTGCAAATTCTACATCTTTTATAGTAATCGGTCTTGTCGATGTTCCGGTTGTGCGCTGATTTGAAAATTCACGCATAAGCTCTTCGTTGGTCGAAATATAAACACCCATGCCCATCTCGTCCTTTGTAATGGTTGGGATATTATTTTCGTCTAAATAATTTCTGCGTAAATAGTCACTTAGCTTTGCCTTTGGAATCATCCAGTGAACCATAAATGATGAGGGAGGATTTAACTTTTCTTCGGGATCAAAGCTTGGCGTATCCGCAGTAAAGCTTTGGAGCGGAGGTACAGTCGGCTTTGTTAAATCACTCAACGTTATAGACTGGTCAAGAGAATATCTGTTCTTTGTAACGTCTGTAGGATGCTTAAGCATAACGTTAAGGAAGTATATATTAGGATATTGGATGATACGAGTATTGTCAGAAATACTTACATGATGAGCAGGCAATTTCATTCTCATATTAAATACTCCGCCAACCAATTCACCTGAACCGCTACCTGTCCTACCGTCTTCCATTACAGTATAGGTGTAATTAACAAAATATTTGTCTTCACCTTGTCTTGTTATTGTCATTTTGACCTTTGCAAATGGAACTGATTGTACTGCAATGTCTCCTTTTGGGTCTGTTCTCAAATTAAGCCAATACTCAACATCAAGCGATTTGCCCTCAGTCATAACTTTAAGATTGTCCAAAGGTGCAATTGTCCATTGAAAACCTATATCCAAAATTCCTTCCATAAGGTTATCAATGGATATGGGATTTAAGTCATAATCCGTAACTATGAAGTTTCTGGGCGTTCCGGCTTCAATGTCAGCAACATTACGAGTATGTTTAGCATACTGAGATTTAAGCTTATTGGTCGTTGACAAAGGCGTAAAGATAATCTGATAAATATGGGTAAGGTTTGGTTTTACAACAGCAGATTGAGTTTTAAGTGTGTCGTCTACAGATACAATACGAATCTCTGTATAAGGCTCCGGTTCGCTTCCTGCCGTTCCGGACATACGAATTGAATATGTTCCGAGTATGCCTGGGTATGGTTTAAACGAAAGCTCATAGAATCCGTCATTGTAACCTATACTGTAACGCAAAACTGTATAGAACTCACCGTCGTTAAAATCGGTCTTTTTCACCTTAAGCTTGTTAACATCCGTCTCAAAAATAACTTCTGTATTAAAATAAATTCCTGACGTATCGGGAAAGCCTTCCAATGTAAAGGATATTTGCTCGCCAACAAGTTGAGGGTTTACTTTCCAAGACATTCCTCCATACTCTGCTCCAGAGTTTTCAAATGCATGTGGTTGGATTGAACCCGCAGGATTTAAAAAATTTATCGGCGCGTAAAAACCCTTTTTTGCTCCGGGAACCATATGATTATCATTAAATACAAAAACTCCGGTTATATCTCCTAAGCTGCCGGCTGCTTCGTGATTATTTAAAGTAACCCAAGATGAACTCACATTACTCCATCTTTTTGGCATAGGTACACTTGCGGTTATAAATGGCCTCAAAGAAGTCTGCTCAACGGAAAGGTCTATAGCTCGCTCTTTTGTATCGCCACGCCCATCGTTTGCATATGAAGCTACGCTGTTTGCTACAGTAGGTTTACTTACTCCTGTCATAAAGCTTTTTACTTTATCAACATTAGCTGTTGTTCCTAAAGATGCTTTAAAGGCAACATCATATATGCGGTCCGGCTCAAACCTGTCCATTGCAAATGAAAGCTTTTCGCCGTCCCACTTCAAATGCACTTCATGAATACCAAGCTTAAACGAGTAACCTCTAAGGTTTTGTTTGTGTATAAAAAACCTAAGATGTCCGGCACCGCCATTGAGATTCCAATCAACATAACTCTCGCCGGTTGATGGAGTTGTGCCCTGTTTTGTTATAAAATCTGCAAAAGGTATATAATTTCCGCCGTTATCAGCATGGAATATAAGTGCGGACGATGTGGTTATACCTGTGGTTTTATAGTCAATTATGAAATAGTCGTTAGCATCTAATTCTGCATTAAGTTGAATTTTACTTCCGAAATAATCAACAAAACTCATAGAGTAAAGGTTGTTGTCGGTTGGAGTATTAAACTCCAAAGCAACCGTTTGATTGTTTCGCCCCAAGTCGGGTCTGGATGGATCATCCGACAAATCAAACTTCGGAGAGTTACCGTTTTCTCCACCCTTTTGAACCGTACCATAAAAATACATGTTCAAGTCCGCGGGAGCCGCTTGTACCGCCTTTGGTGACAAAAATGGCACGTTAGGAAAGGCCGTAAAGGTAACCATAACGGCAAGGAAAGCGGCCAAAAACTTTTTGTACGAACTAAATTTAAACATATAAAATCCCTCCGAAATTTATTGAAAAACTCTTATTGATTTTTCCCATTATTTCTTATTATATCGGAAATTTATTTTTTTTCAATAACATTTTTATTAGATGTAAGCAATAAAAAAGACGCTAGCGAGTTTCAACGCCCATATAATTGGCTTCTTTCATGCAAAAAAGCAACCACCTTTGGGGTGATTGCTTTTAGCTTTAAAAAATGTATGATGCAAGTTCAGATTTTTATATCCACAATCCATAAACTCTTTTATCCCATTGCATATAAAGAATTTCTCGATTATTGAAAAGCTCTTTTCAATTTCATTTAAGAAGTTCATTTTATATTCTCCTATAAAATCCATATAATAAAGATAACTTAATGATAACACTATGAATGTAGATAGTCAAGTTTATTTTTCTTAAAATATTACCATAATGTTATTAAAATGTTATTGGAGGATAATATGTCTACAGATAGAATTCAAACGGGTATAAGGTTTAAAGAGGATGTGCTGAACAAAATAACGTATATAGCCAAAAAAGAGCATCGTTCTTTAAATGCGCAGCTTGAACACCTTGCACAGAAATGTATAGAAGAATATGAAAAAGCATATGGAGAAATAATTTGTACGTCTAATGCTTAACAAGACAGGCTGTTGTCATGTTCGATGGTGTATAATGTTTGTGAATTTAGGCATATCAAAAAAATGCTTTAGTGGGAGGTAAAAATGAACGCAAACATTATTGAGAGGGCAAGTCAAATCATAAGGTCATGCGACATAGCATGTCTTGGGGTTATTGACGAAAACAACTATCCATCCGTTTCGATGGTTTCGGTGATTAGACCGGAAAATATCTATGAGTCTTATTTTGCAACAGGCATAAATGCAAACAAAACAAAGCGTTTGCAGAAGAACAGACGTGCAAGCCTTTGTTATCAATCCGGCAACAACATTATCACGCTTGTGGGAGAAACGGAAATTCTCACAGATCAGCCAACGAAAGATCGACTATGGTTAGATGGGTTTATAAACCACTTTCAGGGCGGTAAATCAGATCCAAATTATTGCGTTATAAAATTTAAAACAGAGCGTATTTCATTGTTGGTTGATGGAGGAAGTGTCGAGTTTAAAACTCAGGATATTCTGACCATACAATCACGTTGTGGGTTGCTGTGCAGAGGATGTACATTCAAAGCCTCTCATGGCTGTGGCGGTTGTATTGAAACAAGCGGGCATCCGTTTTATGGCGAATGTCCGATTGCGATGTGTTGTCAAAATAAGGGGTTTTCGCATTGCGGAGAGTGTGCGGAAATGCCTTGTCAACAACTCTACGAATATTCTTGTGGAGATTCGGAACATTGTGATAAACCAAAAAGGGCTCGTCTGTCTATGCTTATGCAATGGACAGACAAGCCGTTCTTCCAATGTGGTATTATTGAAGAAAGCCTTACGGATTTGTCTATTCTTAATCATATTAAGAATTATCATTTTATGAGACGCGTCGAAAAGAAAGATGATGAAAAAAAACCGGAATGGCATATAAATGGTTATTGGCTTTCTCATGAAAAATTAATAAGCATACTTAACGAGTTGAAGTTGATTATAAAGCAGGATTGGTATATTCACGCATTTAATGAAACTGAAAACACTCTATACGTTGTGCTCAAGGATAGAGTTTTCAAGCTGCCATGCGTGCGTGACGAATCTTGGGATGAAATGATTTGTTACGGCGAAAGTATAGGTCTTGAAAGAATTTTGACTGAAAATATCCCGCTTGAAATTTAATTTACTTCCCTGATTTTGCCTTGCCTTGGATTTCGGGTACGGGCTCAACATCATTCTTGGGCTTGTGTGTTTTGTGGTTGCTTTCTGTGCCGTGCGGGTCTTTCGGATCCGGACGTCTCATGCCTGCTTTGGCCATTTTCTTCACCTCCTTTTACTGTGGGTAGGCTGCTTAGATTGTTGCCCTCGTCATCATCGGGCAAAGATTTAAGATATTCGTTGCCGTTACGGCTGGATATGCCAACACCGCGAATTTCACCCTGCCTTGCAAGTTCAACACCCTCTTCTTTGCTTACGATACGGTCGTCCGAAAGCTTGTAACCAGAAACCCTGCCGCTCTCTTTGACTAAGGCTACAATTTTCTTTGCATTAGGGTTTGGGTTTGGAATGTCGGACAGTGCTTTCATGGGCAAGCTTTCTGCATTTGTCATAAAAACTCCCCCTTACTGCACATATTCAATCAGTGCCATTATGGACACCTGAAGCTTATCTTCATTGGTCTTGGCTAAGATTTTAATTGGTACGGGCATATTGTTTTCAAACTTGAAGTCTATATCCCCGTATGATGTCGCCGCGTCTTTGTCTTTCTCAACATACTCAACACTTTTTGAATGCGGATGGCGTTCTGTAACCTTAAGTCCGGCTTTTAAAACAGCATTGTATAAAGTGCTGGACGTTTGACAAACTCCCCCGCCATATCCTTTGCTGTCCTTGCCGTCCACGAAAATCCTTGCTTCAAGATAACCGCGCCTCTTGACCGTCGGCCCTACAGCCTCGTTAAACGAAAAGGTTTCACCGGGCATTATGATCCGCTCATCTATACTTTGAGCGGATTTTTTTATGTTATTCGCCCTTCCCTTGCTTTTAATGTTAAAGGTTGTGGAATGTTCCCCAAGGTTAAACTCTGCATATTCCGGCGGTGCGGTTATTGTTGATGTGTATGCTGATGGCGAAGGCTGCGCTGAAGATTTTTCATTGACTATGCTTGTAGGCTGTGGTGTCACCATAAGTGAGAATAAAAATAAAATCATGAACTTTCTCATAAAATCCCTCCTTTCTATATAGTCTTTGCAAAAAAACTTAATTTGATTTATAATATTTATGGAAAAATAATAATTTTTGGAGGAATGCGCTTATGAACATAATGCAATTGAAATATGCTATTGAGGTTGAACGCACGCGCTCTATAAGCAAGGCGGCCGAAGCATTGTTTATGGCGCAACCGAATTTAAGTCGTTCTGTAAAAGAGCTTGAGGAAGAATTGGGCATAACTTTATTCAAGCGTACATCAAAAGGAATAGTGCCAACGCTGTCCGGAGAGGAATTTTTAAACCGTGCAAAAGATATTGTAAAGCAAATGGACGAGCTTGAAGAACAATACAAAAATAAAGCGTCCGGCAAACTAAGCTTTAACATATCCGTTCCACGAGCGAGTATAATCTCGCATGCTTTTACAGAATTTGTAAAGCTGAATTTAGATGCCGAACGCGTTGAATTTAACTTTAAGGAAACAAATTCCTTAAGGGCTATAACAAATATATTGGAAAAAAATTTCAATTTGGGTATAATACGCTATCAAAAAACACATGAGCCATATTTTGAAACCCTCTTGAAGGAAAAGGGACTCGCAAAATCCGAGCTTTGGGAGTTTAAGTATTATGTGCTTATGTCGGACAAGCATCCCTTGGCGGAAAAAGATGAAATAAGCCTTTCGGACTTAAAACAGTATATAGAGGTTGCGTTGGGCGACCCTTATGTGCCCTATATCTCCCAGTCTGAAGCAAGCAATGAGGAGCTTGAGAGCGGTATTGAAAGGCGCATATTTGTTTATGAGAGGGGCAGTCAATTTGACCTTTTAGGCAATATCCCCCAAACTTATATGTGGGAGTCAAATATGCCGCCTTGCATTTGTGAACGGTATGGTCTTGTTTTAAAACCTTGCGCTGGTAACGAAAGGTTTTATAAGGATGTGCTCATCCACAAAAAAAGTTACAAGCTCACCGCACTGGACGATAGCTTTATAAAAGTGCTTAAGGACAGCCTATTCTGATAGTGTTTTATTAAGCTGAGCACCAAAAAGTAAAAGCAGCGACATCATATTAAGCCAAATAAGCAAAATAAAAACACTTCCGATACCGCCGTAAACAGGGGAATAACGAGAAAATCTTACAACATAAATGTTCATCAAGCGGGTTGAAACAACCATAAGAAAAACGACTAAGATAGCCCCAGGAAGGCTTTTGAGAAAATTTAAGTGCTTTACGCTTGCGACATCATAGGTATAAACTGTAAATACGCACAAAATACAAAACGACCATATAGAAGCCGGTAGATTAAAAAATATGGGTACACAACATATTAGTATGGAAATTGTAAAGACAAGCAAAAGATTAAGGCTCAAAAGCCTTTCTTTTATAAAGCCCCTTGAATCATCGTGGAATATGCGTTTTAAGCAGCGTATCACAGTATAGAAACCAGACGAGGCCGAATATATTGTGACGAGCAAACCTATTGACAAGAGGCTTACTTGCTTTTTTGAAACAGTTTCGTTTATGAAAAGATCTATAAAGTGGTAGATATCGGGCGGCAAGGTTGTGTTTAGGTTTTTAAGAAAAACAGCCGTATCTATATTTAAAAAGCCCATAAGCGTTATTAAAAATATCAAAAACGGAAACATAGCCAAAAGCAACTTATATGTGAGTTCATTCGCACTCTGTATAATCTCGTTTTTATTGCATTCTTTTATAAAATGTAATATAATCTTCATGCAACATACCTCCTTTAGTATTTTTTGAAAGGGTTTTTTATGGACTATTTTAATTTAACTGAAGCCTTGAGGCTTAAACTTCAGATGCGCGGTTACGCTTTTGTTGATATCAATATGCCCAAATCATCCGCTCTTATTATGCTTTCTGTTCACAGAGATGCTTTTTATGCTCTGCTCATTTTAGACGATCGTAATAAGTTTGAGGATCATCCCGCAATTAAGGCGCAATTACAGGCTTTGATAGTTTCACAAGCCTCATCTCTTGCTTATAAAAATATCTTTGTTATCAACGTTTTTGTTACAGAGTCGGATAACGAATATGCGCATAAAATGCTTGAAAGCGCAACCCCTTTTATTGAAGGCAAAATGCTACAAGTCTATTGGTGGCTTCGACTTGATACAAATGAAATTTTTAACAACAAGATTCAACCCTCCGAATTAGACGGCATACGGCGCGACATAGTAAAAATACTCAGCGGGAATTTGAACATTGAAGAACAAAAGCTTGAGGCTCTTAACAAACTCAAACTATTTGCCCAGCCACCGATTGTAACATATGCGCTTTTATTCATTAATGCGCTTTTACTTCTTGGAATGACGTTTTCGGGCGGATCTTTTAACTCTGATGTTTTAACTCAATATGGTGCGCTTAACTCTTATTATGTTCTGGAAAATGGCGAATATTATCGTTTGTTTTCGTCTATATTCCTACATATAGGCTTTATGCACTTCTTTTTTAACGCTACATCATTACTGATATTTGGTTCGAGATTTGAAAAACATGTAAACAGATTTAAATTTCTTATGATATACATTGTTTCGGGCATATTTGGTTCGGCTCTAATGCTGTTATCATCACCCGATGCTATAACAGCCGGTGCATCCGGCTCGATATTCGGGCTTATTGGCGCAATGATGACATACACTAAGCGCAAAAATGTAACTATTGGCGGACTTTCATTCGGTACGGTTTTAATAATCGCGGCCATGAATTTAAGCTTTGGACTTTTAGACCCATCTATCGGTAACGCCGCGCACATCGGCGGTTTAATAGCCGGTATTGTTTTGGGCTTCACACTATAATTTAAGGCGGTTTTTATGGATATTTTTCACAGAACAAGACTTCTTGTTGGCGACGAGGTTGTTTCAAGGCTTAACAACGCACATGTCGCTGTTTTCGGATTGGGCGGCGTTGGCTCCTTCGCCGCCGAGGCTCTTGCAAGAGCCGGAATTGGTACTCTAAGCCTTTTTGATAAGGATTGCGTTGATATAACTAACTGTAACAGGCAACTGGTTGCACTCTCCAGTACAATCGGACGCCCAAAGGCTTTGGTTATGGCTGAACGTATAAGGGATATAAACCCAAATTGCAACGTAAATGCATATGAGATGTTTTTTGACAGCAATTCAGATATAGACTTTACACAATTCAATTTCGTGGTCGATGCTATTGACTGCGTCACATCAAAAATTACGCTTATCGAACGTTCAAACTCATTCTCCGTTCCCATTATAAGCAGCATGGGCGCAGGCAATAAGCTTGACCCTACCCTTTTTTCCATCTCGGACATATACAAAACTTCTGTATGCCCGTTGGCCAAGGTTATGCGCCACGAGCTTAAAAAGCGCGGCATAAAAAGTCTGCCCGTCGTTTTCTCTACAGAGAAACCCGTCAAAAATCCTGAAAACAAAGCTGCATTAGGAAGTATATCCTTTGTCCCCTCTGTTGCGGGTCTTATTCTCGCGTCCGCTGTTGTTAAAACAATATCCAAATGATACCATGTACAAGCAACTTTATCAAACAAAATCAATATAATGAAGGTGATTAGAACTTTTGGAGGGCGTAATGGAGGGAAAAGGATATTTACGCGTACAAACGACTACTGCCGAAGGAGCTTTACCGGTTGCCAATGCTTTGGTTAGAATCGGAAATGATGAAGAACTCTATAGTTTGAGAACTGATGTTGATGGTGTTACAGAGACTGTAAGTCTTGCCGCACCTGACCCTGCTTTGAGCTTGGACCAAGCTCACCAACTACCGGCTTATGCAACATACAGTGTCGTGGTTGAAGCCGAAGGGTATGAGACATCTATTATACGTGGTGTTCAGATATTTGCAAATGAAACGTCTACCCTGCCTGTAACTATGATTCCTTTATCTGCTGGAGAGCCGGACACGGTTATCACAGATATACCTGAGAACGCACTTGACACAACGCCGGAATCTTTACCTGAAGGAACAAATAAGGCCGGACGTGTTTTAAGAGACGTTATAATACCCGAGTTTATTGTTGTTCATTTGGGCACACCAAGCTCTAGCGCGAGGAATGTGCGTGTGAAATTTATCGACTATATAAAAAATGTTGCAAGTAGTGAGATTTACCCGACTTGGCCGGAAAGTGCGCTTTATGCAAATATTCACGCACAGGTGTCCTTTGCTCTTAACCGCATATACACAGAATGGTATACAAGCCGCGGTTACAATTTTAATATAACAAATTCCACAGCCTATGACCAAAGTTTTGTTGAAGGGCGCAATATTTTTGATTCTATAAGCCGAGTTGTTGATAGGATATTCAATCTCTATGTAAAAAAGACTAATAGCGTTGCGCCTTTCTTCACCCAATATTGCAACGGTACTACAGTAACCTGCAAAGGTTTATCTCAATGGGGCACGGTTGACCTCGCAAAAGCCGGAAAAACCCCTATAGAAATTTTGAAATATTACTACGGAAACGATATTGAGCTTGCTCTGGCCGTAATCGTAAACGGTGCGCCCGAGTCTTTCCCAGGTTATACCCTTGAGGAAGGTGACAGCAATGTAAGCGTTAGGATAATACAGAGCCAACTTAATCGTATAAGACAGAATTATCCAAGCATTCCCAGAATACTAATCGCAGACGGTGACTACAAGTCCGACACAACCGCGGCCGTCAAAGAATTCCAAAGGATATTCTCATTGCCCCAAACAGGTAATGTTGACAAGGGTACTTGGTATAAAATCTCATACATTTATGTTGCTGTTAAAAAACTTGCAGACCTTGCAAGTGAGGCCGAAACTGAAATAACAGGCACAAAGCCACCCACAACTGTTATCCGTCAGGGTTCCACAGGGCCTTTGGTTAACGACCTACAAGTCCTTTTGGGAGTTATCGGAGATTTCTATAGTTCAGTTCCACGTGTCAATAAGAACGGTATTTTCGATGCCGTAACCAAAAACGCGGTTGTGGAATTCCAAAAGACATTTGGACTTACTCAAGACGGCGTTGTTGGACCTGCAACCTGGAATAAGTTATACAGCGTATACAATGGCATTAAATCAAACGTTGAAAACACAACCTATCCCGGTACAGCGCTTCGCGTAGGCTCCGTTGGCGAAAGTGTGCGTCTTATGCAAACCTATTTGAATGCAATTTCAAACCGCTATCCAACGATAGGAAAGGTTAGTGAGGACGGAAAATTTGGAGCTCAAACTGAAGCCGCCGTTAAGGCCTTCCAAAAGATTTTCGGTCTTACAGTGGACGGCGTTGTCGGAAGGCAGACTTGGGATAAGATTGTGAGCGTTTACAAATCCCAAACCATACCGTATCCGGGCACGGCCCTTCGTGTTGGTTCAAGGGGTGACAACGTCTTACTCATACAGGGACGGCTTAACAAAATTGCTCAAAAATATCCGTCAATTCCCGTGGTGAGCCAAGACGGCTCCTTTGGACCAAAAACCCAAGAGGCCGTCATAGCTTTCCAACGTTTATTCGGACTTTCGCCTGATGGTGTTGTCGGAAAACAAACATGGGATAAAATAATGGAAAAAAGCGCGTAACAATTAGGAAACTAAAAAGGCAATTGCAGACCCATTTTTTCGGGTTCTGCAATTGCCTTTTTTTGAATTTCAATTTTTGAAACCAATTAAAAATTGCGTTTTGAATACAGTTTGATAGAAATAATATAAGATAATAATAAAAGGGCTGTAGCCAAAACAACCATTCCGCCGCTTACCAAAAGCATATTTTCTATGGCATACGTAATAAAGTCTATTGTCAGTGTTTTGTTAGCTATGGTTATATAATATATACAAAAAATCAAACTAAAAAATATCGCAGGTAAGTAAAATCCCCAAACTTTCCCTTTCTGATAACCAAGTTTAAAAAGCATCGGAAACATAAAGAGATTAAAAAACTAGTACAGGAGA
>CAYPQA010000035.1:0-21165 GCA_964412725.1 uncultured Eubacteriales bacterium
TATATCTTGCTTTTTTTTACTTTAGGTGCTAATATTGCTATTATCTTGGAAAAATTCCATGGAAATATTCCATAGGATCGGCCTATACTATTGTTAATTCAAGGAGGATTAGTTTGGAAGTTTTAAGCTATTTGAAAAATTTTTATAACAACTATGACGAGGATGGTAGACTTAGATCTAAACATGGTTTGGTAGAATTTTTGACGACTATGCGTTATGTTGAGAGATACTTAAAACAAGGCATGTGTATATTGGATGTCGGCGCAGGTACAGGTCGCTACAGTCATGCTCTTGCACAAAAGGGTTATCATGTTGATGCGGTTGAACTCATTCCGCATAATATCGAAATCTTTAAAAGCAAGATAACAGAAGGGGAATCCATAAGTGTAAGACAAGGCGATGCAACAAACCTTTCAGGAATAGATGACAATAAATACGATATTACTTTGGTTTTTGGGCCAATGTATCATCTTTTCACGGAACAAGATAAATTAAAGGCTCTTTCGGAAACGTTGCGTGTTACTAAAAAAGACGGCATGTTTTTTGTGGCCTATTGTATTTCAGACCCTAGCATCTTGTCTTATGGCTTTATTAAGGGGCATATCTTTGAGCTTATTGAAAAGAAAATGATTGATTTGGATAATTTCAAGGCTTTTTCAAAACCATGTGATTTGTTCGAGCTTCACCGTAAAGAGGACATAGATGCGCTCGTTAGTCACTTTGATGTGACGCGGCTTCATTATGTATCAACAGACTTGTATACAAACCACATGAGAGATGTGGTTGATAATATGGATGACAGGACATTTGAATTGTATCTGAGATACCATTTCACCATATGTGAACGAGCAGATATGTTCGGGCTAACACATCACAGCTTGGATATTTTAAAGAAAAATTAGAAAACGGAGTTGACAGCTTATGAGTAAGAAAAAAATTATGATAGTTTTTGGAACGCGTCCGGAGGCAACGAAGATGTGTCCGGTTGTCCAAGCCTTTAAAAAATACCCTGAGTGGTTTGATGTTAAAACTGTAGTCACGGGTCAGCACCAAGAACAGCTTTATCAAGTTTTGGACGGCTTTGGTATTGAGCCGAATTTGGATTTAAAGATAATGAAAGAAAACCAGTCGCTTGCATATGTGACAACCTCGGCTATAAACGGCCTTGATGATGTAATTTCGTCTGAAAAGCCGGATTTGATTTTAGTGCATGGTGATACGCAAACTTCATTCAGTGCCGCAATGGCCGCATTCTTTCATAAGGTTCCTGTAGGTCATGTGGAGGCTGGCTTACGTTCAGGCAATAAGTATTCTCCTTGGCCTGAGGAAGTGAATAGAAAGCTTATTGATGTTATTTGTGATTTGTTGTTTGCACCTACAAACTACAGCCGTGAAAATCTTTTAAAGGAAGGATATAAACCCGAAACAATCTATGTTACAGGTCAGACGGCCGTTGATGCTGCGATTAACATGTATGATGAGGATTATACTTTTAAAAACCCAACACTTAACGAATTAAAATTTGAAAAAAACAAAAAAGTTATCACGGTAACCGCACATCGTAGAGAAAATTATGAAAAGATGGAACAAATGTTTGGTGCAATTCGACGCATTGCGGATGAAAATGAGAATGTGTTATTCGTATATCCTGTTCATATGAGCCCGGTTGTTCGCAAGTATGCTTATGGGGTTTTGTCAAATCATGAGCGAATTTTACTGCTTGAGCCTATTGATTTTACAGACATTATTAATCTTATGTCGCGGTCATATCTCGTTTTGAGCGATTCCGGAGGGCTTCAAGAGGAGTGCACTGTGTTCCATAAGCCTATGATATTGATGAGGGACACGACCGAAAGGCCTGAAGCTATAGAGGCAGGCTCTGTATATCTGGCCGGTAATGAGGGCGAACCCATTTATGATATTACAAAGAGGCTCTTATTGGACACAGAGCTATACAACAAAATGGCTAATTCCGAGAATCCGTTTGGTGACGGAAAAGCGTCGGAACGTATTGCAAATATCGTAGCCGAATATTTCGGCTTAAAATAATAAGGGGGAGTTTTATGATTTTATTTAAAGATATCGCGGTTATAACAATGGATGATGAAAAACCTTTGTTGAAGAATGCTAATGTTTTCGTGAAGGACGGTAAGATTAGTTTCGAGGGCGACGAGACTAAGGCTGAAAAGATTTACGATGGGCGCAATAAGTGCCTTATGCCTGGGCTTGTTAACGCACATGCGCATTCTTCTATGACGCTTTTACGTGGCGTTGCAAGCGATATGAACCTTCAAGACTGGCTTTTTAACAACATCATTCCAAGGGAGCAGAAGTTCACGAAGGAGCATATCGTAACAGGCGCCATGCTTGCGATGGCCGAGATGCTGTCTTCCGGTACGGTATCGTTTACGGATATGTACTACAAAATGGATGAAATTGCAAAGGCTATTGATGAAGTTGGTATGAAGGTGAATATCTCTAACGGTATTGTATCGTTTGATTCGGAAGGATTTGTGTATGAAAATTCAAACGAATACAGGGAGTCTTTTACTGTTCTTCAAAATTTTCACACTAAAAAAGACGGCCGCATCAAGGTTGATGCGTCAATTCATGCAGAGTATACCTCTGCTCCATACATGTGGACACAGGTACTGGATTTTGCAAAGGAACATAAGCTTAATATCCATCTTCATTTGTCGGAAACACGCTTTGAGCACGAGGAATGCAAGAAAAAGTACGGAATGACACCAACGCAGGTTTTTAACAAATACGGTATTTTTGATGTGCCTGTAAGCGCGGCTCATGGCGTTTGGATTGAAGAATGTGATATGGAGATTTTGAAAGGCCGCGCAACAGTTGTACATAATCCTGTTTCAAACCTTAAGCTTGCAAGCGGTATAGCTCCTGTCACAAAAATGCAGTCCTACGGTGTTAACGTAGCCTTGGGTACGGACGGCTGTGCTTCAAATAATTCAAACGATATGTTTGAGGAAATGAAGCTTGCAGGTCTGCTTCAAAAGGGCACAATGTACGATGCTACAGTACTTCCTTCATATGAGGCGTTGAAGCTTGCAACAATAAACGGCGCAAAATCTCAAGGACGCGCAGACTGTGGTGCGATTAAGGAAGGCTACTGCGCAGACTTGATTATGATTGACCTTGATAACGAGCGCCTTATGCCCTGCACAGATCTTGTCGCAAACATAGTCTATTCTGCAACAGGACGTGACGTATGCCTTACTATGTGCAATGGACAAGTTTTATACGAGAACGGTGAACATAAGACAATCGACATGGAAAGGCTATTATCTAATGTAAGAAGGCTTATGACTGTATAAACATTAATTATCTTAAGATTGGGGAATTTTTATGAAAGTAAGATTATCTCTTGGTGTAAAGGTAAGTTTGTGTATATCTGTAATTTTGCTGGCAATTTCTGCTACATTTATTTATATAAGCATATATCTGTCAAAAGATTTAGTTAACAGTCTTCTTGATGAGCAGTGTGTAGTTGGAACCAACACTTTGTATAACGTAATCTTGAAATACGAAGAAAAACTTAAAGAATCATCCCAAGAACTTTTGAATCTAAGTGAACTGCAAAGTGCTTTGATTTCAAAAGATGAAGCAAAATTACTAAGCTTAAGCGAAATGCCGGTTAAATCATTAAAGTCAGATTTTGTAATAATAACTGATTCAAACGGTGCAGTTATTTCAAAAACAGACAAAAATATTGGGTCAAATAATTTCTCAAATCAGCCAATGGTTAGCAATGCTATTTCAGGAAAGCAAACTTATGACTTTATGGTTATTGAAGGAATAGGTTTTTCGGCTTGTTACGCTACACCTGTAACAGACAACGGAAAAATTATCGGAGTTATTTTGAGTGGTGTAAACTTAACAAATAACGAGATTGTTGATGATGTAAAGCAACAAACCAACCAAGAAATAACGATTTTTTCCGAAGATGTAAGAGTAAATACAACAATCATTCAAAATGGTCAACGAGTTGTCGGAACAAAGCTTTCCGAGACCGTTGCAGATATTGTTATAAAACAAGGAAATAGCTATAAGGGAAAAGCAAAAATTTTAGGTGAAGATTTTTACTGCTCATATCTGCCATTAAAAAATAGCGAGGGAAATGTAGAGGGCTTGATATTTAGCGGTAAAGATATGAGATATGCTAACGGAGAATTTAACAAAAATATAATTTTTTTGCTAATAGCTGCGGCAGTATCTTTATTAGTAAGTCTAATTGTATTCAGAGTGTTCAACAAAAGGGTAATTTCAGAGCCTCTGAATACTTTGACGGAAATTTCCAAGTACATTTCTGACGGTAATTTTAGTACAACAAATAGGCAAGACGCGTTCTTGAAAAAATTGCCAAAGGATGAAATAGGTAATTTATTCCTTTCTTTCATGAAAGTTCGAGAAACCATATTAAACTTGGTTGAACAAGTCAATTCAGTTTCAATCCAATTTGACCATGGGGACATGGACGCACGAATTACGGAGACTGATTATAACGGCGAGTATAGAAATGTTGCAGAAAACATAAACATAATTTTAAATTCAATTTCTTCGGACATATTGGATGTGCTTGCTGCTTATGGTGAGTTCGGCAACGGTAATTTTAGTGCAGAGCTTAGGCAAATGTCAGGGAAAAAGATTATTGCGAATAAGCGTTTTGATGAATTAAAGTCCAACTTAGTTTCTGTAAACAATGATATTTCTTTATTAATAAATGCGGCATTGGAGGGCAGGCTTGAAGAAAACGTTGATGCAAGCCAATACAAAGGTGATTGGCGCAAAATTGTTGACGGGCTTAATCAATTGCTTAACGCGATTAGTTCTCCCTTAAACGAGGCAAATAAAGTTCTTTCAAGTTTAAGCCAAGGTGATTTTAATGTTTCTGCGAGCAAGGATTACAAGGGCAGTTTTGGCGAAATGATGAAATCATTTAATAAGATGATTAGCTCAACAGGTTCTTATATTAATGAAATAACAGACGTTCTTGGTTCAATATCGAATGGAGATTTTACTAGGGAAATTTCTAATGATTACGTAGGCCAATACAATAAGATTAAACTTGCTATTAATAAAATTACTCAAAATTTACGCTTAACAATCTCAGAAATAATAACATCTTCTAATAATGTTTTAGATGGTTCCAAGCAGATGGCCGAAATGAGCATGGAGTTAGCTAGCGGAGCTACATTACAAGGCACATCTATAACCGAGCTTACGGATTCTGTGAACGGTATAAATCTTAAGATTAAAGAAACCTCGTCCGAAGCAGTTAGTGCGGATAGTTTATCCAAAAAATCTATTGAACACGCGCGCGGCGGAAACTCCGAAATGGCAAAAATGTTAACGTCAATGGATGAAATCAAGCAATCCTCTATTGATATAATCAAAATCAACAAAGTTATCGAAGATATTGCATTCCAAACAAATCTTCTTGCCTTAAATGCTGCCGTTGAAGCTGCGAGAGCAGGTGTGCATGGTAAGGGATTCGCTGTTGTTGCTGAAGAGGTTCGCTCCTTGTCCATAAGAAGTCAATCAGCCGCTAAAGATACGTCTGATTTGATTCAAGACATGGTTTCAAAAATAAACGAGGGTTCTGACAACGCAAGACAAACTGCCGAATCTTTGAATACTATCATCAACGACGCCAATGATATTTCAAGAACTATTGATAATATTTCTAAAGCCACAAAGCAGCAAATTGAAGATGTAAAACACATTATCTTAAACGCTGAGCAGATTTCCAATGTAATACAAAAAAATTCCTCAATTTCAGAGGAGACTGCGGCATCTGCAGAAGAATTGAGCAGTCAAGCTGAAGTTCTATCCACCAGCGTTTCAACATTTAAAGTCAAATAAGGGGGTGATAATTTGCTTATTTGTACGAATTTTAAGGAGGTGAGGAAGAGGAGGCCTAGCTTAACTCAAGAATTAGGGTTTAATAAAAAATATTAGGAGGGGTATTTATGTTTAAAAGAAAAAGTTTGTTAGTTTTAATGCTGGTTATGTGTTTTTTGCTCGTGTCATGCGAAAATATACTTAGCACAGAAACGAGCCAAACTGAGACAAATAATGGCCAAAAGACGGAATTGATAATAAACTATCAACGTCCGGATGGTAATTATGAAGGCTGGAATCTTTGGATTTGGAATAAAAACAAGGACGGCTCTGCTCATCAGTTTAACGGAGAAACAGACTTTGGCGTTCAATATAGAACCCAATATGATTTTACCGATGTTGAAGAAATCGGATTTATAGTTAAGCTAAACGAATGGGAATCTAAAGATACGGATGGTGATAGATTTATGGATACATCAAGAGTTAAAGATGGCGTTCTTGAAATATTTGTAGTTTCTGGTGAAGAAGAGTTCACATATTCTCATGATGGTGTTGCAGAATTGGCGGCTTCAAAGCTTACCGGTGCAACTGTTTCTGAAATCAATGCGATAACCTTTGAGGTTAATAACGCAGATGCTTTGAAGGATGCTTTGAGCGCAACAAAGGTATTTAAAAACGATAAGGAAGTTGTCGTAGCCTCTGCCGAAGAGATTGGCAAAACTACAGGTAAGCTTATTTTAGCCGAACCTATAGAATTTAATGCAACTTATAAAATAAAGCCGGAGAATTTAAACGAAAGAGTGGCAGTTCTCTCCTCCGAGTTATTTGAAAGCGAAAGCTTTAAGCCTTATATTTATTCCGGTGATGACTTGGGCTTTACTTACACAAAGGAAAAAACAATCTTTAAGCTTTGGGCACCATTTGCTTCAGAGGTTATTTTAAATACTTATGAAGAAAGTGACGGAAACTTTATAAGTAAAAATAATGACCAAATGCAAAACGTGGGCAATGGAGTTTGGAGTATAGTAAAAGATGGTGATTTAAACGGTACTTACTACAACTATACTGTAACAAACCAAGGTAAAACCTCAACTGTTTATGACCCGTATGCCGTAGCCGCAGGTGTAAACGGAGACCATTCCATGGTTGTGGATTTATCAACCACCAATCCAGAGGGCTGGGATAAGGATACCTATTTCAGGCCTATTGATAAAACAATTCCACAAACAGATGCGGTTATTTACGAACTTCATGTTCGTGATATGTCTGTAAACCCAAATTCAGGAATTGAAAACAAGGGCAAGTTCCTTGCATTTACCGAGCTTGGTACCAAGTCTCCGGAGGGTGCGCTTACCGGTCTTTCTCATATAAAGGAGTTGGGTGTTAACTACATCCATCTTTTGCCTGTATTTGATTTTGCTTCAATTAATGAGATAAATCCGGAGGGCAAGTTCAACTGGGGATATGACCCATACAACTATAATCTTCCGGAGGGAAGTTTTTCCTCAAACCCTTATGACGGTGCTGTTCGTATTAAGGAATTCAAGCAAATGGTACAATCCATCCACCAACAAGGCATGGGCGTAGTTATGGACGTTGTTTATAACCATACTTCACAAAGCTCAGATTCTTACTTAAATCTTGTTGCTCCCGGCTATTATTACAGAATGGATGCCAAGGGCGGTTTCTCTAACGGTTCCGGATGCGGCAATGAACTTGCCTCTGAGCGTGCAATGGTCAGAAAGTTATTTGTAGACTCTATTGTTCATTGGGCTAAGGAATATCATGTAGATGGCTTCAGATTTGACTTAATGGCTCTTATAGACGCAGACACAATGAATTTGATCCGTGCCGAGCTTGATAAGATTAATCCCAACATAATTATTTACGGAGAAGGCTGGACAGGTGGCGGAACCACATTGCCCGAAGACAAGCAGAGTTTAAAGAGAAATGTAAAAAAACTTTTTGATGAAAGAATAGCCGCATTTAGTGACGATATTCGTGATGGAATGAAGGGTAATGTTTTTGACGGCTTGGACACCGGTTTTATAAGCGGAAATGGCAAAAATGCAGATGCCGTAAAATACGGAATTGCCGCTTCAACCCGCGACCAAGGTTCGATTACGGCATGGGCAAAGTCTCCCACACAAACTGTGACTTACAATTCTGCACATGACAATTACACCCTCTTTGATAAATTTCAATATTCCGTACCAAAAGCCACCGAGGAAGAATTAATAGCTATGAACAAGATGGCAGCGGTCATAACTATAACCTCACAGGGTATCACCTTTCTCCATGCTGGAGAAGAAATGCTGAGAACAAAAGTTAAGGATGACGGAACCTTTGAGCATAACAGCTATCAATCACCTGATTCTGTAAACATGCTGGATTGGTCAAGAAAGACAACCTACAATGATGTGTTTAAGTATTACCAAGGCTTGATAGACTTAAGAGCAAAACATCCGGCTTTCAGAATGAGTACTAAGGAAGACATTGACAATAATCTCGCATTTTTGGAAACCGATGAAAACGTTATAGCCTATACTATAAGTAATAATGCAAACGGTGACAGCGTTAAGACCTTTGTTGTTGCATTCAATCCTTTGGACACGCCCATTGAAATTAACTTACCCGGCGGAGTTTCATCATGGGATGTATATGTAAACGGCGAAAGGGCTTCTGCCGACAGCTTTGATAAGATAGAAGGAAATGTTATGAAGGTTCCTGCTATGACATCTATGGTTATTGGCAAATAAGTATTTTTTAAGGGGGCGTTGTTTTGCTTATTCGGGCAAAGGTTAAAGATGCAGGGAAGAAAAGGGCTTTTATAAACAAGGAGTACAATCTTCCAGATTCGATTAAGACTTTATCTGATTTTATTAAAGCTATTGTGAGCTTGGAGGTTAAAGAATATAACGATAAAGAACCAGACAATAATATAGTTTTTGCGTTATCAAACAAAGAAATAGAAGGCTTAGCCGAATCCGGTAAGGTTGGATTCGGAAGAAGATTCGGTTTGAATGACGCAGACGTTGCAACATCTATAGAGGTTGCGGAGCAGGCTTTCAAAGACGGGCTTTATCGTGTGTTCATTGATGAAGAGGAAGCTGTAGAACTTGAAAGTGAGTTGAATTTGAAAGACGGTATTGAGGTTGTGTTTATAAGGCTTACATTTTTAGCCGGAAGAATGTTTTGAGGTGAGACTATGTATTATTCTGATGATAAGAGGAAACAGATAACTAAATATTTAAACGGACTTAGGATTAGTTCGCTTACCGGTTTAAACGAGTCGGAGAAAATAGCAAGGGCTTTGTTTGATTGCATAACCACCGACGATAACCATGAGCGCACAGAGCAAGAAAAGGTCAATAATCTTTTAAAGATTATTGACCCCAATGGCACAAACAAGATAGATAAAATTTTTTCCGGTTCCGGGTTTTCTGCGTTGGAGCATTTGATGAATTCAAAATGCGCAGAAATAATTAAGAACGTTTGGGGTAGAGCAAGTCTCTACCCCTATTCATACGGATACTATAGAAAGCCGTTTAGGAGCGTTAAAAATACCCGACTGTATCTTTCACATAATTTAGAATTGCTGCAAGAGATGGTCTATTCAAACGCTTTTGGTGAATATGATTTGGAGACAGAGCTTAGGAAAAAAAGAGAATATTATATGTTCAGCAGGCTTACTGCAGAAGTTCTGGCCTATGAGTTGGATTCGGGCAACGAAAAGGTATTGAATATTGCAAGGGATATTGTTTACGGAGATAATCAAAACGGTATTGTATCAAGGGAGCTTATCTACGGTCTTTTAATGAGCAGAAATCTTGAGGCGCATAAAATTATCGGAGATTTACTTATTGCGGCAAAACTTCAAGAAGGGCTTAGACAGGCTGTTGTTGAATCTATGGATGAGGGCTCAAGAGAGGGCTATCTTTACATACTTAAACTCATTCTTGACAACGACTTAATGCGCTTTTCATCTGTTGCAAGGGCTTTGAATACTTCAACCGGCCTTCTACTCCCACCCGAAAAACCTGCTGTCTTGAAAAAGTGTTATGAAATTGCTTGGGATTGCTTGAACGATAAGAACAAGCTTGTTGAATACAGTCAAAGTTCTGACAATCTTAAAATATATATGTCACTTTGGGCGGCTGCTTTTGATGAAATTACCGATGTAGAGCAAATGATTAAAATGCATACAGACAGCGAATATAAATACAGGCGTCTGACTGCAATGTACTTTTTGAGCAATAGTTTCTTTCCGGAGCTTCAAAATGAAATTTCAATCAAAATGCTTTCATCTGATGATTTTGAAACCTGCGCTTGGTGTATCAAAAACCTGTTCAGCGGTTGCGCATTAAATAGTTATACATTAAGCAAGCCGGAAAATTCAACAATACCATCAAGTAGCACGCAGAGGGAAATTTATGAGTTGTTAAAATCCCTTTTGAATCGTCTTACAAAAAAGGAGACAACATTTAATGAAAGCGTCTTCAATTGGTGTGAAATAAAGCTGACTGTTTCGGATGTAATTGAAAAGATGGTACTATGCGCGTCCATTTCCGAAGATGATACAAATGAACTTATAGATGAGATATTGGACTTTAAAGACAAAATGAGTGTGGACACCCGCGAAGGGCTTATAAGCCATTTCATATCAAAACCTAAGACAACGAAGCAAAAAACCTACTTGGTCGAAGCGTTGGGAGATAAAAGCTCAAGTGTCCGAAATACGGCAAATAACGCAATAAAACGTTTAGATTTGAGTGAGAGCGATTTTCTTATAATTGAAGAATTTTTGCAATATAAATCAGCAGACTTAAGAAAGAATTGCATTGCTACTCTGTTAAGGCAAGACTCTGCCAACATATTTGAAAGCGTCAAGAGATTGCTTAATTCCTCTTTGGCTAATAAGAGGCTTGGAGCAATAGAGTTGGTTTCTGGTATGAAGGGCGACGAGAATTTTGTTTCCGTTTACAAAGACTGTGAAAATTTATTGAAAGATTCAGACAAGCTTACCCAGGTTGAAAAAATAAGAATTTCAGAAATAACAGACTCCGAAACGCCTGCCTACACTCCCGAAAACGGGTTTGGGTTGTATAATCCGGATGTTTTATACTCGCCTGCTATTCCAAATGATTATGAAAAACATGATGCGAAAAAAATCCTAGTGCCTGATATAAAACGGGTTAAAGAGTTCTTCTCAAAAATTTCAGACACAATTCATCAAAACAGAGAGTATCAGTATGAGGTTACGTATCACGGAGGTTCTAAGGAAACCAAGGTTCTTGGGGCTGACACGTATGTCTGGAATTTTAGTATTGATTATAACAAGGATTTTGGTATTGATAATATTCCGTTGGGGGATACTTGGAAAAACATTGTTTCGGAAATGAACGTCACAGATGACGAACTACTCTCATTTCAATACGTTTATCGTGTCTTTACAAAATCAAGACGCTCTGAAATGAACGCTTACGATTTTCATATGGATAAGACGGACTTGATTTATAATGCGAGCGATCGTGATGAAATGACGAACTTTTTCAAAAAACTTATGTACTACAATATATGCAAATTTATTATTTCTGCATTAGTTATAAGTGTGCCATCCGAAAAGAAGTTTACGAATGCTTACAATATTTCTCGTTGCTTATACAATGCAATTCCAGTTGAGCTGCACTCAGAACTGTACGAAAATGAGGATGATTATAAAAGTTATTTTTGTGAGTGCATTCAAGTCTCACACTGGCTTTATACTCTTAGAGAGGCCTCAACAATTGATTCTTACAAAACATACTTTGACATTTCATATCTATTTTATAAAGCCTCAGGGTATATAGCAGGAAATAGCACTTGCAGCCTTGGAATTTATGACTTTGGTAGAGCATTTGAAATGGGCATAATAAATGAAAACGAACTCTTATTTGAGATTTGTGGCAGAAAATCAAGCCACCACCACTTAAATCAACTAACAAGCGATATTTTGAATCAACATAAGAGGCCTTTGGAATGTAAATTGCTTTATGAAACCGCTAAGAAAGCTGTAAACCGTATTGTGAGTATTGAACTGCTGAGAGGTGAAATGCCGACTTGCGTAAGCAAATTAGCCGGTAGTATTAGGATTTGTAACGGCATTGAATTTTTTGCACAAATTATACCAAAAATGGAAAAGGATAGCTACGTCCGCGGTTACATGTATGCAGATGACGATAGCACAAAAAAGGATATGTTCTCTCATCTTTTAAAGTGTTGCTATCCAAATCCAGAGGACAATGCAGATAAATTGAGAGAACTTCTGTCCGAAACCAAAATAAAGGACGAGCAATTAATTGAGGCCGCTATGTACGCACCTCAATGGCTGGACATAGTTGAAGAATATCTGGGCTGGGATGGTCTTAGATGCGCAGCTTGGTATTTCCATGCGCATACAAGCGATTCAATTTCAAATGAAGATCAAGCGATTGTTGCACACTTTTCACCTATAGAACCTTCTGACTTCCAAGACGGCGCATTTGATGTTTCTTGGTTCTGGGAGGCTTACAACACTGTCGGTGAAAAACGGTTTAAGATGGTTTACAATGCCGCAAAGTATGTTTCTTCTGCAGGGCAGCATAAGCGTGCGCAGCTTTTCGCAGACGCAGTCACGGGTAGCTTGGATGCTGAGGTTTCGGAGAATACTATACGAGATAAACGCAATAAGGACGTGCTTTTGGCGTATGCGCTTATACCTCTTAAAGATAGGCGTGACGCGTTGCGCAGATATGAGTTTATTCAAGCATATTTGAAGCAGTCTAAGCAGTTCGGCTCACAACGCCAATTAAGTGAAGGAACCGCGTCACGAATCGCTCTTACAAACCTTTCCAGAAACGCAGGTTTCGCAGACAGCAACCGCTTTATGTGGCAAATGGAAACTGATAAAATAGATGAGATTTCGGAATTTTTCAAACCGAATTCTGTTGAAGGTATTGAAGTGCGGATTGTTTTTGACAACAAAGGACTTGCGGAAGTTGAGGCTACAAAGGATGGTAAGCAATTAAAGGACATTCCTTCCAAGCTTAAAAAACAACCTGTTATCACAAGCATTAAGGCCGTACAAAAGGAATTAAAGCAGCAGCATTCCCGCGCAAGGTTAAGCCTTGAAAATGCAATGGTTTCTTCGGACGAATTTGAAATTTCTGAGTTAAAGAATCTTGAGAACAATCCTGTTTTGTGTCCTCTTATACGTAATTTGGTTTTTGTCGCTGGTGACAAGCACGGCTTTTATGTCAACGGTGCGCTTGTGGACTTTGACGGTAATTCAAACGCTATAGAAAGCGAGAAGTTGCGCATTGCTCATCCACATGACTTATTCAGCTTAGGCGTATGGGGGAATTATCAGCACAGCTTGTTTTCGCGTGAGATTGTTCAGCCGTTTAAGCAAGTTTTCAGAGAATATTACAAACCGACTGCGGACGAACTCAACACGCTCACATACTCAAACAGATACGCAGGACATCAGGTGCAACCGAAAAAAACGCTTGCACTTCTTAAAAGCCGAGGATGGTCTGCAAGCTACGAGACGGGCTTGCAAAAGGTTTTAATAAAAGAGAATATTATTGTTTCCGTATACGCTATGGCAGACTGGTTTTCGCCGGCTGATATTGAGTCCCCCACGCTTGAAGCAACTACTTTCTACGACAGGAAAACATATAAACCACGCTCGATAGATAGCATATCGCCTATTTTGTTTTCCGAGATTATGAGGGACTTAGACCTTGTTGTAAGCGTTGCGCACGCGGGAGGCGTAGACCCTGAAGCAAGTTTCTCAACTATAGAAATGCGTGAGAGCATTTTAAATGAGATACTCAAGCTTATGAAAATCCAAAATGTTGAGATTAGAAAAACTCATGCGTTTATAAAAGGTTCAATTGGCGAATATGTCGTTCATTTGGGTAGCGGAACCGTACAAAAAATGGCTACCGGTGATATTTATATAATCCCTGTGCATTCTCAACATAGGGGCAGAATATTTTTGCCGTTTATGGATGAGGATCCAAAAACTTCCGAAATTGTGTCCAAAATCATTCTCCTTGCAGAAGACCAAAAAATTAAAGACCCCGAAATACTTAGACAGATTAATTAATCACAATCGAAAGGGATGGCAGATAAATGTTAAAGCATATTAGTAAACTTAATGTGAGATCGTACAGAGGTATTCAAAACTTAATACTTAATGACTTTGGTGACATCAATATACTTCTTGGAGATAACAATTGTGGTAAAACAAGTGTGCTGGAAGCAATACAAATTTTAAGTCGTCCCATAGATTTTGATAACATCGTATTTGTGGCACGTAGTCGGGAGCGATTTAGAACTTTTCCATTTAGTAAATCTCAGACTATTTTTAATTCTTTCTTAAATATGTTTGATAAAACGCAAGAAAGTCTTGAAATATCTTTAGGTTGCGAATACTCGGATCAAGAGTACTATCTTTCGTTGGAAGGCAAAATAATAAAGTCTCTTATGAGTCATGAAGATTCGGAAAACATAATAAACTTATATGGAAAATCTGAATTTCCGATTGATGAAGAGGTCGATACTTTTGATGGAGTATTATCGGTAACTGGTTTAGCCGAATTTCCAAATAATGTAGATGTGCGATTTAACAAATACTCCCGCATAGCTCGTATGGAAACATCTTATTTTGTATTTAACGGTGGTTATATATCAACGATCGAACACATAGTATCTGAGCATATTAAGCCTATTGTGAAAAACAAGCATATGACAGCTAATGTAGTTGAACTGTTACAAAATGCGTTTGATAAAGACATATTGGATTTAAGAATTTTAAACGATGATGACGACAGAAGCTATTTGGCTATTGATCATAGAACATTAGGATATATTCCGCTTTCTTCGTTTGGAGATGGAATAAAAAAAGCCATTTCACTTGCAGCATATGTTGCAACTATAAATTCGGGTGTTTTGCTTATAGATGAATTTGAGACATCACTACACACTTCTGCAATGAAGAAGGTTTTTAGGTTTCTTACCAATAATTGTGCTAAAAAAAATATCCAGTTATTTTTAACAACGCATAGCATTGAAGCTGTAGAAAAGTTTTTGGAATGCGATCCGGAAATTCTTGATAAGTCAAGAGTTATTACATTATACAAGGATGGTACGGAGACAGTAGCAAGAACATTGCATGGAAAAAAAGCTTTGGAAGTAAAAAATGATTTGGGATTGGAGTTGAGATGATGCGGAGCATTATTATATGCGAAGGTGGAACCGACTTGGCTCTAATCCAATATTTTATGGAAAAAGTAAATGAGTGGCATTATGATAACAACATCAAAAAAATACGAGAATTTAATAGCTGTAAGAATTTCAAAAAAGGTGAAAATGAATTAATAATTGCTGAAACAGGTGGTTGCACGAAAATAGCAAATTGTTTTGATAAGGTTTTTGAATCAAATACAATCTCATCTACAGATGATGAATTCTATAACAACGTTGTAATCATCTGTGATCGTGATGAATTGTCTACGGTTGATAAATTCAAAGAAAAACTGTGCAGAGTTCTATTAAGCCATAGTGTTAGGTACGACGGTAATATCATAGATAACAAATGGATATCGTGTGACGTTAAGAATGCAAGAGGTCAAGAATTAATTACTAAATTTTTACTTCTTGCAATTCCTTTTGAAGAAACCGGAGCATTAGAGACATTTTTACTTCAAGCTATTTCAAAATCGGATGATTATGATGCGATTATTATCGAAAAGGGAAATAATTTTGTTGATAATATCGACGAACAGAAAAAGTACTTAAATCATAGACGCTACATAACAAAAGCGAAATTTGATGTATTTTTCTCGATCAGAACTTCTCTGGAGCAATTTACACAGCGACGTGAAATACTAAAAAACGTTCCATGGGAACAATACGAAAATGTTCAAGAAAGTTTTAAAAAACTTAGGTGTTTAGGATAGGGTTATAGCTTTTCTCAGAAATAAAATTATTTTTATAATGTAACATACTGCTGTCACATTATTTTGATATAATATAAATGGTGATTGAAAATGCAGATAAACAGACTATTTGAAATAATTTATATCCTTCTGAACAAAAAAAGTGTGACAGCAAAAGAACTGACCGAGCATTTTGGTGTTTCGAGGCGTACAATTTGCCGTGATATAGACACGTTAAGTATGTCTGGGATTCCTATATATACTGAAAGAGGTAAAGGCGGCGGCATTAGTCTTTTGCCCGACTTTGTGCTGAATAAATCTATACTCAGTGAACAGGAGCAAAATGAGATTTTATCTGCATTGAATGGTCTAACAAGTATTAAGACGGACGACACTGAACATATATTGCGAAAGCTGTCTACAATATTTGGGAAAACCACAACAAGCTGGATGGAAGTTGATTTTTCAGGTTGGGCTCATGAAAACGACTTTTTCAACGATTTCAAAACCGCAATTTTAGAACGCCGGATTATTGAATTTGACTACTACAATAGTTATGGCGACAAAACCCCTCGTCGTGTTGAACCATTGCAGCTTTGGTTCAAGTCTAAATCATGGTACCTAAAGGCCTACTGCCTAACCAAACATGACGTTAGATTATACAAGGTGTCACGGATTAAGAACCTTGTTGCGACAGACGAAATCTTTTCTAAGAGAGATAATCTTACCGTATCCGGTAACCCAATCTTAAGCATTTATGAAGGTAATAATATTGTTAAAATTAAACTTCGCATTGAGCCGGAAAGGGCGTACCGTGTGTTTGACGATTTTTATGAGGGCATGGCAGAAAAACAACCGGACGGAAGTTTTATTGTGACTGTGTCATGGCCGGAAGATAACTGGCTATATGGGTTTATTCTATCGTTTGGCAAATATATTGAAGTGATAGAGCCTGAACACATCCGAAATATAATAAAAGACGAAGCCAAAAAAATCTCAGAAAAATATTTATAATGTGCAGTGCTGTTGTCACATTACCTATGCTATACTTAATAAAGAAACAAAAAACAGAAGGGAGACATTTATTATGTCAAATGCAGTTTGGTTTATACCTTACAAACTTGTAGAAGGAGCATCTGTACAGGACTTTTTACTTGCGTCTGAAAAGGTTCATGATGAGATTCTGTCTAAGCAAAAAGGCTTTATTTCTTGGAAGGTACTTAAGGAGGGTGATACGTGGGTTGACCTAGTAACTTGGGAAACAATGGAGGATGCAAAAAAAGCGGAGACCGCGGGCGCAACCAATCCTATTGCTAAAAAGTTTTACTCGTTCATTGATATGAAAACTTGCAAAATGCAATGTTTTTCTGTTGAAAAAAGTTATTAACAAATGCAAACAAAAAAGCAGAGTTTATCTACACTAAGTAGACAAACTCTGCTTTTTCTTTTACTTTATTAAACTTATTTGCCTTATATTACTTTGCGTTTTCTTCAATTGAAACGGCAACGGAAACGGTTGCGCCAACCATAGGGTTGTTGCCCATGCCCATGAAGCCCATCATTTCAACGTGAGCGGGAACGGAGGATGAACCGGCAAATTGAGCGTCAGAGTGCATTCTGCCCATTGTGTCGGTCATACCGTAAGAAGCGGGGCCTGCACCCATATTATCCGGATGAAGCGTACGGCCTGTGCCGCCGCCCGAAGCAACGGAGAAATAATTCTTTTTAAGGTCAGAGCATTCCTTCTTGTATGTGCCTGCAACAGGGTGTTGGAAACGGGTAGGGTTGGTGGAGTTACCAGTGATGGAAACGTCCACGTTCTCCTTGTGCATAATTGCAACGCCTTCTCTAACATCGTCTGCGCCATAGCAGCGTACCTTAGACTTAGGGCCTTCGGAATACTTAACTTCCTTAACAACTTTGAGCTCACCTGTGTAATAGTCAAACTCAGTCTGAACATAGGTAAAGCCGTTGATACGTGAGATAATCATAGCCGCGTCCTTACCAAGGCCGTTAAGGATAACTTGGAGAGGCTCTTTTCTAACCTTGTTAGCACTTTGTGCAATACCGATAGCACCTTCAGCAGCCGCAAAGCTTTCGTGACCGGCCAAGAATGCAAAGCACTTGGTTTCCTCTGTCAAAAGCATGGACGCGAGGTTACCATGTCCAATACCAACGTTTCTGTCGTCTGCAACCGAACCAGGGATACAGAAAGCCTGTAAACCTTCGCCGATAACCTTCGCCGCATCTGCAGCCTTTTTGCAGCCGCGCTTGATAGCGATGGCTGCGCCTGCAACGTAAGCCCAGCAAGCATTCTCAAAGGCTATTGGCTGAATTTTTTTAACGGTTTCATAGGGATTTATACCGTAGTCTTTACAAATTTGCTCGGCTTCCTCCAAAGAGGCAATGCCGTTTTTGTTTAAAACCGCATTAACGTGATCAATTCTTCTTTCATAGCTTTCAAATGTAATCATATATGGCTTCCTTTCTTTATCAAATTATTCATGTCTCGGATCGACATACTTATCGGCCTCATCAAAGCGACCATACTTGCCTGTAGCTTTTTCTAAGGCTTCCTTCGGCTCCGTACCCTTCTTAATCATCTCCATCATCTTGCCAAGGTGAACAAACTCATATCCGATGATTTCTTGGTTTTTGTCAAGAGCAAGACGGGTTACATAGCCTTCTGCAAGCTCAAGATAACGTGGACCCTTTGCATTGGATGCAAACATAGTTCCGACTTGGCTTCTTAAGCCTTTGCCCAAGTCCTCAAGGGAAGCGCCGATAGGAAGTCCACCCTCGGAGAAAGCTGTCTGGGTTCTGCCGTATACGATTTGTAAGAAAAGCTCACGCATAGCAACGTTTATAGCATCACAAACAAGGTCTGTGTTAAGAGCTTCGAGAATAGTCTTGCCGATAAGGATTTCTGAAGCCATAGCCGCAGAGTGTGTCATACCGGAACAGCCAAGGGTTTCAACCAAAGCTTCCTGGATAATGCCGTCCTTAACGTTTAAGGTAAGCTTGCAAGCACCTTGTTGTGGAGCGCACCAGCCAACGCCGTGTGTAAGGCCTGAAATATCCTTAACTTCCTTAGCCTTCACCCATTTGCCCTCTTCGGGTATGGGAGCGGGGCCATGATTTGGGCCTTTGGCTACAACACACATCTTTTCTACTTCTGAAGAAAAAGTCATAAATTATATCCTCCTTAAATGCTTTATACGCCTGAATAAGCGGAAAATCCGCCATCAACAGGTACAACAACGCCGGTTACAAAGCCGGCGGCTTCTTCCGAGACAAGCCAAAGGAAGGTGCCTAAAAGCTCGTCTGCATCTCCGAAACGCCCCATGGGGGTTGCGGCTAAAATCTTTTTGGTACGTGCGGTTTCATTGCCGTCTTTGTCATAGAGTAATGCTCTGTTTTGATTGGTTACAAAGAAACCCGGTGCAATCGCATTCACACGGATACCGGACTTTGCGAAATAAACCGCAAGCCACTGGGTGAAGTTTGAAACAGCGGCTTTTGCACCGCTATATGCCGGGATTTTGGTAAGCGGACGAAACGCATTCATAGAAGAAATGTTTATAATAGTTGCGCCCTTGCGTCCAACCATACCCTCCGCAAAAACCTGAGTTGGCAGTAATGTACCCAAGAAATTAAGGTCGAAAACAAATCTGATTCCATCGGGGTCAAGGCCGAAAAATGTTTTTAAGCCTTCACTTTCCGAATTGAAAAATTCATCGTCTGTCGTGCCTTTAGGATTGTTACCGCCTGCACCGTTAATCAAAATATCACAAACGCCCAACTCTTTTTCAATGACAGACTTAGCTTCAAGCAAGCTGTCCTTGGATAAGACGTTGCAGGCAACGCCGATAGCGCGCCCGCCCTGACTCTTTATCTCGTCTGCAACTGCATTTGCCGCATCACCGTTAAGGTCACAGATAGCAACCGCCGCATTACATGAAGCCAGAGCCTTTGCAAACTGCGAGATAAGAACACCGCCGCCGCCAGTTAAAACAGCGACCTTTCCTGATAAATCTAAACTAAAAGGTAACTTCATACTCTTCTCCCCTTATAATTACAATCTTAAAGAGCCTCCCATATACCATAAAGGTACATAGCGCCCAAAGCGCGGTCGTAAAGACCATACCCCGGACGTCCGGTTTCTCCCCAAATCATTCTTCCATGGTCGGGGCGAATATATCCCTCGAAACCAACTTCTTTAAGCTTGCGTAAAACTGCAACCATATCAAGAGAACCACATTTTGAAGGATGTGCAGCTTCTTGGAAACTGTGATCTCCGACATGAAGAACATTTCTTGCATGAACAAAGTGGATACGATCACCATAATTTTCAGCAATTTTAACCAAATCATTATTCGGTGACGAGCCCAGAGAGCCCATGCAGAATGTGAAACCATTGCGAACGTTATTGTTCGTTTCAACAAGACGTTTGTAGCTGTCTGCGCCCGTTATGATACGAGGCAATCCGAAGATATCCCATGGGGGATCATCCGGATGAATCGCCATTTTAACGTCGCTTTCTATGCAAGCGGGCATAATTCCGTTTATAAAAACCTCAAAATTCTTCCAAAGCTTTTCGTGGTCAACATCCTCATATTGTTTTAAAAGACCCGAAAGCTCTTCTTTTGTGTAGCTTTCATCCCAACCGGGCAAGGATAAATTATTCTTGTCCATTTTTGAAAGGATGCTGTGGTCATAAATCAATGCTGTGGAACCGTCCGGCAGTCTGTGGTTTAAGTCTGTCCTAAGCCAGTCAAAAACAGGCATAAAGTTATAGCATATAACCTTAACGCCGGCCTTTCCCAAACGTCTGATGTTCTCTGCGTAGTTTTCAATTAAAGCATCTCTGTTCTTTGTGCCGAGCTTGATTTCCTCGTGAACAGGAACGCTTTCGATAACCTCAAACGAAAGGTTATGCTTGTTTGCCTTTTGCTTAAGAGTCTCAATTTCCTCTGTCCCCCAAACTTGGCCGACAGGCACGTTATAAACAGCCGTAACAACCCCGTCAACCACAGGAATTTGAGAAATGTTTTCAAGGGTTACGGGGTCGCTATCACCGTACCATCTGAAAACCATTTTCATCTTAACACCCTCCTTTATTTATTGTACTGTGCATTGTATTATACAACAAAATTTTCCTGTTGACAAGTTTAAAATGGGCACCACGAAAAGTCTATACATTAATAAATCGCAGTAGGGACGCCCTCATATCTTGTGTCATCGGGCATATCTAATCCTGACGGCTCTGGGGTAGGATTGGATATTGCAAAGTTGGTACCGAGGAATATAATGGATGAAAAAGGTGGAACCGGTC
>CAYPQA010000036.1:0-21159 GCA_964412725.1 uncultured Eubacteriales bacterium
GCTGCTGTCGCTGATGCTCTTGAAGACGTTGAAGACGGAAAGACTTTTAACATTGGTTCGATAAGCAAGGCCGCGGCGGCTATTGTGGACGATGTAGGAATAAATATTACCCGCCCTATTAACATTCTTAACACATATGCGATTAAAGACGACCGTTGCATACACGCGGTTAACACAGCCGTTATTTCTGCGGCAATAGCTGCGCGTTATGCGGTCAAAAATGACTTTAATCTAAACTTGATTCAAGAACTGACACAGGCCGCACTTATGCATGACCTTTTCCTGCCATCTATGGACGACGACGGCAAGGATAAACTTCACCAGACAAAGATTTATAACACACTTAAGGCTATGCATGGCGTTTCCGTAAGAACTTATATAAGCGCATACTCACATCATGAAAACTTTGACGGCTTAGGATTCCCAAGGAAAATTACGGGCGAAGATATATACATAGGCGCAAGGATTTTAACAATTGCAGATATATATGACAGCTTACTTAACGGATACGGCGGTACTAGACCCGTTCGCGAAAATGAAGCCTACGAACGTTTGAATGCTGAAAGTGGTATACGTATTGACGGCGATTTAATTAAATATTTCAACGAGACCGTTGCCGTCTATCCAAATGGTGTTTCTGTAATGCTTTCAAACGGCAAGCCGGCTGTTGTTATTTCTCAGAACATCATGCCTACGCGTCCTAATGTAAGGCTTTTTATGGACAAAGCAGAGGATTGTAAATTCTATAATCTAATGAATGAGCACACTACTTTCATAGAAAAGATAGTAGTTTAAAACCATGGGTGGGTTAAATCATAAATTCAAGAAGGAAACTATTGCTATATTCTTATCGGCCGCTGTTGTCTGTTTTTTGGGTGTTATATACATCCTTAGCGGGGAAAAAGATAAGCAGACTATAAAGCTTGAAAAAAGTGAGGTTGTTTCAGAAAGTCCATCTGAAATTTCTGAACAGATAAGCCCAGAACCATCGCCTGAGGTTTTAATTAAGGTTCATGTGACCGGAGAAGTTAATAATCCCGGAGTTTTTGAATTAAAAAGCGGCTCAAGGGTGGATGACGCGATTAACAGTGCGGGCGGTGCAACCGAGGACGCGGACTTGGAACGTATAAATCGTGCTGATTATATAAAAGACACACAGCAGATACGCGTTCCCAAAATCGGCGAGGTTATTCAGGCCGCAGTTCAATCACCTACTTCCTCCGAAAGCGACCCCTCAGATACGCGAATAAACATAAATACAGCCTCGTCGGAACAGCTCCAAACCCTATCCGGCATCGGCAAAACCTTAGCCGAAGCAATTATAGAATATCGTTCCAAAAAACCTTTTAAAACTATTGAGGACATTAAAAATGTGAGCCGCATAGGCGAAGCAACTTTTGGTAAGATTAAGGATTATATAAAGGTTGAGTGATTGAGTGACAAAGCTTAAAAAGTGGGTATAGCAAATATGGTTTCGCTATACCCACTTTTTTTAGGAGAAATTTTCGGTGATGATATTAATACCAATCCGATGAATATTTTGCGAATTCAGATATAGTGAAGAACTTAGAGTGAAAAGTGAAAAACTGTTGTTGTCGGCTACGCCGACTAATTAATAATAGGGGGTTAATATAACATGCGGATAAAAAAGGATTTTGCAAAGCAAATACGAAAAGTATGGAAAGATAGTGTCGCTGAAGAAACGATAAAGCTTTTTGAAAATGTTGTTCAAACAGCACCAAGTGAAGAGGATGCTGAACTTGAATTTGTTAGGTTAATGGACAAGCTACTTGAGGAGGAGCAACGTCTATCATTTTGGGAGCGCAATGGTGGTTGTATAGGCGGGAAACGCAATAAAGAGGCAAAGGAATTTGCGTTAGAAAACGCCGGAAAGAGTTTATCTGAAAAAATTAAATTACTTAATAATACACAATATTTGAAAAATGTTGTACAGAATGAAGATGGAACAATTAGTTCCCAAGTCGCATGTCATTGCACAACCCTAAGAGCGCACAAGTTTGTAACGTTGCCTTCGTTGTATGGCTGTGCAGCAGGAGCTTCTGTGTATAATTACGAAATAGCACTGGGTACAAAATTGAAATTAAAGTCGTACGGCGCATCTCCAAATTCTACTGATAAAAGACGACCCTGTTCGTTTACATTTGAGATAGTGGGATAAAATAATTGAGATGTACCAAGTGAGTACAATATCCACAAGCAAACCTAAAACTACACTTTCAAAATTAGTTGAATAATCCCCACAAACTCTTATGGGTATCTCAGGGATACTTATGGTTTTAGTGCCATTCATGTTATGAATAAATAAAGAGGTGTTGGTTTGAAAAATGTTCTACTTGTTGAAGATGATAAAGCCTTGTCCGGTGGCATAGTAATTGCTTTGCAAAACAAAGACATAGAGCTTAAGAAGTGTTATGATATTGCGTCAGCTAAGATGGAGCTTTCAATAAATCATTTTGACCTTATGATTTTAGATATTAACCTTCCGGATGGAAACGGACTTGACTTGCTTAGTCTGGTTAAAAATGAGTATGGTTTAGCCGTAATAATACTGACTGCTAACGATATGGAAACAGATATTGTTACGGGGCTTGAGATGGGCGCTGACGATTATATAACAAAGCCTTTTAGCCTTGCGGTTCTGCGTGCAAGAGTGAATACACAGCTACGAAAGCAAGCTATTATAAGCTCAAACCGTTATGAACAGGATAGCTTTGTCTTTGACTTTGAGAGAATGGAATTTTTCAAAGGCGCATCTTCGATTGAATTGAGTAAAACAGAGCAAAAGCTTCTTAAAATGTTGGTGGAAAATCGGGGTATTACGCTTGAACGCCCCACTATGGTTGACCGGATTTGGACGGACGGTGCAGAATATGTGGATGAAAACGCACTATCCGTAACCATAAAGCGGCTTCGTGACAAGCTTGAGGAAAACCCAGCAAAACCGCAATATATCAAAACTGTGTACGGAATCGGTTATACATGGGCGGTGAAGTAGATGGATATTTTCGGGATAGACAGAACTATAAGCCGTTTAAACAAGATGATTGACAATGCCATTGAAGGAAAGCCTATTGAAAACGGCTTTGATGAGACAAAAATGTCAGCCCTTGAGACAAAGCTTTCTCATTATCTTGCGATGAACAGTGCAACTAAGGCTCAACTTGCAGAGGAGAAGTCAAGGATTAACGAGCTTATTTCGGACATCTCGCACCAGACGAAAACACCTATTGCGAACCTTTTGCTTTATTCTCAGATTTTGGCGGAAAGCGACCTTCCGGAAAAAGAAAGAGAATGTGTGGGGTTTTTAATAGAGCAGGCAGAGAAACTAAACTTTCTTATCGCTTCTTTGGTTAAGACATCTCGGTTAGAAACAGGAATCATAGTCGTTTCACCAAAACTGAGCAAGATACAGCCGCTTTTGGATGAGATTGTGAGCCAAGCATTGCCCAAGGCAGAAAGCAAAGGTATTGCACTCACATCTGAGAAAACCGAAATCAGTGCTGTATTTGACTCGAAGTGGACGGCAGAGGCTATCTATAACATTTTGGACAACGCAATAAAATACACACATTCAGGCGGCAGCGTCTGCATGTATGCTAAGTCTTACGAGCTTTTTGCAAGAATTGATATAAAAGACACAGGTATCGGTATCAGCGAGGAAGAAACGGCAAAGATTTTCAACCGCTTTTATCGTTCTTCGGCAGTTAACGATGAAGATGGCGTTGGCATTGGACTTTACCTTGCAAGAGAAATTGTGGGCAGTCAAGGTGGTTATATTAAAGTAAGCTCTGTGCTCGGAAAAGGCTCAACATTTTCAGTGTTCCTCCCCAATTGAAACTGAAATCTTCAGAAAAATTTAATCTTTCAAAACTGTAAGATTTTTTTTCATCTTGAAAGACTCTCGAAAGATTTGTCGTGTATAGTCTGTATCGTAAATATGATACAGACTTATTTTTATGGAGGAAATGCATATGACAATTCTTGAAACAAAAGATTTAAAGAAAATTTACGGTAGCGGGGATACCGCAGTTCATGCGCTGGACGGAGTGAATTTCTCGGTTTCAAACGGTGAGTTTGTTTCCATTGTAGGAACATCAGGCAGCGGAAAATCCACCCTCTTACATATGTTGGGAGGACTTGACCGCCCTACGTCGGGAAGTGTGATTGTAGATGGGCAGGATATTTTCCGCTTAAAGGACGAGGCTTTAACCATATTCCGTCGCCGAAAGATAGGATTTGTGTTTCAGAGCTATAATTTGGTGCCTGTGCTTAATGTTTATGAAAACATAGTTCTGCCCGTTCAGCTTGATGGAAACAAGGCAGATAGCGAATATGTGAACGCAATTATCAAAACGCTTGGGCTCGAAAGTAAGCTTCAAAATCTTCCAAACAATCTTTCAGGCGGTCAACAACAGCGTGTCGCAATTGCAAGAGCACTTGCATCGAAACCCGCAATTGTCCTTGCAGATGAACCCACAGGTAATTTGGACAGCAAAACAAGCCAAGATGTTCTTAGTCTTTTAAAGGTTACGGGAGAAAAATTTAAGCAAACCATTGTGATGATTACCCATAATGAAGAAATAGCTCAGCTTGCAAACAGAATTATACGCATTGAGGATGGGCAGATTGTAGGTGCTCGAAATGCATAAGGTTAAAAACGGAAAAATAGTTCATGAAATTGCTGTAAAAAGCTTAACTGCTAATCGCTTGCGTAATGTGGTTGCAATTATCGCGATTGTTCTGACCACCTTGCTTTTTACAACTGTTTTCACAGTAGGGCTGTCTATTAATGAAGCTATTCAGCAGGCAAATTTCCGAATGACCGGTGGATATGCGCACGCTACCTTAAAATATCTGACCGAAGAACAATTTAACGAGTTTAAGAGCGATTCTATAATCAAAGAATACGGTCTACGTAGGCTTGTAGGAATGCCTAAAGATTTTCCTTTCAATAAATCCCATGTTGAAGTGGGGTATTCAGACGAAAATAATAGAAAGTGGATGTATCTAAAACCTATTGAGGGTGATTTTCCAAAAGAGGGCACAAACGAAGCCGCAACCGACATAAAGGTTTTATCCTTACTCGGAGTTGAGCCTGTGATTGGTGCGCAGTTCACAATGAGCTTTTATGTAGACGGAACGGAAACAACTGAAACCTTCACACTCAGTGGTTTCTGGAACTATGATGAAGCCATAGTTGCAAACCACGTTATAATTCCTATGAGCCGTGCCGAGAATATTTTTACAAAATTAGGAACCACAGGAAAAGACGGTATGACAAGTACATGGAATCTGGATATTATGTTCAAAAATTCCTTGAATATAGAAAAAAATCTTCAAAAATTAATTACGAAATATGGCTATCAAGATCAATCCAAAAGCGAGCCTAGTTACGTTGCCACTGGTGTAAACTGGGGTTATACCAGTTCACAGTTTGCAGATAATTTTGATCCCATGACTTTAGTAGCAATTTTAATTCTTATGTTAATCATTATCTTTACCGGATATTTGATTATCTATAATGTTTTTCAAATATCGGTGGCAAGAGATATTCGTTTTTACGGACTTTTAAAAACCATAGGAACAACACCCAGACAATTGGGGAAAATTATTCGTAAGCAGGCTTTTATACTTTCGACTATAGGTATTCCTCTTGGATTGTTTCTAGGATATTTTGTCGGAGTAATGCTCACCCCTGTAATCCTCTCTCGGTTAAACGGTGTAGTGATTGATAAAACGAGCGTCAGTCCTTTTATTTTCATTGGTTCTGCACTGTTCGCACTGTTTACCGTCTTTCTTTCCTGTGCGAAACCTGGTAGGGTGGCAGCTAATGTATCTCCGATTGATGCTGTGCGATATGCGGAAGGGGCAAAGGTACGAAAAATTAAACGAAAAAATACCAAAGGCGTTTCGCTTCCGAAAATGGCACTTGCCAACCTTGGGCGCAGCCGAGGCAAAACGGCCATTACCGTAATTTCTCTGTCTTTGGCAATTCTTATGCTAAATTTAACAGTTACCTTTACGAATGGGTTTGACATGGATAAATATCTTCGTAGAATTGTTGTAGATTTCATAGTTTCAGAGGCTAGCTATTTTCAGGTTACAAGGAGTTGGGGTGGCACTGCATTGGAAGAGGACGCTATTGAATTGCTGAAAAGCCAAGGAGATATTGTAGATGGTGGACGCGTATACGGAAGGGTAACTCCTGCGTTGGAGTTCGTTTCAGAGGATTATTTCAAAGGTATGTATAGCGCACATAATCCCCCTGAAATAGTAGAGAGGCTCATTGAACGCTCTGACAGGCTACCCAACGGCAAAATTGCAACACATGTGCAACTTTATGGTATGGAGGACTTTATATTAGGAAAGCTTACAACACTGGAAGGAGACATAGAAAAGCTCAAAGACCCATCCGGAAGATACATTGCCGCAGTTTATATGAATGACGATTACGAAAACCCGTATTATAATAGCAACTGGGCAAAGCTTGGAGATCTGGTTACTGTTCGGTATGTTGAGGAAATGGAATATCGTAACCCGAAAACGGGCGAGGTTTATGATGGCTTAATTCCCGATAATGCTGAATTTAAAGAGCACATAACAAAATACCATGATGTTGAGTATGAGGTTGCGGCAATGGTTACAATCCCTCACAGCTTGAGCTATCGTTATTTTGGCACTGATGAATTTATTTTGAATGCTGATGCTTTCATGAAAGATACCGGCACTAATATAACGATGTACTATGCATTCGATACCACCGCAGAATCCAATCCCAAAATGGAGGAGTTTTTATCCGAATATACTCAAAATGAAGGTTCAATGTATGATTATGAAAGCAAAGAAAGCTATAAAGCTGAGTTCTATAGCTTCCGCAATATGTTCTTAATTCTCGGAAGTGTTTTAAGTTCTATCATAGGATTGGTCGGGATATTAAATTTCTTAAACGCAGTACTCACCAGTATTATCACCCGCAGGAAAGAATTCGCAATGTTGCAATCCATAGGTATGACAGGCTCTCAGTTAAAATCCATGTTGGTTTGGGAAAGCCTGTACTATACCATAGGTTCTGTTGCAATATGCATGATTCTAAGCTTTGTAACTGCCCCGTTAATGGATTATGCTCTAGGCAGCGCTTTCTGGTTTTTTAGCCATCGCTTTACCTTTTTGCCCATCCTGGGATGCGTGCCGTTTATGCTGCTGATTTCGTTTATTGTGCCATCCTCCGGCTATAGGGGGTTGGTTAAGCAGAGTGTGGTTGAGCGATTAAGAGAAGTGGATTAATCTCTTGCTACCAAAATATGTGGCTAGAAAATAACAGCCATACACTATAACAAGTACAACTGAAGTAAACAGGCTGTCACTCAGAATGTTGGTTTGGGTAACGGCTGAGATAACATTGTTTACAACATAGATTCCGATTATTGAATGGCAGACAGCAAGGATAAGCGGCGTTAAAAAATATATAGCAATTTGAGTAAATAAAGCCTTGCTTATCATGGCATCGTCAACGCCTAGTTTGAATAAGAGGTTATAACGCTTTGCGTTGTCAGCCGCCTCCGAAAGCTGCGTTATTGCAAGAACTGCGGACGAGATCATAAGAAATACTATGCCTATATACATGCCTAGATAGGTTATCATGATTGAGCTTGATTTTGAGTTTTCAATAATTGATATCCTCGTCAATGTAGACGTTTTTAATGCACTTGAGTAATCAGATTTAATCAGCTGCAAAACTTCTTTGCAGGCTTCAACAAACAATTTTTCGTACTTGGGCGTGGATTGTGGATAGTTTGCTGTGACTAAGGTTTTTACGACATTCGTGTTGTCATCCAACAATTCATCATATACAACCAACGTTCCCAAATCCGCGCCATCGTATTGATTTTGGATAACATGTTCTAATGCTCCTGCAAACTTGAGTGTCTTTCCCAAAACCGATAATCTGAATTGGCTATCCAGATTAAGATAGTACCGCTTAAGTGGTTTAAAATTGTAATTAATATAGAACTCATCCTCTTTAAGCGTTAAAGGTTCTATGCCTTGCATTTCAAGTATCTTGTTAAAGTCCGACAGCTTTATAATAGAGGGCTCAAACGAATCCTCATCATGAACCAAACCCTGCTGTAGTTCTATTAATGCGTCGGACTTATAGATTTTTGTTAGATTAAAATCCTTTGCGTAATCACTTATGGGTATAGAAGTCTCCTGAAAATATTTTTCTATGTCTAGGTCAATATACTCTGTTTGGATAATATTTCCCTCATTGTCACGTATGTTTTCAAAGAACATGAATTCATAGTGTCCATCAAAAGGTGTGAATCTCTTTAAATTAGTGGATATGGCTTTTGACATTCCTGTGCCCGTAGACAGTGCGCCTATACAAAGAAACAACATAAGGCAAACCATGGACATTGAGAGATAGGTTGTGTTGATTTTGCTGTTGAGTTGTCGAAGCACGAACATGTTTAGCTTTTTTAAATAAATGGTTTTATTCTGCTGAATAATCTTGAGGAAAAATCCTGATAGTGAAAAGAAGAATAAGAATGTGCCGATTATGCCAAAAACAATGGATTGGTAGAACTTTGCATCCAGTTCATGCAAGCCGTTCTTGATTATAAGATTGTAAGCCCAACCCAGACATGCAACAGATACAATAAACAAAAAAACTGACAGAACCAGATGAGGTGTTTTAAATTTCTCATTCTTGCGATCCGCGTATAAAAGATCAATGAGCTTTTGTCGTCCAACCTCAAAGCTACTCCAAAGCATTACACATACGAACGCGATTCCAAAGTATAAAACTGTCTTAAGCGCCGCGGATGAAGAAAATATAAACATAAAGCGTTCAACCTTAACTTCAAATATCAGGCGAGTTGTTATTATAGCGAATCCTTGAGATAAAAATATTCCTATAAGAAGCCCTAAAGTAAGTGAAACTATTGCAACAATGAAGGTCTCTAAAATAAGTATTCTTGCAATCTGACCTTTTCTCATTCCAAGAGTTTGGTATATACCAAGCTCTTTTTTGCGTCGTTTAATCAAAAAATTGTTCGCATAAACAATCAAAAAGCCCAAGATAACAGATATGAATATCGAAACATAGCCAATCAAAAAAACAAGGTTTTTAATAATTCGATTCTGTGATTCGGTTAGATTCATCATTGTTTGCTGGCTTTCAATTGAATTGAAAGTGTAAAAAATGCATACACCTAGCATAAGTGTTAAGAAATATACGGTATAATCCCGAAAGCTTTTAAAAACGTTGCGAACCGCAAGCTTAAAATGCATCAACATCACCCCCCAAAACCGCAACAACCTCAATTATCCTGTTAAAAAATGATTTGCGGTCTTCTTCGCCTTTTATAAGCTCCGAAAAAAGTTTCCCATCCTTTATGAATAAAATACGGTCACAGTAGCTTGCAGAGAAAACGTCATGTGTAACCATAAGGATTGTTGCTCCGATTTCGCGAACAAGCCTTTGAAGGCTTTCCAAAAGTTGACGTGCTGACTTGCTGTCTAACGCGCCTGTTGGTTCGTCCGCGAGGATTATAGACGGCTCTGTGATTATTGCTCTTGCGGCCGCAACCCTCTGTTTCTCTCCACCTGAAAGATGTATGGGATATTTGGTTAGGACTTCACTGATACCAAGCAGCTTTGCCACAGCTTTTATTTTTTCGTCAATTCTATTCGGTTTTTCCTTTAAAATTGTCAGTGCAAGTGCGATATTCTCATAAGCTGTGAGCGTGTCCAACAAATTGAAATCCTGAAAGATAAATCCGAGTTCCTCACGTCTGAACTTCGCCAAGTCTCCCGGCCTAATTTCTGTAACATCTTTTTCACCGATGATAATATGTCCACTTGTTACCTTATCAATTGTTGAAATACAGTTTAAAAGCGTTGTCTTGCCGCTTCCTGAAGCTCCCATAATCCCTACATATTCGCTCTTTTGAACTTCAAAGCTAACTCCGGAAAGGGCTTTTGTAAGGTTATTTTTATTTCCGTAATACTTTTCAACGTTTTGAACTTGTAAAATACTCATATAATTTCCTCCGCTTGTTTTTTAAAGAGTATATCTTTCCAAATGTGAAACTGCCATAGATTTACCTTACACAAAGCTTACATTTTTGTAAGGTTTGAATTTTTTGGAAAGACAATTTCTATGGCTGTGCCCTTATTCTTTTCGGAGGTTAAGCTTATAGATAGACCCAATTTTTGACAAAGCTTTTTACACAGATATAAGCCTATGCCGGTAGATTTTGCATACAGCCTGCCGTTTTCACCAGTGAAACCCTTTTCAAAAACACGATTCACATCCTGAGAAGGGATGCCTATCCCATCGTCAACAACGAAAAGAGAAATATTATTATCTCCGTATTTTGCATAGAATTTTAGCTTGTGGCATTTATATTTGACCGCATTATCAATAATCTGTTGAAGGATAAACTCGACCCATTTGCTGTCTGTAAAGACGGATATATCAAGTTTACCTATTTCAACGCTTACTTTTGCGTCAATCAAAAACCGCGAGTTCTTGCGTAAGCATGCGTTTATAAGCTCACGCAACACAAGTTCGTTTATTAAAAAGTCCTTTTCAACATGATTACTGCGGCAATAAAAAAGTGCCTGTTCAACAAGCTTGTCTATCTTCTGTAGGCTCTCAAGAAAGCTCGTATTACCGGAATTTTCACAGATTAGCTTTGCTCCAGCTATAGGTGTTTTTATTTCATGAACCCACAACTCTATATATTCGCGATATTCTGAGAAAGCCTTGCTGTGTTTTGCAATTTCATCGTTCATAGCCTTGTTTTGAATTTTCAGGATATCGTACAGAATACTTCCTTCATAAAAGTCTGCGCTTGGCATAATATCCGAAAGCAGTGTTTTTTTGTCCAGCTTTTCCATAGAATGATAAAGGATTTGATAATATTTATTTTTTGTTATAAATTCTATAATTAGCGAAGCCGTAAATCCAAACGCACAACTGCAAGCCACAAATAGGCTGATTAATAAATCATCATAAATCAAATATAAAAGAAAAGCACTGAAAGCCGATATACCGACATTCAGTGCGATAAAAATAGCCTTGTCCTTTAAAAATCTGTTAAATTTCATATCAAATACCCCTGTCCCCTCTTAGTTTTTATGAAGTCTACTGCGCCTATCTCTGTAAGCTTTGTGCGTAAGCGGTTGATATTTACGGTTAGTGTGTTGTCGTCTACAAATTCATTAGACTGCCAAAGCTCGTTTATTATGTCGTCCCGAGAAGTAATTATACCTTGATTTTTTATGAGTAAGGCCAGTATACGCACTTCATTTTTTGTAAGCTCAACAATCCCCTCGCCATTCTCTACGGTGCTTTTTCCAACATCAAGCACCAAATCCCTGACGCTAAGCTTATTACTCGTTTGGATGCTATAGACGCGATTTAATATTGACGCAATTCGTGCAAGCAAAATCTGCGTGTTATATGGCTTTGTTATAAAATCATCCGCACCAATGCTCATGCTCATTAATTCGTCTATATCGCTGTCACGGCTTGTTACAACAACTATCGGAACCTTAGAGCTTTTACGAATCTCCCGACAAATATGATAGCCGTCATAGACCGGCAAGTTCAAGTCCAATAAGATAAGGTGTGGGTTTTTGTTTATAGAAAATTTCACAACATCGTTGAAGTCCTCGGTTACCCAAGTCGTGTATCCGTTTTTCTCAAGCAGTATCTTCAATTCTTTACGGATAACCGCGTCATCCTCAATAACTAATATATTCATATCATCACCAATTTTTAATTTTCTACCATTGTACAAAATAATTGATAAAAGCACAATTAAAAGATGACAAAGAGGCTTACGGGTAAACAATAATTGTCTGTCAGTAAGCCTCTTCACTTGCTCATAGCCTGCTCATTATTTGGGGTCTGGATATTTTGTCGGATATAGTTCTAACACATATCACGCTACAGATTAACAAAACAACAGAGTATATAAACGACCACATCAAGATATTTTTTGCAAGATACACAATTCCCAATGCCGGAATGACGAAAGCAAAAGATACTATGCTCGTAACAAAATAACTTTGACGCGGCGTTTTCAATGCAACACAAAGAATAGCAGATATAAACATCATAAGCACAGAAGACAAAATGCCCACAGGAAATAAAAGAATAAGCTGTCCCGCAGTATATCCTTGTATTGACCCCATATTAGGATTTAACCAAATACAATATTCGAACCCATTAATGTCAGTATAGATGATACCACCAACATCAGAACAGAAACAACAATAGGAACCATACACTTTGCAAGGAAAACTTGCCTCATATGTAATGGCGTTGATGCTTTTAGGTCTGTACGGTGCGCTTGCAGTCTACTATTCACGAAAACTCTAATAAGAAATATTTAGAAAAGACATAAAAATCAGGCAGTATCATTCATGCTCAATCGGTATATAATGTTATTACAGTTCAATAAAATACTTGACTTTTTTGGGTCATAGTGTATACTTGGATTGTAAATAAGTTTATTTAATCAGGTATTTCCCTACCAATAAGTGGGAGACTGTAAATTCAGGCGTTTCCCTTGCCAATAAGTGGAGACTGTAAATTCAGGCGTTTCCCCGCCAATAAGTGGGAGACTGTAACGGTCAAACAGGGTGGGCTTTTCTACCCTGTTTTATTTTTTATGAAGATAGGAGAAAATAACGTTGAGATTATATTTGGTAAATACAGAGTACATCGATTTCTTAAGGGGCGACCCAAAACTACACAATGTATTCGACAATAAGGAACGTGAAGGTTCTTTTAAAAGAAAATACATAGGCATTGTTCTCAACATTGAAGAGTACAAATATTATGTTCCATTATCTTCGCCTAAAGATACAGATTATAAAGTTATCAACGGCAAAAAAACTATTAGAAAAAGCATTATTCCTATTATTAGAATTGTTGTTAAGGACAAAAATGGTAACGATGAGTTGAAAGGTACAATAAAATTTTGTAGTATGATCCCTGTTCCAGATACCGTTATCAGTCCTTATAATTTTTTAGAAGAAAGGGATGATAGTTATCGAATCTTAGTTCAAAAAGAATATGATTTTATAAAAACAAATAAAGAAAAAATATTTCGTCATGCTTCTGTATTGTATAATCAAAAAACAAAGGAAAAGAGTTTATTCATAGGTGATAATAAGAAACCGGGATATTTATCCAATACGGTTGATTTTATATATGCAGAACAAAAATGTAATCAATACATATGCAAATAGCTGTCTTTAATGTTAATTGTCCAGTCACTGATTGGACAATTAACATGGACACACTATTGTGAACTAATTACCGCTCATAAAAAAGGTTTTGAGAATGCCAAACGGCATTCTCAAAACCTTTTTTTATTTCTACATGCCCAAGAATATAAAATTTGATATTTATAACCAGCCAACATATAATAGGGGCAAAACTTATGATAAAGGATGATATGATGAAAACAATTTTGATTGTTGAAGATGACGAGAACTTGAGCCGCGGAGTAGCCTTCGCTTTCAAAAACGACGGATATACGACTATAACGGCCAATTCTATAAGAGATGGACAAGCCGTATTTGAGAAAGGCGGCATAGACCTTATAATTCTTGACGTGGGTCTGCCGGATGGTAACGGTATGGAGCTTTGTAGAAAGATTCGTGAAAAGTCCGAGGTTCCCATCTTTATGCTTACCGCCTGCGACCTTGAAACGGATGAGGTAAGCGGCTTGCAGTCAGGCGCGGACGATTATATAACAAAGCCTTTTTCTCTGTCTGTGCTTCGTGCAAGAGTGGATAATCTGTTTCGACGTTTGGATAGAGATAAACAGAGTGGAATACGTTTGGGAAAATACCGCCTTGATACGTCATTATGCAAATTTTTTATCGAGGATACGGAAGTGTCCGTAAGTGCAACGGAATTTCGATTGCTTAATTATTTTATGAAGAATGCGGGGCAGATTTTGAGCAAGGAGCAAATACTTGCGGCACTCTGGGATAACGAGGGCAACTTTGTAGACGAGAATACGTTGTCCGTTAATATAAGCAGGTTGCGGTCTAAAATTGAAAAAGACCCAAAAAAGCCGCAAATAATAAAAACTGTTCACGGCTTGGGATATGTATGGGTTAAGGGGTGAGGGTGTGGCTTATTTTATAGCTTTTGGCTCGGCGGGATTAATTTGTGTTTTGACCGTTTTACTTAGCAGAGCCTATGTAAGAAGGGCTTTTAACAGTATTGACTTAGTGCTTGACAATGTTTTGAACAAGAAGAAGATTGAACCAAAGCTTAAGCTTGCAGACAGCAGAATTTCTAAGCTTAATCATAAAGCATATCGTGTTTTGGCTATGTATGTTACGGATGCTGTTAATGCGGAAAATGAAAAAGAAACCGTTCAGGGATTTATTTCGGATATGTCACATCAAATGAAAACGCCGCTTTCGGGGATTTCTATGTATTCAGAGCTACTTTTCAACGGAAACCTTTCGGAAAATGAAAGTAGGGAGTTTTCGTATCGTATTATGGGGCTTTCGGAAAAACTACAATGGATGATGGATTGCCTTATAAAGATGTCTCGGCTTGAGGTCGGCGCAATTGAACTATCGCCAAAGATGAACCCTATACGTAAAACAATCGGAAAAGCTATTGAAAGCGTTGTGTCCGCGGCTGCAAAAAAAGATATAAATATCTGCGTGTCAAACTTTAAGGATATAGAGCTTTACCACGATCGTAAGTGGACTGCTGAGGTTATTGCAAACGTGCTTGAAAACGCGGTTAAATATTCTCCGAATGACAGTGAAATCACAATTTCTGTTGAGCCACTTACTTTATACACGAAGGTTATCGTTACAGATTACGGCATAGGCATTGATGAGTCGGAATATAATCTGATTTTTAAGCGTTTTTATCGAAGCCAAAAAACAAGGGAATCCGAAGGTGCAGGGCTTGGTCTGTATCTTGCAACGCTTATTATGGAGAAACAGGGCGGGTATATTATGGTTGACAGTAGGGTAGGTGAGTTTACCTCGTTCTCAATTTTCTTACAGAACTGTAAGAAATAAAGCGGATATTGTAAGGACGTTGTAAGATTTGCCCTTTATGATAAGCACATAAATTTGAGAGGGGTAAATGAAATGGCGATTTTAATTACAAGGGAACTTAAAAAATATTACGGTAAGGAACCGAACATAGTTCGTGCGCTTGACGGCGTTAATATTGACGTGCAACCTGATGAGTTTATTGCAATAGTAGGACAGTCCGGTTCAGGAAAAAGTACACTTTTGCATATGTTGGGAGGGCTTGATAAGCCAAGCAGCGGAAGTGTTGTTGTGGGCGGAAACGAGCTTGCAAAAATGACAGATGAACAGCTTACTGTATTTCGAAGGAGAAACGTTGGATTTATATTTCAAAATTATAATCTTGTGCCGATTTTGAGTGTTTATGAGAATATTGTTCTTCCTATAGAGTTGGACGGTAATAAGGTTGATAAAGCCTTTGTCGATGATATAATTCATACATTGGGACTTGATGAAAAACGAAACAATCTCCCTAATATGCTTTCCGGAGGGCAGCAGCAACGTGTTGCGATTGCAAGAGCTTTGGCGACAAAGCCTTCGATTGTGCTTGCGGACGAGCCGACCGGAAACTTGGATTCAAAAACAAGCCAAGACGTTCTGGGCATACTCAAAATGACTTCTACAAAGTTTCACCAGACAATTGTTATGATTACACACAATGAACAAATCGCTCAACTTGCTGACCGCATTATTCATATAGAGGACGGTAGAATCAAGAAAGAGGTGGGTTATCATGAGAAACAATAATCAAACCGTTATTCGTAAGATTGCTCTTTCAAGCTTGAAAAGCAGTAAGATGCGTAATTTGTTTATAATCTTAACGGTTATTTTGTCTGTAAGTCTTTTATCAGGACTTGCGTTATTTGTAACCGGAGTTGAAGAAAGCGAAAAAAGACTTCTTAATACAATGCAACATGTAATTTATCAAAGAGTTAATGCGGAGCAGATAGCTTCACTCGAAGACGACCCACGTATAGATAGCTTTTTGCTTTTTAAAAGGGGCAAGGGCTTTGAGGTTGATAATTATATTTTGACGCCAATGTACTATGAGCAGAAGAATACGCCTATGAGGAGTGTAGTGATAGAAGAAGGAACATATCCGACAGGGTTGTTTGATATTGCTGTTGATAAGGCATATATGAGTAGGATAGGCAAACCGGCTGTGATTGGAGAAAAATTGCCGTTTACATTTTTGGATGGAACGACAGAGGAATTCACCATAACCGGATTTACAGACACAGGAGATAATTCAAATACATTTTTGCTCATCCTGTCTGAGTTATATGCAGAAAGCGGTTCACAGCTTAAGGAACATTCATATCACGCCCCGACGCGAATTGTGGATGCGGAGTATATGAGCGAATCAGAATTTCTTGAAACAATTCGCACAATCGGAACAGAATATGGCATTGAAAGACAGAACGTGAACGAAAACAATGCTTTCGTAGTTTCAATTGGCAACAGCTCGGAACAAATGATTTTTGTTTTATTAGTTGGATTCGGTGTACTCTTGGCAAGCATTTTGGTTATTTACAGCGTGTTCTACATTTCTGTTATAAACCGCACACGTGAGTTCGGTCAATTGCGTACGCTCGGTGCAACAAAAAAGCAGATAAAACGCATTGTGAACCGTGAGGGTATTATACTCTGCTTTATTGGCTCACCATTCGGGCTATTAATCGGCAGTATATTTGCGTATTTTATCAAGCCCGACGGATTTAATATAATAACAACGGTTTTGGTCTGGTGTTTAGTTTTTCTTATTAACTTACTGACCGTACTTATTTCTATAAGAAAACCCGCGAGTATGGCCGCAAGTATCTCACCGATTGAGGCAACAAAAATGGTTGATGCCGATGCAAATATAAAAAGAAACACAAGAAAAAGACAAAGCGGCAAACTCACAATGTGGACTTTGGCAAAACTTAACATAGCGCGCAACAGAAAGAAAACAGTTCTAACCGTTTGCTCGCTGGGTATAGGCGGGATATTATTCTTATGTGGTGCAACGATGATTAAGTCAATGAACAAAGAAGAATACTCCAGACAGGGTCAATTTCGCTTTGGCGAATATCTCCTGTATATCTCAAATAATGCGGCAGAGCTTAACGAAAACGGTATGACAGGGGTTCAGGCACAGGGTAACCCTATAAATGATGAGCTTATGGAAAGCATTCGAAAAATAAACGGTGTGAAAGACCTTAGCGTTAATAAAAAGCTTAGTATTGAATATGAATATAACGGTATACGCTCGAAAGACCATTTGGTTTCTTTCGCTAAAGAGGATGTTGCTGCTTTACAGGGAGGGCTTGAAGACGGACGTATAGATTATGATTTAATGGTGAAAAACCGTGAGGTCTTGATTGTAAACAACAGCGTTGCAGAGGAAATTTTCGGTTGGAGGTTTGAAACCGGCGACGAGGTTCTTATTCAATGGTTTGATGGCGAACAGCAGAGAGATGAAAACTTTACTGTTGCGGGCAGTCTGAATATAACTGATGAGAACTATTCCGTTACAGTTCCTGCGGGCTGGTTTGTTGTGCCCGATGTCGTGTTGGAGGATATGCTGGTTGAGGGCTTTAATCTTAACTCTGAGCTTACGGTTTCCGTTGAAAATTATGAACTCAACGGTGCTCAGATTGAAACTCAAATCAGAGACATTGCAGATCAAAATCCATTGCTTAAATTATACACATTGCGTGAAGCAATGCTTAAAGACAAGAATACCTTCCGCGTACTTAACAGTATGGTTTTCGGAATCTCCTTTTTTATCATAGCATTCAGCCTTATCAATCTTATAAACACACTTATAACCAACGTTATGTCACGAAAAAAAGAGTTTGCAGGCTTGCAGTCTGTAGGTATGGAAGGTCGACAATTGTCACGTATGATTCAATACGAGGGCGCTATGCTTGCTATTTGGAATTTGGTGGTCACGGTTTTGTTTGGGACAGTTGCGGGCTACGGACTTATTGAATTTATGCGAAACTTGGGTGCTGATTATATGCATTTCAGATTTCCGACTTGGTATTTGCTTGCATATTCTGCGGTTATTGTCACAATTCCCATTGTGATTTCAAGCGCTTCAATAAAGGTACTTTGCCGCAAGTCGCTTGTTGAAAGATTACGTGAAGTAGAGTGAGAGGTCTAAAAAATGCAAAATAATAATACAGCTATAATAAGAAAAATAACTGAACGCACTTTATCGTCTGACAAGAAACGCAATATATTCGTCGTTGTCGCGATAATGTTAACAACATTTATGCTGGCGTCTGTGTTTAGCGTCGGATTGAGCTTTTACAAAACCACGCAAAGACAGCAAACAAGCCTTATGGGAACAACAGCACATGCAGGGATTAGTCTTCCGACACCTGAACAAATGGAGATCTTGGGCAAGCTTGATTATGTAAAAGAATCTGGAGCCGGTAACCACGTTGCATCGATTAAGGTCAAGCCAGAGATGGGCGACATGAGCCTAAGTTTCTTTTACTTTGACAAGTCTTCTTGGGAGAAAATGCGTGCTCCTGCGTATGACGATATAGTGGGAAGTTATCCTCAAAATCCAAACGAGATTATGGTGCCTAAATGGGTGCTTGAAAGCATGGGGATAGAAAATCCCGAGCTTGGTATGAGTATAATTCTTGACTATTTTATTGATACAACCGAGAAACGTACAGAATACACACAGGAATTTGTCCTTTCAGGTTACTTTACCAGTTACATGTATGTTCGTTCCGGCAACATAGACACTATATTGGTTTCAAAGGCATTATCAGATACCTATGGAAGAGCACCACAGAGTGACGGCTCTGCAACCGTTATCTTCAAGGACGTTTCAAGAATTATGGATTACTGTGACCGGTTGGAAAAAGACCTTGGCATTTCGGAATCTCAATCCATAAGACCTATTCCGATGTATGATGTTGATAGCTCTGAACGAAGCTCATGGCTTGTTTCTATAGTGTTGATTGTGTCTTTTATTATGTTCACAGGTTACTTACTTATATATAACGTTATGTACATCTCAGTCTCAAGAGATATTAGATTTTATGGAATGCTTAAAACGGTAGGTACAACTCCAAAGCAGATTCGCAAAATCGTTATAGGTCAGATATTGAGAATGAGTTTAGTGGGAATCTTAATAGGTACCATACTTGCGGCATTGTTTTCATTGGTCTTGGTGCCTATGATTATAAACAGCTTGGGTGACCTTACTGTAAAGGCCAAGATATCCTTCTCACCTTTAATTTATGTTGGTGCCGTTTGCCTGTCTTTGCTTACGGCCTTTATCGGCGCATCCAAGCCTGCTAGAAAAGCGGCTGAAATCTCACCTATCGAGGCGGTTAAGTTCATTGGAGCAGAGACAAAAGAAGGCAATATACGTGGGAACGCTAACGCAAAGCCTTATAAAATGGCGTTTCGTAATATTTTTCGTGACAGGAAACGTGCGTTTGTTGTACTGCTGAGTTTATTTATAAGCGTTACAACATTCATAACGATAACCGCTGTTGTAAATAGTATGAATATTGACAACTATATTTCTGATTTTTTTGATTATGATTTTTCTATCAAAAACAATACCGCAAATTTTATCTCCAGTGATACAAAACAAAAGTTTACAAAAGAAATCTTGGAGCAGTTACAGTCTGTTTCAGGCATCGAATATATAGAGACGAATACCCAAGCTATGTTTTATTTAACATATTCAGAAAAATTAAACGATCAAATAAGCAGTGTTATGGAAAAAGAACCTACTGAAAAAGAAATGGAATCATTGAAAAAGGGGTTAAGCTCTGTGACGGTTGGCATAGGCAGCGAGGCGTTAGAGGAATTGAACAAAACGCTTGAGAAGCCTTTTGATATAGCCGCATTTGAACGTGGGGATTATGTATTGATTGCCACAAATATTCCCGAAAAACTTGAAAGCATTGATAGCATTGAAGTTAGATTAAATTTTGATAGCACCGAGATGTTTAACTTAAACGTGGGCGGGTTTGTGCCCCCTTATTTTAAGAGTGATACATCAAGTATCGGACCCACAATTATTTGTTCAAACACTTTAATGGAAAAGCTACTTGGCGATCCTTTTATTAGAACCGTGAACATCAACGTGAAAAAGGGATACGATGCTCAAGCGTTAGATGAGATAAAGGCAATAACCGAAGGCGACAAAGAGATTTCTCGCACATCAAGGATAGAAGAAAGCGAGAAAATGCGCAGTAATAAAATTATCATGTACACCATAGGCGGAGGCATTGCCTTAATACTGGGTTTAATCGGCTTTATGAATTTCGTTAATGTTATGTCCGTAGGAATTATGGTTCGCAAGCGTGAGCTGGCAACGCTCGAAAGCGTTGGAATGAGCAAAATTCAAATGCGCAAAATGCTTATATTTGAAGGTTTATGGTATGCCATTATAACCATCGCCTTTGTAAGCACTCTTGGTACCCTTATTTCTATGACTGTGTTCGGGCTATTCAAACAGCAAGCAACCTATGCCGTCTATGCGTACCCATTCATACCGGCTCTTATTTCCGGCGTCACAATCTTCTTGATTTGTGTGGCTACGCCTGAAATGGCTTATCGTTCAATAAGCAAATTTACCCTTATAGAAAGGCTAAGAGAAGTGGAATAATAAGTGAAATATATATAAAAAAGGCTTTTGGGCAGAATTAAAACAATGCCCAAAAGCCTTTTTAACATGGTCTTGTTATGTCTCAATAATTTATCGGATATTACACTAACCATATCGCTTTTATTCAATAAATACTGATATTCCTTAGCTTTTGATTTTACACATTTCTTGTAAGAGAGTATAGCTTCAAGTTTTATAGGATAGGTGTCTTTTAATTCAGTTACAATTGAGCAGAACATTAAGTCACAGCTATACGCAAAACCTGTGGTGAATACTGAAAATCCATCATCTATTGCAAGAAGAATTTCTCGTCTTAATTCATTCTTTACATACTCTATCTTGCTTTCTGGTAGATAGCGTCTCGTCAAGTGGTGTAATCTAGGAAACCTATAGCAGATGAAACAAAG
>CAYPQA010000037.1:0-14564 GCA_964412725.1 uncultured Eubacteriales bacterium
ATTTCGTTAAGTTTTTTTAGCTTTTGTTTGTCATTAAAAACAATAGCGCCTAGTTTTTTACGGTCAATCGTCTTGTCAAGTAATATACATTCGGGGAAGGCTTCACAAATTTCCATATAAGCCGGCTCACCGATTTCCAATACCTCGCGTGCGCAGCGGTCAGTATCAATACGAATATAGCCCAGCTCCTCGCTAAGCCTTCCGATTGTAGACTTTCCGCTGCCCATGCGCCCTGTCAAACCGATAACGGTCATTTATTTCACCTCGTACAGGTTCATTCCGCTGTGTACTGTAACGGATAGCGGAAGGTCAAAACTTTCCATCTCTTGTTTCAAAAGCGCATGCACGCGCTCCTGTTCTCCGTCCTTAACTTCAAGCAAAAGTTCATCGTGAATTTGAAGAATAAGACGTGACTTAAGCCGTTCAGCCTTCAGCCTGTTTGTAACCCTAATCATAGCAAGCTTTATTATATCCGCGGCGGTGCCTTGGATAGGCATATTCTTTGCAACACGCTCACCGAATGAACGCGTGTTGAAGTTAGACGCGCTTAATTCGGGTACGTATCGACGGCGGTTGTATATGGTTTCGGCATAGCCGCGTTCCTTCGCACTATTGACGCAACCGTCCAAAAACGCACCGATAGAAGGGTAAGCCTTAAAATATCCCTCTATATAGCTTTCCGCTTCTTTTAAACTTATGTTCAAGTCCTGACTTAAGCTGAAAGCCTGCTGCCCATAAATAATGCCAAAGTTTACAGCTTTTGCGCTGCGGCGTTCCAATTCTGTAACGCTCTCATAATCCACACCCAAAACCTGTGACGCGGTTAGACGATGGATGTCGGTGCCGTTTTTGAATGCGTTCGTAAGCGTTTCATCTCCGGCCATATGAGCAAGTACGCGTAATTCAATCTGACTATAATCTGCATCCGCAAAGCTATAACCGGGCGTTGGCACAAAGCATTCACGCAGTTTTTGTCCAATTTCCGTTCTTATAGGGATGTTTTGTAGATTCGGTTCCGAACTGGATATGCGCCCCGTTGCTGTAACTGTCTGGTTAAAGCTTGAATAAATCTTTCCGTCCCTAAGCGCCGCAAAAAGACCATCCACATAAGTTGATTTAAGCTTTGAATATGTGCGGTAGTCTATAATACATTTTATGATAGGATGCTTCCCTTTAAGCTTATCCAGAACCTCCGCATCCGTGGAGTATCCGCTTTTTGTTTTCTTAACAGCCTTAAGCCCAAGCTTGTCCGGATCAAATAAAATGTGGCTTAACTGTTGTGTGGAGTTTATATTAAAGGTTTCGCCTGCATAGGCGTAAATATCCCATACAAGCGCTTCTATTTGCGCATCAAGATTTTCACCATAAGCCTTAAGTAATTGCTCGTCAACACATATGCCGGTCTTCTCCATTTCAAATAAAACCCGTGCCAATGGTAGCTCCATATCATAGAATAACGATATCTGTGCGTTTTCATTTAACTTTGCAAGCATACCGTCCATGCGTTCAAGAACCGTTTTAGAAACGTGACAAACCGAATCAGCTTCACCAGAACCCAAGTTTGAATCTTCGTTTATAATATATGCGCAGAGACTTAAATCAAAATGCACGTTGTTCAAGTCCAAGCCAAAACAATCAAGCGCATGCAACTCGCGCTTAAGGTCATAAACTGCCTTTTTAACATCAGAGTTAAAAAACACTCTCAAAGCCTCTGCGGAATCCCTGTCAAACGCGCAGCTTACACCACTGACACCTTCATATGAAAACCCTATGCGCGCACCCGCTGTATAAAATGACACAACCTCTTGTTCGCAGAGTGTGTTTACAAGCTTAGAAACATCACCTGAAAATTCGATGAAATTATCCACAATTTCGGTAGCCGCCACATCAGGCACAGAGGAAAATCTATCAAAAAGGCTCTTAAAGCCCAATCGTTTAACCTCATCGAATGCTTCGGATGTATAGTTAATGTTAAGTTCATTCCCCACAAGCGCAAACTCAAGCGGTACGTTACGGTCAATCTCCGCAAGCTCGCGGCTTAATAAGGCCTTGTCCTTGTTTTCTTCAATGCTCTCCTTAAGCTTTTTGGAAAGCTTCGCTGTGTTTGACAAAACGCTGTCAAGGTTTCCGTATTCTATAATAAGCTTAAGCGCGGTTTTTTCACCAATACCGGGAACGCCAGGAATGTTGTCCGATGCGTCGCCCATTAAAGCCTTAACGTCAATCATCTGTACGGGTTCAACGCCAAACTCGGACTTTATAATATCCTGATCATATTCTGCAACCTGTGTCTTACCGGCTTTGGTCTTTGGAATCTTAAGACGGATGTTGCCTCCCACGAGTTGAAGCATGTCTCTGTCACCTGAAACGATAGTAACCAAATAGTCCTTTGAGTAATGCAGAGAGAGAGTACCCAAACAGTCGTCTGCCTCATAGCCCTCAAGCTCAAAAATGCTCACGCCCATAAGTTTTAAGAGATTTTTCAAAAGCGGGATTTGAGGGCGCAGCTCCGCGGGCATCTCTTTACGAGTGCCCTTGTAATCCGCAAACAAATTATGCCGTTTGGTTGGAGCCTTAAGGTCGAACGCAACGGCAACAAGCTTCGGACTTTCCTCGTCTATAAATTTAAACATAATATTCAAAAAGCCATAAACCGCATTGGTATATTCACCGCTTGAATTAGTCAAAAGCGGTAAGGCATAGAAAGCCCTGTTTAAAAGGCTGTTGCCGTCGATAAGCAGTACCTTGTCCAAAATATTACCTCCTAAAGGGCTTTTTGTGCGCATTACAGGTGTCGAAACTTTTTTGTAGATTGTCTTTAACGTGCTCGTAATCCTGGCTTGCAACCGCAGAAAACAAAAGGTCAACCACAACCAGTTGAGCTATACGTGAAACCATAGCCCCGCTACGGCGTTCGACTTCAGGCGCAACCGTATGTATAACATAGTCCGCATTGTTCACAAAGTCACTCTTGGAGTATTTTGTAACCGCAACCGTCTTTGCCCTACAACGCTTTGCAATATTCATTATTTCAATCATTTCCTTTGTCAAACCCGAATAGGAGAAAATTATAGCAACGTCGTTCTCGGTTAGCGTTGCGGCGTAGGTTAGTTGAATATGGAGGTCGCTGCTGTGGCAAACATTCTTGCCTATACGCAAAAGCTTATAATATAAATCCTCCGCAACAACCGACGACGCACCTGTACCGAAAAGACGTATAGAGTAGGCTTTTATGATATGAGATACAACGGACTTAAGTGTATCATCATCCAAAAGGCTTATGGTGTCCTCAATAGACTTTATAGAGTTAGTCTTCACAGAGTTTTTAATCATGCTTATGCCGCTAAGATGCCTTATGTCTGCATATTGCTCGCTTGAGTAATTCTGAAATGCACGATCGTTAAAGTCCGAAATAACGGATTTTTTAAGCTCCTTGTATCCGGAATAGCCGAGGGATTTTGAAAACCTAACCACAGAGGGCTTGCTCACACCCGCACTTTCGGAAAGCTCGTCTATTGAGAGATTAAGCAAGTCCGAGATATTGTTCAGGATGTAATCCGCAACCATCTTCTCGGATTTGCTTAACTGGTTGTATATCTCCTTCGTCCTGATCTCAATATTGGTCATATATCTAAATAACCTGTCTTTTTGCAATAGTTAATGCGCCTGTGATGTTCTCACTTTGTGCGTTGATAACTGTTGCCTTTTCAAATTCTTCCCCCACACGCCCGATAACATACTCTTGGACAAGCTTGTTGTTTGTAAGTACACCTCCTGCAAGTATAAGAGTAAAGTCGTCGCTAAGCTCCGCCCTGTTTTTCGCGGCTGTAAGCAACTCTATAATAAATTCAGCAGCACGGTGGAGGATATCTATGCTCACTGTGTCGCCGTTCATTGCACCCTCGTTTACCCAACCGGCCAATGCCGCAAAGTCGGACTTGTTAAATCCTGGAGCATGGATTTTGGATATAAGCCCCTTTGTATCGCAATCCAAAGCCTTTGTGAACAATCCTTCAAGACAGGTCTTTAACCCGCGTCCGTCATAAGCTCGCATTATAGCCACAATAGCCTCTTTAGCAATCCAATAAGCACTGCCTTCATCGCTAACAATATGACCCCAACCGCCTGCACGCGCTGTCTTACCGTCCTTTGTTCTTGCAAAAGCAATGGAACCCGTGCCCGCAATTACAACGACACCGTCCTTGTCCGCACAATCTGCATAAAGAGGAATCTCCATATCTCCTACAACGGACAAATTCTTGCAACCGGTTATATCAAACAAAATTTCTTTTAAAATCTTATCTGCGTCCTTTGCGGTTACACCGGCTGTACCCAAACATATGCTTAAGGGCTTAAGAGTTTCGTTAGCCGCGATATTGGCCTCCTTGAACAATTCTGTCAAATTATTACGAACCTGTTCAGCAGAATTGGAAGCAAGGTTTGTGGAACCGCCCTTAACCTCACACAAAAATTCACCGTTAAGATTGATTGCCTTGAGCAAAGCCTTCGTACCGCCGCCGTCAATACCAATTATACAATCCATTAATTTCACCCCGTCAAACGGCTATTTTTCAAGCCCTAGAATTTGCTTATATTTAACCATGTTTTCGGTATAAATGCAATACCCGTGGAAATATTCCAAGGACTACGTCCATTGAAAAATTCACACATGAAGCCTCTAAAAACCCCGCTTTGACTTTATCGTGTAGTTGCTCACCATATGCAACACCGCGTAGTTTGCGGCTTTGCGTGTGGTGAGCAACGCTAACACAAAAAAGTCAGTGGTTTTTAGAGGTGACAGCAAAAACAAACACTCCGTAACCGTTTCCGATGAGGTTGCCCTTTGAAATCCAATCCTTGTATGCACGCTGTAAAGAGGTGTCTGATGGCAGGTCATCTACCGAGCCTGTATATGGTTTGTTAAATATTCTCCATAGGACTTCAAAATTATCCGTTTCACTTGATTCTACAATATCATAATCATCCATAAAGGTTAGTATGTTTGAATGCTTGGGCAAAAATTCTCTATGTTTCGGAAACAAAAGCCAAGAATCGCAGACAAAGACGGTAGGACGGTTAACAAAATACTCCGCAAAAAATTCTGAAGCAGCCTTGTAAGATTTCATGCATTCATCTCGTGTGAGGGGTCCTGCTGAAGGTATATGCACGTTAATTACTGTGTCACCCTTTTTAAGCGAAACTTTTTCATTTTCATAGTCCTGCCTTAACTCCACGGTTTCAAATTGCAAGCGTCCGAGCGCAAAGCGCGTGAGGTTATAGAACCTGTTAAACCACCAAGCAACAAAACTCCCCCAAATACCATAAACCTTATAGCACTCCATAAGCTTCCACTTCAAGTCGGACACAGAATCATAGAAAACCTGATAGGGTATGTTCCTCTCTTTATAAACCTCCCTCGTACTCTTTGAGAGGCAGATGAAATACAAAAGATGTACCGTGTACTTGTGGATTCCTGTAATCTCCGCAACCTGGTCAAGCATCGGAAATAAATCGCCGCCTACTTTTGGAAATGAGTTGTTGAATAATTCCATTGCATCTTTGTTTTCGGAAATAGCCTTATAAGCCTCGCCTAAAACCTGCCTAGCCTCTTCGGGATAATTAAACTCTTCAAAAAATGATATAAGATATTCGTTCATAGAAACCTCCATTTATCTATAATTTGAAAAAATTTAGCACAAAGACTTCAAAAAAGCAACATTTATTGTATAATGATTGGTATAATTTTACATAAACGGGTGATAATCTATGTGGAACACAAGAGGGTTAAGAGGTTCAACCTTTGAGGAAATGATAAACCTTACAAACGACAGATATAGACAAAAGGGGCTCGCACTTATACAAAAGATACCAACGTCCATAGTGCCGGTTAAGTTTGAAAACAACCGCGTCTCGGACGGATACTTCTTACAACAGAGCACAGTTGACTATATCGGTGTTGTGCAAAGCTTGGCGGTATGCTTTGATGCAAAGGAAACCGCCTCAAAATCCTTGCCGTTGGCAAATGTTCATGAACATCAAATTGCTTTTATGGACGCATTCCAGAAACAAAAGGGCTGTGCGTTCCTTCTGGTTAGCTTCAACGCCTTTAACGAGTGTTATTTCCTGCCGTTTGAGGTTCTAAAAGGTTTTTGGGACGCTAAGCAAGCCGGAGAACGTAAGTCCATACCATATTCTGCATTTGAAAAACGCTACCTTGTTGCAAGCAAGGCTGGTTATCTTGTGCATTATCTGGAGCCTTTAAGTTTCTATATGTCCGGAAAGGAGAATTAATGTATAGATTTTTGGCGGCCGTTTTGGCTGTAACAATACTTTTGAACCTGAGCGGTTGTACATTTAATGAGCCTACGAACAAAGCTGGCACTGTTTTTGCAAAGCGTGAAGAAAAAAGCACAGAAAAAGAAGCCTACACCTTATTGTTTGAACAAAGGTGCGGGCTTTCTCTTTACGAGCCTTCAAGCGGGCATTACGTGGGAGCGGGTATTCAGGGTGACGCGGGAGCTGGCAGTATACGCGCTTTTGAGCAGAATGCAGGCAAACATAACGTGTACGTATATGAGGTTATAGCAGGGGATGAGATAGACGAAAGTATATTTCTCGAATGCATAGCTAATAACAAATACCCCTACTTCATAATACACCCCCCTGAAACAAAGTTATACGAAAGGGCAAAGCTTCAAAAGGCAGCAACAGAGCTTGGTAAAATAAACATGCCTATATTCGCGGAGATCTACCCCGATATACAATCTGAGTATCTTGCAAACGATTATGTGGAGCTTTTCAAATACGCATATGATGCCATAAAAAAATACGCACCAAATACAGCGGTTGTATTCGGTGCGCAGTCTGATGATGTAACCGCACTAAGCTATTACCCGGGAAATGACTACACAGATTGGGTGCGTCTGGGTCTAAAGCTTGGTGCCGACGAAAAGCCAAACTTAGACTTTCTGTATTTGAGTTTTCAAAAAGAAAAGCCGCTCATTCTCAATGTATCTGTAAGTCATTTTTCAAAAACAGACTACAAATATAGAGAGCTTGAGGCGGCTTATACAATAAAGGAATTGTATCAATCATTGGAAGTATATCCTCGTATAAAAATGATAAATTACTTAAGCTATGATGAAAGTCCGGAAATAGGAACAGAAAACTACCTTATTTCATCACAGACAGAAATTCTGAAAGCGTATGCAAACTCTGTCACAAACCTTCCAAAACCACGCATAACAACAATGTCGGCTCTTGTGTCGCTACCCGTTGAGTATGCAACCATACGCTCACCATTTACCGCATATAAAATAGATAACGAATATTATGTGTCCGAGCTTTCGGTTATTTATGACTTAAGAGAAAAGCCGTCTGGTCAATCCAAACAAATTGACGGACAACCATACTATCCCGCAAGCCGGCTCAAAGCCACAGAGGGTATAAGGTTTGTAAGCTCAGACGAAACCCCATAGTTCGTGTCCCTAACGCGAACGCTTATAAAAACGCATCCCATAGTATCAAAACCGTTTAGACTAAGGCTCACGGCCGGCTCATAATCACCAATAGATAAAGAATTGGTTCCATCCGTAATATAGACAGAGTATTCAAAACCCTTGTAAAAATCCTCGTCCGGCTCAAATGATGTGAATATGCTTTCATAGTCTGCTGTCATAACATGAGAACGCGCCTCGGCAAGTAAGCTTTCGGACAGAATTAATACGTTATAGGAGGTTTCTGAACGCGCACCTCCTGTTGTTGCAAAAAGCATTGCGCTCAAAATAAACACCATGCTTACAGACAAAACAAAAACCGCGATAAGTGATTCAATAATTGTGAAGCCTTTCTTATTCATCTTATAGTAACCACCTTGCCGCTTGTATCAAACTTCTTCTTAACCTTTATGGCAGGAACATCAGATTTCATTGCCGCAGTTATGTCAACGGTTAATATCTGTTTTTGTCTATCAAACGACAAAAAAATGTTCTGAATGAAAATGGCCATTTCATTCAAGCCCGAACTATATTTAAGTGTTTTTTCACCAAGTACGAAAGTTAGAGTACTTTCAGCGTTGGTGTATTTGTTTACGGAAGTAAGCTTAGCTAAATCGCCTGTATCTCTGCCAATTACAATTTCTAACTTATCATAAGAGGAAATATGTTCGCCAATTATGGTCATCGCAGTTTGGGCTTGGATCAGATTTTGGTGTCGTATAGCCATGTTTGTATAAAGTTTTGCACAATAAGAAAATATGTTAGAAATACCCAGGATTGCAAGTCCCATTATCGCAACAGCTATTATAACTTCGATAACCGTTATCCCCTTAGTTCGAGATAACATACGACTGTTCCTTATCTGAAAGGCTCGTGACAATGGCTTTAACCGAATCCGAGCAAAGTGTCAAATCTAAAACGAGGCCATCTGCATTTTTGGAAAGAGAAATCTTGTCTGTTTGAAGCCTAAAATCCTTAATATATCCAGCCAAAACCAGCTTTTCCATATCATCCTCTATGGTATCTGTATCCAAAGCCAACTGCCCCGTATGCTCCGCATTATAAACACTTACAGCGTTTTGTATAAGCTGAACAGACTGAATATCACTTTTAAGCTTTGACCTATCGGATATTGTAGCAAGATTGGGAACCAAAATTGCGGCCAATATGGCCATAACAGCAATGACAATAACTAATTCAAGCACAGTCATGCCTGATTTCATGAAAAACCACCTTTGCATATAATATGGTTGTCGTTTAAAACATAGTGGCAAGCTTTAACGACGGTAGCAACAACGAAAACATGACGAATCCAACAAATATGCCGGAGATTGCAATAAGGACAGGTTCCATAAGGCGTCCTGCCTTTGCATTAAAAAGTTCTATATCTTTTTTAAGATGTTCGGAGGTTTTGGAGAGTGTAGCTAAAACCTCACCGGTCTGCTCTGCAAGCTTTATCATAGAAATAAGCAACGGGTCAAAAAAACTGCCGTTTATCTGACTTAACTTGCCACCCATTTCAATTTCAAAAAACACTTCATCAATAGCAGCTTTAATAAACTTGTTTTTGATTATAGGCGAATACAAAGCCAAGGCATCGTTAACAGTTGCACCGGATTTAAGGCACAAAAGCAAAACCTCGGAAAGACGGTAACTGTGTATCTTTTTGTTTATATAAGAAAAAGGAAAAAAGTGGAGGCTTATAAAATCCCTTATAAACCGTCCCGGTCGAGAATTCGCAAGAAGGATAAGAAGGATAATAATTGAAATAGATGACAACAAAACTATGGTGAAATTACGACTTACTAATTCGTATAAGAAAAACATAATTCTTGTGGGAAGAGGAAGGATTATATTGTTATCCCTAAAGATTCTTGCATAGCCCGGGATAACTTTTGTGACAGATACGGCTGAAACGCTTATAAGCGAAACCGCTATAAACAGAGGGTAGATGAGAGCGTTCTTGTATTCCTGGGATATTTTGTCAGAGTATTCGTAATAATCTGCGAGGTGTTTAATAACTTTGGATATATCGCCTGTTCTTTCGCCAAGGCTTATCATACCAACGATGAGAGGGGGGAATCGTGTTTCTTTCAAACAAACAGAAAACGGTTTTCCTTGAGTGAAATAGGGTAAGAGACGTTTAATGAGGGGACAGATTGAATGGAGTGAGTTTGCTTCGAGGATAATTGTAAGGGCTGTTGCTAAGTCTAAGCCCGAATCGTCAAAAAAAGATAATTGGCGCAGAAAGAGGGATAAGTCCCCCGACGAGGGCTTAGTTCTTATCATGTGCTACCCCTCACGCTTACTGCTCTGAAAATTTCATGGATTGTTGTATGGCCTGAAAGAACATGCTGAACTGCACGATCCCACATGGTTACCATACCGGCTTGGTTCAGATAAAGTTTTATTTCATCTTCAGAGGCTTTAGCATTAATGAGGCTCCTTAAGCATTTATCAATTATAAAATATTCGTAAACTGCAAAGCGCCCGAAAAATCCTGTTCCGGTACAATATCTACAGCCTCGTCCTTTCGCCAATTTAACGGGTGCGGACAGATTAAGCATATACATCTCACTGTCCGAGGACATAAAAGTTTCCTTGCAATAGGGACATATTCGCCGGACAAGCCTTTGAGAGATAATGCCCTTTATGGCTGAGGCAAGAAGATAGCTTTCTATGCCCATATCCAAAAAACGTGTTATTGCACTTGCAACATCTGTTGTGTGCAAGGTGCTTAGAACCAAATGACCTGTTATAGATGCTTCAACAACAAGCTCTGCTGTTTGTACATCACGAATTTCGCCAACCATAATAACATCCGGGTCTTGACGCAGGAGAAATTTTAAAACATCGGGGAAGTTTAAGTTAATTTTGGGATTTACAGCTGTTTGATTAACGCCTTCAATGAGGATTTCTATTGGGTCTTCCACGCTTACTATATTAAGGCTTTCTTTGTCAAGCGTGTTTATAATGGAGGCTAAAGTTGAAGTCTTGCCGCTTCCGGTAGGCCCGGTAACAAGAACGGCGCCGGACATTCCGGATATCATCTCTTCTAAAGCCGAGGATTCGGCGGGCAGGAAACCTACATCGTTTTCGTTGAATAAATCGTCAACGTTGTAGATTAACCTGACAACCGCCTTTTCTCCTTCGGCAGTCGGAAATGTGCTGAGCCTGAAATCTATACTGCCGCCATCACTTAGGTTGATAAGGAAACGCCCGTCCTGGGGCGTTAATCTGTTTGAGATATCCATGCGTCCGAGAAATTTAAGCCTTGAAACTATCATAGGCATTATGAACGATTGAATTTCAAGATAGGTAACAAGTAATCCGTCAATTCTAAATCGTACACGCCCGATATGTCTTGTGGGTTCAATGTGAATGTCGCTGGCTCGCTTGGTTACAGCAACGTTTACTATACGGTTGACCAATTCGATAACAGGTACATCGGCGACAGTGCCTGCGGCCTGCTTCAGCTTCATTTTCAACGACCTTTCCGCAAAATAAAATGCCCAAATATTTGTTTATTGCCTTGCCCGCTAGTTTAGTTAACTTTTTTTAGTTAACTTTTGAGGTGTTTTTGGTTGGTATAATGCCCAGACAGATGTTGATTCAGCAGAAATTTCTGCTGTTTTTCTAATAGCATTAACTGCCATTTTTATAACCTTATTTTCCATATTTATCACCTCCGCATTCCTAGTAATGAAAGTAAAGACGCAAATCCCATGAAAAGAGCCATGCTCATTGCAGCTTTAGGCATGTTTAAGTATAAAACGACAAAGAGAATAACATCAAAAACTGTGATAAAACGTGTTATAGCCCAATTGCGTTTTATTAATTCCTCCGGCAAATTGTGATTCTCGTGCACAGTAGGATGTAGCACAAAAAATATAATTGCCGAAACTGCAACCAAAGGTATGGATACAACCTTAACATATTCTATATGAGCGTATTTTACCAATACCAAGGTTGTTAGAAACATAAGACTTGAAAAAATTGTACAACTTAACATGTTTTTCGCATGATACCCACCAAAATAGACACGCAGGGGCACAAAAACCATTAAAAGTAAGATAAAGTGTACAAAATATCCAAATACAAGACTAATAACTAGCTGTACAAACATCACAAGAATGTTTGCAATTAAAACCTCTAAGCCGTAGGTGTAAACTTCCCTATCATCGATGTCAACGTACTTATTCTTGATTAATAAAAATACTATATCCCCACTTATCTGTTGTATCATCTCTTCCCTCCAAAGATACACCGGATGAAAAGTATTATAGCATAAAAAAACGTCTCTGACGAAAGTTTGTTTATTTTGTATCTTTTTTTGTTTATTTTGCTTCTTTTGTCGATTTAACCTCTGGAATCATTATATAAAGTACGAAATATCCATCATCGTAATAGTAATTTATTGATGCATCGTGCCCTTCGCACATATCTCGTATACTTTTCACACCTATGCCATGCATACCCTTATCTTCTTTCGTGCTAAGAAGGTTTGGGTTATCTATTAACGGGTCACAGTCCACTGTGTTTGACAATTTTATGCACAAAAAGCCCTTAACGGGCTTTATTGTAAGCTGTATGTTTTTTTCTTTGGCAAACTGCGTGGCCTCGATAGCATTGTCAAACGCATTTCCTACGATTGTACAAAGTTCATAATCTTTAAGAGGTATCTTGTCCGGAATTTGAGCATTTAAGATTACGTCAATAGAAAGATTTTTTGCAACCTGTGTCTTTTCTGCAATTATTGCATCCGCATACTTATTTCCGGTCTTTATCTGTGTTGCGGCTTCATTGGAAATAACCTTAAGCTCTCGGATATAACCTTGAAGCATTGAATAATCTCTGCTCCTTAGCAGTTCGTCAATATAATATATCTGATTTTTGAAATCGTGTATAACCTTCTTCCAGACATCAAACGACTTATGGCTTTCTATCATAGCCTTTTCCAAATATTCATTTCTGGCTTTAATAGCCAAATATTCCTTTTCTTTTTTATGCTCAGAGGATATCTTTTGAAAGATTACAAAGGTAATTATAACAAAAATTATTATTAGTGTAAGAACGACTATTGGTATCATATAACCAATCTCCATATGGGATGATGAGTTATATAGATATAACTCTGCAACTAACGTTAATAAAACAAAGGATATCATTGAAAAAAGAGACATTATTATGATAATTTTCTTTGAAATTGAAACTACTTCAAACCTTAGCTTTATAATTGCAACAACTGTAATGGTGGAAAAAGCTTTGGATACAAACATGCAAACAGTTCTTAGGTAATTAAGACCTAAAATATTCACACTGCTTTTAGTAAGGTATTGAGCAACAACTATTACAAAAAAATCACAACTCATCAATATCGGCAGGTAGGCTAGCACATACAAAAAAATTAGAAATGGTTTTTTTTGATATATTACAACAACGCAAGCAAATAAAATCAAGTATGCCAAAACACTTGTGAGAACAGAAAAAATAGCTATTCCATTTATAATAGATATAGCAACAGCCCCAAAAACACTTACAACAAATATGACTCTATATTCAAACCACTTTTCCTTTAAAAAGCTCCCACAGAAAATAGCACAAACTAATACTTCAATAAAACTTGCAAGAAAATCAGCTATCATCAAGTTCTATCCCTCCAATAAGCGGACAGCCTTTGTTTAACATCTTGCCACCTCGGTCTGCTTAAAATAAGGCGTTGGCCGCTTTCAAGGGTGACTTCATGTCTTGTATAATGCTTTATGTATTTGATGTTAACAACACAACCGCTGTGTATTTGAACAAAACCAAGGTCTTCCAGTGCATCCAAAGCAGATTTTAACGTAAGCGTCGATGTTGCGTTAATCTCCTTACCGTCCAAAAGATGGAATTGCACACGCCTTTTCACGGTCTCAAAGTAAACTATCTTCCCAACATTAATTCTTATCTCTCCTGCATCTGTTCTGCAAAAATAATGCCTGTCCTTGTTCAACTCGCATATCCTCACAGCCTCCTTTAAAGCCAAGTCAAATTCCGTTTCAATTCTGTTTTTTCTTATATATCTGAACGGTTGATATTGTATTGCTTCAAAAACATACTCGTCGTGAGCCGTTAAGAAAATTAAAATAAAGTCCGATCTAATCGTTCTGAGCGCCTCTGCGACATTCAGCCCGTTTTTATTAGGCATATCAACGTCCAAAAATACTATGTCTATAATCTCCTTTTCTAAATCCGAAATGAGTATATCCCCATCCAAAAATGAAACAAGCTCATATTCGAGTTCCTTGTTGTCAAAAAACGTTTTTATACGTCTACTGACATCGTAATGAGCCGGTTTTTCGTCGTCGCATATCGCAATCTTTATCATTATTGTGTCGCATCCCTTCGGCTTATTATTTAGACATAATAACTTATTTTTAGACAAACTTCAACATTATTTATCTGAATTGCACATCAAATTAATATGCCTTACAAAAAATAAATATTTGACACAGTCGTATTGCTTTGTTATAATCTGAATACAATAAAAAAAGAGAGTGCTGAGAACACTCTCTTGCGCTTTACCGCTTTAAAGGCGGCCGGCTTGCCGGTTATATTATTTTTTGAAATAGCCGCGTACCATTGGTTAGGGGCGGTTATTTCTTTTTTAAAGAAATATATGTCAAAAGGAACAAAATGAAAGTCCCAAATGAAATCATTAAATTAATGCTTTCATAATATGACATAGGCTTCACCCCCTCTCTTAGAGAGTGGCTAGCCGTCCGCCCACAAGCGTGCGCAATTTGATTATATCATATGACTTACAAAAAGCCAACCATATTTTGGTTGGCTTTTTTATTTTTAATTGACATAGGCGTATGCCTTTGTTATAATCTGAATACAATAAAAAAGAGAGTGCTGCTAACACTCTCTTGCGCTTTACCGCTTTAAAGGCGGCCGGCTTGCCGGTTATATTTTTTTGAAATAACCGCTTACCATTGTGTAGGGGCGGTTATTTCCTTTTTTCGGAAATGTATGTCAAAAGGAACAAAATGAAAGTCCCAAATGAAATCATTAAATTAATGCTTT
>CAYPQA010000037.1:14664-20316 GCA_964412725.1 uncultured Eubacteriales bacterium
ATATGACTTACAAAAAGCCAACCATATTTTGGTTGGCTTTTTTATTTTTAATTGATATCTTATTATAACAAGTACTTTAAAACCATCTCAGAAATGGTTGAGAAACTATTCAAAGTGCCGAGATTTTTTCCGCATTTTATTTTTTTGTCAAAAACCAAGAGGGGTACATATTCACGCGAATGGTCTGTGCTTGGTGTGCCGGGGTCGCAGCCATGGTCCGCGGTTATGATGAGTAGGCTGTCGTCGTCGAGTACCTCCAAAAGCTCACCAAGTTTTTTGTCAAAACCGTTCAGAGCTTTCGCATACCCCACGGCGTCGTTCCTGTGACCGTAAACCATATCAAAATCTACTAGGTTTACAAAACAAAGCCCGTCAAAATCTTTCCCAGCATACTCAATGGTTTTATCCATACCGTCTTCGTTGTTTTCAGTTCGCACATATTCGGTTACGCCCTTACCTGCAAAGATATCATAGATTTTACCCACGCCTATAACCTTCTTTCCGGCGGCAGATATAACGTCAAGCATTGTTTGTGCGGGAGGTTCGAGGGAATAGTCATGACGGTTTGCAGTGCGCTTGAAATTGCCTTTGATCCCCACGAACGGACGTGCGATAACACGCCCAACACCGTGTTCGCCTACAAGCATTGAACGTGCAATTTCACAATAACGGTAGAGTTCACTTACCGGCACCTTTTCTTCATGCGCCGCAATTTGAAAAACACTGTCCGCAGAGGTGTAGACGATCAATGCGCCCGTTTCCAAGTGCTCCTCTCCATAGTCATCAAGCACAGCCGTACCGGAATACGGTTTGTTGCAGATAACCTCACGCCCACACTTTTCCGAAAACTCCTTTATTACTTCATCCGGAAAGCCGTTTGGGTAGGTTGGAAGGGGTTTCTCGGAAATAATCCCCGCAATCTCCCAATGCCCGATTGTTGTGTCCTTGCCCTTTGAAGCCTCTGCAAGCCTACCGTATGTTGCTTTTGGCTCTGTGGCTCCGTCAGTATAATCAACACCGTTTATGTTAAAAAGCCCAAGTGATTTCAGAACAGATAGGTCTAACAATCCTGTATTAAAACAGGACTTAAGTGTGTTACTGCCCACATCGCCATATTCCGCACTATCAGGCATCTCGCCGATACCCACGCTGTCCATTACTATAAGAAAAACGTTTTTCATTTCATTCCTCCGTATGCGCAAATATCATTTGAAAAATACAAAACCTTATCCGCTGTCACCTTCGCATAAATCAAAGGTTTAGCTTCAGGTTTTGTGTTAGAAATTGTGATGGCGTTTAAGAGACGTTCCGCACCTGCATTGCACTTATCCAAGCCGCTTGCATAAACCTCTGCAATAACGTCGCCTTTCTTCACAGAGTCACCTGTCTTTTTGCGCAAAATAAAGCCCGCTGCGTAGTCAATCGTGTCTTCTTTAGCTGCACGTCCTGCACCCAGAACCACAGCCGCCATTCCGCATTCCTCTGTGTCCATGTGAGAGATAAAACCGTCCGACTTGGCTACAACCTCCAATGACGCACCCGCCTTCGGAAACAGGGATATATCCTTTATAAACCTCACATCACCCTGCTGTGCGTTCACCATATCGCAGAGTTTCTCAAACGCCTTGCCGCTATCCAACGCTTCCCTTGCCATTTTATAACATTCGTCAGCCGAACCCTTGCCTGCAAGTTCAAGTATGTTTGCGGCAAGCTGTAATGCAACCTCTGTAAGGTCGGATGGGCCATTAGCGCACAACGTTTGCACAGCTTCGATAACCTCAATGGAGTTTCCAATACCAAAACCAAGTGGTATATCCATATCCGTAATCAAAGCCGCGACCTTACGTCCAAGATTGTTTCCGATTTTGACCATAGCCTGTGCAAGCGCAACAGAATCCTCAAGCGTTTTCATAAACGCACCCGAACCTGTTTTCACATCAAGAATTATAACGTCCGAGCCTGAAGCAAGTTTCTTGCTCATTATGGAAGCGGCAATAAGCGAGATATTGTCTACTGTTGCGGTTACATCGCGCAGAGCATAGAGTTTTTTATCCGCGGGTGCAACGTCCGCAGTTTGACCGATAATCGCAATGCCTGTTTGGTTCACAATTTTAAAGAACTCGTCCTTGCCTATGGATATATTAAACCCGGGTATGGACTCAAGCTTGTCAAGCGTGCCGCCTGTATGCCCAAGACCGCGCCCACTCATCTTCGCAACCGGCACACCACAAGCAGACACAATAGGAGCAACAACCAGCGAGGTCTTGTCTCCGACGCCGCCCGTTGAGTGCTTATCCGCCTTAAGCCCGTTTATCCCCGATAGGTCAAACATATCGCCCGATCGCGCCATCTCCATGGTAAGCGTTGAAGTCTCACGTTCATTAAGCCCTTTGAAGTATATTGCCATCAAAAGCGCAGATATCTGATAATCCGGTATACTACCATCCGTGTATCCCTTCACCCAAAACCCAATTTCAGCGTCCGATAATTCAAACCCATCGCGTTTCTTCTTTATAATATCATAAATTCTCATACAAATTCTCCTATCTTAATGCCTTATCAAATGGCTTACCTGCGGCTCTGGGTGCGGCATTTGTCTTTGATGTAAACGCAAGCACAACGAGCGTTGCAATATAAGGGAACATTTTGTAAATATAACTGGATATGCCGAGGCCGCTTAAAAACTCAATACCCGAGTAAGCGGACGAGAGGGTCTTCATAAGTCCGAAAAGAAAAGCGGCCGCAAGAATGCGTATGGGATTCCATTGACCAAAAATAAGCACAGCAAGTGCAAGGAACCCATAACCCGCAACAGTGGCATTAAAGTTTGTGGAGGTTGGCACAACGAAGATAACGCCGCCCATACCCGCAAGCGCACCTGAAATAACTACACCTGCATAACGTATTTTGTAAACATTTATGCTTGCGGCGTCTGCTGCTTGCGGAAATTCACCACAGGAACGCAAGCGCAGTCCAAAACGGGTTTTAAATAAAACAACCCACGAAACCGCAAGGATAAGGAAACCGATGTACGCAGTTATATAGGTGTTTTGGAACAACATGGCGCCAATAATAGGAATATCGCCCAAAACAGGCACCTTTGTTATGCGGAAAGAATTTGTGAACGGAACTTGCTGAACCTTCTGCACCATACGTGCAACAAAGATTGCAAAAGCAGGCGCAAGCATGTTAAGCGCTGTTCCTGAAATAACTTGGTCGGCTTTCATGTTTATTGAAGCGTAGGCATGCAGTAGCGAATAAACCATACCGAACACGGCCGCAACAACAAGTGCAAGTAATAGTAAAACTTGTCCGCTCATAGCCTTCTCAAAAATATTCAGGAAAAATATGCCGCCAAAGGCGCCCATAATCATAGTGCCTTCAAGACCTATGTTAACAACACCGCTTCGCTCTGAGAACATACCGCCCAGAGCAACAACAAGCAGAGGAATTGAAAAGAACATGACCTGTTGAACAAGAAAAATTAACGTATCCATTAGTTACCCTCCTTGCTGCGCTTTAAGATAGAGGTAATAATATTTTTGAAGATGAGAGAGAATGCACTGAAATAGATAATTGCGGAAACAATAATGTCAATAATCTCCTGAACAAAGTTAAAGCGTTGCATATAGAAACCACCAACACCAATATAGGATATAAAAACCCCGCTGAATAAAATACCTATAGGGTTTGAAAGCCCGAGGAGTGCAACGGGTATGCCTCTGAAAGCCTCGCTTGAAAGCACGTCCACAACCTCAATATGAAGCCCCGAGCCTGTGAGATACATAATACCGCCGCCAAGCCCAGCGAATGCACCGGAGATGAGCATAGAAAGTAAAATATTGCGTTTGGAGTTAATGCCTGCATAATCCGCGGCGTCTCTGTTAAGGCCGCAAGCTGTAAGCTCAAAACCGAACGTGGTTTTCGACAGGATTATGTATGCCACAATGCACATTAAAATAGCAATGAAGAACCCCAAACCAACTGCAACTCCGCCAAAGTTAAACATAGGCAATAGAGCAGACTTTGCAATATTCTTGCTTTGGTTTTTTAACTGGTCAAAGATGTACTGCTTAACGGACATATTAACAAGATACATGCCTATATAGTTCATCATAATGGTTGCAATAACTTCATTCACATTAAAATAAGCCTTAAGAGCACCGGGAATTGAAGCCCAAAGCCCGCCTATAAGAGCCGCAGCCAAAATTGCAACAATCCAGTGTATTCCCTTTGGTAAGAACGTCCATTTTATACCAATGTAAACTGCGGCGTAAGCGCCCGTAATAAACTGTCCCGCAACTCCGATGTTAAAAAGCCCTGTCTTGAACGCAAATCCAACCGCAAGACCGGTTAAAATAATCGGCGTTGCAGATAGAATAACCTGTCCAAGACCTCTGGTTCCGCCCGCAAAGCCACCTTGAAGAATGGTCAGGAATGCCGGGAAGGCCTCCTTCATATTCGTAAACATCAAAATAATCAAGCCGAACAAAAGCCCCGCGAATATTGCAAACATAGAGCCAACAAAATTCATAAAGCCCTTATTTTCTGCCAAATCGTTAATTATCTTTTTCAATGCTTAACACCTCCGGACATATAAAGACCGATTTCCTCGGTTGTTGTAGTTTTTGGGTCAAGCTCGCCCACGATCTCACCCTCATACATAACAAGTATTCTGTCTGCCAAATTCATAACCTCGTCAAGCTCCAATGATACAACCAAAACGCCCTTGCCCTTGTCGCGCTGTGCTATGAGCTGTTTGTGTATGTATTCGATTGCACCAACGTCAAGGCCGCGCGTGGGTTGGACAGCAAGAAGAATTTCAGGGTCAATGTCAAGCTCTCTGGCAATGATAGCTTTCTGTTGATTTCCACCGGAAAGACCGCGCGTTAAGGATAATGCACCCTCTCCGCAACGTACATCGTAGTCTGAGATTAGCCTTTGAGCATATTTCTTGCTCTGGTCAAAATTTATAAAGCCACTCTTTTGAAATTCACTATCACTATAACTTTTAAGGCAGATGTTTTGAAAAAGCAGATAGTCCAGCACAAGTCCGTGCTTATGCCTGTCCTCCGGTATGTGCGAAAGCCCAAGCATATTGCGTCGTTTAATGGTCGAGTGTGTAACATCCTTGCCCTGAATGTTTATATTGCCACCATCGGCTTTCGTAAGCCCGCTAAGTGCGTATACAAGCTCTGATTGTCCGTTGCCGTCTATGCCTGCAATACAAACAATCTCACCTCTCCTCACCTCAAAGCTCACGTTGCTAACCGCATTTTTTCCGCGTACACTGCTCTTAACGCTTAAGCCCTTAACCGATAGAACTGTTTCACGGACTTTAGGCGGTTCCTTATCCGTTGTAAACTTAACAGCCTTTCCAACCATAAGCCTTGAAAGCTCCGCCTTGTCTGTGGTTGCAACGTCAACGGTTTCAATCGACTTGCCTTTACGCAATATTGTACAGCGGTTTGCAATTTGCTTGATTTCGTTAAGCTTATGCGTTATAAAAATTATAGACTTTCCCTCTTTTATAAGATTTTGCATAATCTGCATAAGCTCCTCAATTTCGGAGGGTGTCAAAACTGCGGTAGGCTCGTCAAAAATAAGGATTTCATTGTCACGATAAAGCATTTTCAAAATTTCTACACGTTG
>CAYPQA010000038.1:0-19979 GCA_964412725.1 uncultured Eubacteriales bacterium
TGTGGCATTTTATGTCTAAAAATTGCAGACCTTGTGCCTGTCTTTTTAGTGTGTCTTTCTACACGCCTTGCAGATATTCTCTAACATAAAACATTAACACCAATTTTGTTGGTGTTTGTTTAAGTATGTTTTTTGCCCACAGGAGTAGTCTGCTTATCTTTAGGAGAAATTCTAAAGATATAAAGGCCTTTTGTGGGCATTTTTTTGTATACCTAATACATGGAGGATTTTATGAGAACTGTAAAAAACACACTTGAATTTGACCTTATACTCAATCGTTTATCGGAGCAGGCATCGTCACAAAAAGCAAAAGATAAGCTTTTAATGCTAGAGCCATTTTTGAGCGAAAGCCAATGCAAACAGAAGATGAACGAAACAACAGAGGCATTGCGTATGCTTGAAGCCCTAGGCACTCCACCGCTTTCGGCTATGAAAGAGCTTGATAAAATTCTGGAGCTTACTGAGAAAGACGCTATGTTAACACCTGACCAACTATGCAGCGTTTCAAGCTTTGTGCAGTCGTGTAAGCGAATGAAAGGCTATCTTAAAAAGGCAGAAGCAATTAATATCCCCTTGGGCAGTTATTCAAGTTCGTTTAACGAGCTTAATACGCTATACGATGAGATTGACCGCTCCATACGCTACGATAGGGTTGATGATAACGCATCAACAACGTTGCGCAGTATTCGTAGAAAGATTGAAAACGCGGACTCAGCCATGAAAGCCAAACTCGAAAGCATTTTGCGCAGTAAGAAAGAGTGGTTTGCAGACGGATATGTCACAACACGTAACGGGCGGCTAGTCTTGCCGGTTAAAAAAGAATACAAAAGTCAAGTGTCAGGCACGGTTGTTGACACCTCAGGAACAGGAGGAACTTACTTTATCGAGCCAACAGCCGTAGGAAAACTTCAAGAAGAGCTTTCAATGCTTAGGATTGATGAGGAAAACGAGGTGCGAAAAATTCTCTACACCTTAACCGCGCTTGTACACGAGCATATAACTGAGTTGAAAATCAATATGGACTGTATGGAAATCCTTGACTATGCGTTTGCAAAAGCCAAACTATCCATGGAGATGAAAGCCATACCCGTACCGGTTACAGTAGAAAGAACCATAAAAATTGTGGGAGGACGGCACCCGCTTTTGCAACCAAACTTGTGCGTGCCGTTGGACTTTGAAATTGGTGGTGATTTAAGAGGTGTTGTTATAACAGGCCCGAACACAGGCGGAAAAACCGTTGCTTTGAAAACCGTGGGACTTTTGTCTATAATGGCACAGAGCGGGCTTCATGTTCCTGTTTGTGAAGGCAGTGTATTTTGCATGCATAATGATGTACTCTGCGATATCGGTGATGGTCAGAGCATAACCGAAAACCTCTCAACATTTTCGTCTCATATAACCAACATTATAGAAATCCTTAAAAAAGTTACGAATGAAAGCATTGTACTGCTTGATGAATTAGGCTCAGGTACAGACCCCGCAGAGGGAATGGGGCTTGCAATAGCTATCTTAGACGAGCTTCGTCAAAGGAATTGCCTTTTTATAGCAACCACGCATTATCCCGAGATTAAGGACTTTGCCAAGGTCACAGACGGTCTCACAAACGCAAGAATGGAGTTTGACCGTGAAAGTCTAAAGCCATTATATAAACTTCAAATTGGAGAAGCGGGTGAAAGCTGTGCGCTTTACATTGCAAAACGCCTAGGTTTCCCCACACACCTTCTAAACCGTGCGCAGAAAGAGGCGTACGGAAACCACAGCTTACCAAAGAAAACAATCATAGAATTCACGGAAACAGAAGTACAGCAAGGAGTAGCTACCATAAGCAAAATCCAAAAAGAGATGCCCAAACCTGTACCTCAGCGTAGTGAGAAATTCAATATAGGCGACAGCGTGAAAGTATACCCTCAAAAGGATATAGGTATCATTTACAAACGGGCGAACGAGAAAGGCGAACTGGGCGTGCAGGTTAAAAAAGGGAAACAACTGGTCAACCACAAACGCGTAAAACTCCTATGCGCTGCAAGCGAACTTTACCCCGAAGATTACGACTTCTCAATTATCTTTGACACAGTCTCAAACCGTAAAGCTCGTAAGGAGATGAGCAAGCATCATACTTCAACCATAATAAACTACTCGCCTAATGAGTAAGAATACCTCTTTGCTATACTGTTGACATACTTTTTATAAAAGTCTATAATTCAGAAACGGAGGGGGATTAAATGGCCGAAAACATCCATGACAAGGGATATAAGGATATTTTGTCAAACAAGAAATATTTTTTGGATCTGTTGCGTTCATTTGTTCATCAAGACTGGGTTAAAGACATTGATGAGAATGAGGTCGAGATGCTTAACAATAACTTTGTGGACGATGACTTTAAGGAAAAGGAAACGGACATTATATACAAACTGAAAATTGATGGTGTTGAGGTCTACTTCTATTGTCTTTTAGAACTTCAATCATCTGTTGATTTTGCTATGCCATTTCGATTGCTAAGGTATATGTTTCTTTTTTATAGTGTCTTGTTTAGCCAAGTGGATAAGAATGAGCGCGAAAGAGCAGACTTTCGACTTCCGGTTGTTGTTCCCATAATTCTTTACAACGGTACAGACAAATGGACGGCTGTTAAAAGTTTTGGAGAGTATCTAAAACATTATGAACATTTTGGAGAATACTTTATAAACTTCAAGTATATACTCCTTGATGTGAATTCCTATAAGGATGAAGACTTACTCGAAATAGGAAACCTTATATCGTGCATAATAATGTTCGATAAAAAGTTTGACCAAAATCGGTTTTATGAGATTGTTAGGAAATTCTCTAAAAGATTTTCAAGCTTTACAAAGGATGAGCAAGAGGATTTTATAGTTTGGTTTAGGAATGTATTCCTGTCCAAATCAAGCAAGCATGATGTAAAAAAACTTAGAGATATGTTAAGCGAATTAAAGAAAGGAGAAACGCAAATGACGTATGCTTTAGAGCGTTTTGCTGACGAATTAATAGAAAAGGGTAGAGCGGAAGGCATTGAAAAAGGTATTGAAAAGGGTAGAGCAGAAGGTGTTGTAAATGGTATGCTTGAAGCTGCAAAAAGGTTTGTATTAAAAGGTTATTCTAAAGAGGAGATTTCTGAAATATTAGATATACCTGTCGAGAGCATATCCGAGATAATATAAAAACAAAAAATGGACTGACCACAAAGCTTAGGCTTTATGGCAGTCCATTTTCTTTTCAGAATTTTATGAGGCTGTTTAGTAACATTTGGGAGATGTGTAACTCATTACTTTTTATCGCAAATATTTCTGTACAAGGGCCTATCTATTCTTTTGTGAAGTATTCCTTTTTTTGCGGGGGTGCAAAAGCGTCTACAGGGAAATCCAACTTGTTGAAGAATTCGCAAGGATCTGTTGGGCAAGGGTCATCTGTTTCTTCGGGAATGCAGAAACCCTTGGAAAGGACGGACAAGTCCACAATCCTGAAAAGCTTAACCATTGAGAACAAACCGATTACAACAGCTACGCAGCTAGGATGTCTGCCTTCATCGCCGCATTCACTTTTGTGTTTCTTAAACTTAAGCTCTGCACAGAGTGAAACAGCCTTGGCTTCGGCAAGTATGAATGGAGCAGCCTCCATTGTTTTCTCGTGGCAACTGTCAAACAAGTCGGTTGACATAACCATGTCGCCGTTTGTTGATCCAAAGAGGGTTACCTTTTTGTTGTAAATATTGTTAGCTAAAACTGAACCGATAACCTCTCCATCTGCTTCTCTGAAAGTAAGTCTATATTCAAAAACGTATTTTAAATCAATGTCCCAGTATCCACTCTTGAACGGATTTGGTTCCTTGTCAACGATTATGATACGTTTAACTCTTAACCTTTCAACAGTTACGGAGGCCGCATTTGACGGAGGCTCTATAATCTCGCCCTCATATAAATACCTGTCTCCGATATTAGTCGTTTGGGCGGAACGAGCCGGCCCAATTTGCTCTTCAGTAAGGCAATCTTGCTTTCTGCAACTATCGTATATCTTAAGTGCAACAAGGCACTCATCTATGGTCTTCTTGTCCGGCACATGTGCCGGCTCATGATTAGATTCAAAAGCTGCCATAAGCTACCTCCACTTATTAAATTGAGAACATCTCAACATTCTCTTGTTGCATAATATGTACAAGAGTTTGTTTTGTTACCAATTTTAAAAGAATGGAGGTTTGTATTTGGTTGTTTAAATTTTCAAAGCTTGGTAATAGGGCAAGATATGTTACGACAGAGTTTAAGATCATAACTATTATCATTGCCATGAAAAATCCAACAACAATGCCGCCGGTCTTATTCATAAAATTTATGACAGGCAATTTTGCGATAAGGTCTAAAGACAGAGCAATAAGTTTTAAAATCGCGCTTATGGCAACAAATAAAACAAGCACAGCAATCGCATTTATTGCTAAGCCTGCGAGATATTCAACTATATGTTCCTCTACATTCTTTACGTTTTCGGTTATAATTGTGTTGTTGTTCATTAGGTCAAAGAGCTGTTGCGTAACCGGTTCTGTGTATTTTTCCAAGTCTATGGCACGGGCTATGTTGTCGTGTATCGTGCTGTAAAGTGGGGTGTTCATTAGAATGCTGCTTACCATCGGATAACACATATTAGTAAGAATGAGAGCCGCAATCAGCGATACAAGGCCGAATATCGAACGTATCAAGCCCTTCTGCCAACATCCAAAAATACAAAGTCCAAAAATGCCTACTATGGTTAAGTCAATTAACATAAATTACTCCTTTGTTTCTTCCTGAAGTTCTTCAACGGGTTCTTCAAGTAGTTCCTCATCTTTACTGTCATCCGTTTTTGTTGAAACTCGTGTACGTTTAATTCCGGAAGCTTCGTTTCCGGCCACATAAAATGCAGATTGTAAATTCTCTGTGAGAAAGATTTGACGGATGTCAAATGTCGCAATGTATTCCCAAAGAAGGGAATTTTTTGTGTTGAGTGCGTAATAGTTTCTGTTTATACCAACAATAAGTCCGTCTGCATTTGCAGAGAGGTATGTTGCTGGTCTTTTAAGAAGATAATCTATAATTCTGTTACCGCTTATATTATATGCAATAACCTTGTAATCCTCACCGCTTTTATTAACGATAGACTCGTCCAAGGTTAGGGCTATGCCCTTTGAGTCCATAAATGCGACATTTGATACGCGGTTTTTAAATTCGTAAGCCCACTTTTTTGTAACACTCTCCGTAATTGAATATAAGGTAAGTTCCTGAGCCGACACGGTGAAAAGGTTGTTGTTGTCCACGAATTTTATAAGCCCTATAACGTCCTCAGCTTGCTTAGACGCAAACATAGTATCCTCATATGAGCGGCCTTCTGAAGCGTTCGTATAATAAAATACAAGCTTCGAATATGGGTATAGCTGACTTGCATCTAAGAGGTTAACGGCCAAGATACGTCCGTCGTTGGAGATTGCCGCATTAAGCGGGAATATGTTATGGTCCTCAAAAAAACCGCTCCATATTGGTTCCGCACCATGTTTTTTTTCATAAACCTGCAATTCATATACACTATCCTTTTGCAAAAGAACAGTAAAAAGACCCGATCGGCTTACAGATACGCCTAAAACCGGGTTCTCAAAATTCTTATTTAATATAAGTCCGCTGTCGTCAAAGATGTAAACGCTGTTGCCGCGCTCCTCTGAGACGGCTATTATATTGCCGTCGGCCTTAAGGATTGGATTGTTCATTGTAAACGCAACGTTATAGCGTTCGGAGCCTTTGTTGTTAAACGAAACAAAGCCGTCCTTTGTACAGTGGAAATAATTTTTACCGTTGTAATAGAAAGAAGACTTACTGTCGTATGGATAATTAAACGACGGGGCAATTTCGGCAAACACAGCCAGATTAGAAGTTGGTTTCTCACCGGTTTTTAAGTTAAGAAAAATATACCCACCAAACGCAAGAATCATAACAATAAATATTAAAACTTTAAACCTCACAAGCGCCTCCGAATTATGGGTGGCTAAGCCATTTGTTTAAAATAAGAAAAATCTCAATAAGTCCCAAGTAACCGAACAAGGGGTAAAGCATACCTATAAAGCTTGAAAACCCGATATGAGCCAGCAACATGGCCAAAATCGTGACCAGTGCTTTGGCTAAGAGCGGATTCATATGGTGCGAGAGAAAAGAAATTAGAGCAAAACCGTTTGCAAGAGCTGTTGTGAAGATAGCAAGCGATAGTATTAGGAGATAAAAACCGTAAGCTATATCTTTGCCAATAAGGATGGATAGCATGGGCAACTCACTCGAGTCATTCACATTACGCCTTGCAAAGTATAGCGCAAGGAAAAGCGAAAAGCCAAGGATGGTCATGCACAGGCTCCCAAGAACACTTCCCCATAAAGACGAGGCCTTTGATTTGCTGTCTTTAGACAGAGCAACAAGCACAAAGACGGCGGTTATAATGTTGTAGGAGGTGTAGAGTATGGATGAGAAAAGCCAGTTATTGCCAAGAATATTGAAAACGCTTTTTGCTCCATAAAAATTTTCATAAAATGACAAAAGCCCTACAACAACCCCGCCAATAACCATAACAGGGCAGATAAGGGCATTGATTTTCATAAGAGCGTCAAGGTCGAACAAAAATACGATAAAGCATAAAATCCCTAAACCTATAACCCCTGCGGAAAAGCTGAACGGCGTATTTATAATACCGCAATCGCGGACAATTGCACCGCAAGCCGCAAGCATTGTGGAAAAGATAGTACCCACAAAGAGCATTATGATTAATTCTGCGACAAAAGACAGCCTTCCGAATATAATGGAGATAAAGTCTCTGTGAGATGTAATATGATATGTACGCGAAAGCTCGATAACCGCAAAGCCTAAAACTGCAAAAAACAGCCCTGAGAGCAAAAGACCGTAAAAGCCTGAAAGCCCAAAGCGCACAAAAAAATTTAACAATTCGGCACCGGAAGCAAAACCGGCACCGAGGATAACGGAGGTATAAACCCCGGCGATTTTCAAAGAGTGCTTATCCGTATCAAAAACCCCTAAAACAAAGCTTAGTTAATAATATTAGGAATTTATAAGTTTATGATACATTTCTATATATTTGTCCGCAGAATTTTCCCAAGAGAAATCTGAAGTCATAGCGTTTTTGATAACATTATCAAATTCGCCCTCTTTGTGGTAAATACGCATAGCTTCATTGAAAGCCCACATCATGCCCCTTGCGTCATAATCCTTGAAAACAAAGCCGTTTCCGGTCTTGGTTTCTTCGTTGTAATGCGTAACTGTGTCCGAAAGACCGCCTGTTTGACGCACAATGGGTATAGTTCCGTAACGCATTGCAAAAAGTTGTCCAAGTCCGCAGGGTTCAAAAAGAGAAGGCATAAGGAACATGTCAGAACCCGCATAAATCTTTTGCGCAAGGTTTTCGCTGAAACAAATGTTTGCGCTTAACTTTTCAGGGTTACGGTAAGCAGCATTCTTGAACATATGCTCATATCGGCCTTCACCTGTTCCGAGGATAATAAGTTGAATATCCTTGGATAAAATCTCGTCCAGTGCAACGGATATAATATCAAAGCCCTTTTGGTCGGCCAAACGAGATATTATGCTTATAACAGGCACGTCTTTAACAGGGAGATTAAGTTGTTCTTGAAGCGCTTTTTTGTTTTCTTTTTTGAGATTATAACGTAAAGCGTTATAGTTTCTGAAAACATGAGGATCCGTTTCTGGGTTGTAACAATCATAGTCAATGCCGTTTACGATACCATAAAGACTTTGGCTTCTTGCGCGTAAAAGCCCGTCCAATCCATAACCATAGCCCGGAGTTTGAATCTCCTTTGCATAGGTTTCGCTGACGGTTGAGATAATGTCGGAATAGGTGAGTCCGGCTTTCATAAAGCTCACGCAATTATGGAATTCAAGTTTGTCGTTCGTGAAGTAGCCGTCGTTTAAATCAATACTGCCAAGAACCTCACGACCGTAAATGCCTTGATATTGGATATTATGAATTGTATAGACGCTCTTCATCTTTGAATAAAACGCGTAGCGGCTGTAGTAATCCTTAAGATATATGCTGGCCGGTCCGGTTTGCCAATCGTTGAAATGAATAATATCCGGCTTAAAATCATCAAGAAAGCCCAAAAATTCAATGGATGCCTTACAGAAAAACGCAAAACGTTCAAAATCATCGCCGTAACCATAGAAACCGTCACGGTTAAAATAGTAATCATTCTCAATCGCGTATACAGGCACATCATAATCCAATTGGTGAATAGACGCACTTTGGTTACGCCAGCCTAAAGAAACATAGAACGAGTCTATATACCTCGAAGAGTTTAGATATTCGCTTTTAATACTCTTGTATTTGGGGAAAACTACCCGGGCATCAACACCCTTTTGTTTTAAGGCCTTAGGAAGTGAACCCATAACATCGCCAAGGCCACCACTCTTTGCAAAGGGCGAAACCTCGGATGAAACAAACAAGACTTTCATTATAAACCTCCCCAATTTGAATAATAAAATGTTGAACTTTTTATACATTATATTATAATAGAACGTGCTTGTAAAGAAAAAATTCAGGTATTATTCCAAGGAGGTATTCCATGTTATTTGAAAAGGACACAAGATTGGTTATGATGGGGGATTCTGTAACGGATTGCGGACGTGCACGGCCCATAGGTGAAATGAGACAGGACGGCACAGGTTCGGGCTATCCCACAATGGTTGACGCTTGTTTGACAACGAAATATCCGCATTTGAACATCCGTGTGACCAACATGGGTGTTGGCGGTAACAAGATAAGAGATTTGAAAGAGCGCTGGCAGACGGATGTTTTGGATTTAAAGCCGGACTATGTGTCCGTTATGATAGGTATTAACGACGTATGGCGTCAATATGATATGCCCATGGCAAAGGAAAACCATGTATATTTAGAGGAATATGTCAAAACATATAAGGAGCTTATCGAAAAAACAAAGCCTCTGGTTAAACAGATGATACTTATGACTCCGTATTATATGGAACCTAACCTAGACGACGCAATGAGAAGGACGATGGATGTTTACGGTGAAGCCGTGCGTTCTTTGGCTAAGCAGTACGATACTGTGTTTGTTGATACACAGAAAGGCTTTGATGAAATTTTCAAACACATGCACCCGAACGCAATAGCTTGGGACAGGGTTCATCCTAACGCTGTTGGTCATATGGTTATAACGAATGCATTCTTGGAGGCTGTTGGCTACTAATTAAATTCTAACGGAGGTCGTCGGATGAGAAGGCTGTACGAATACGGTTCTATAACGCTCGGCGTTTTTCTTATGTCTTTTGGTATAAATATGTTTTATTCACAACACCAGATGGTAACGGGCGGTGTAACAGGGCTGTCTATTGTTTTGAACACAGTTTTCAGCGTACCGATTTGGCTCAGCAACATCTTGCTTAACCTACCTTTGTTCATTTTAGGCATAAAAATAAAAGGGCGCGATTTTTTAATTCGCACCCTTTATGCAACCGTTATGCTTTCGGTTGGATTGTATCTCACGGAATTTATACCTGTTTTTGAAACAGACCTCACACTTGCGGCCATATTTGGCGGCGCATTCGGCGGTATAGGTATTGGGCTTGTATTTCGAGCTATGGCTACAACAGGCGGCTCAGACCTAGCTGCAAGCCTTATAAACAGTCGTTTCGGCCACATATCCGTTTCAAGGATAATGTTTATTATAGATGCATTCGTTATCCTAATTGGCCTATTTGTTTTCGGACCCTTGCGAACGCTTTATTCTATCGTTGCTGTGTTCGTATGCTCGCGCTTTATAGATGCACTTTTGGAAGGCCTTAACTTTGCAAAGGCCGCATTTATTATATCCGATAATTCCATTGAAATATCAAAACGCCTCTTGTCCGATATGAACAGAGGCGTTACAAGTCTTTCAGGAAAGGGCATGTATACAGGCCAGGACAAAAACGTTGTATTTTGCGTTGTGTCCAAAAAACAAATTGTGACGCTTAAAAACATCGTCAAAGATGTTGATAAAAATGCGTTTGTTATAGTTGCAGACGTAAGAGAAGTTGTTGGGAACGGATTTAGTAATTAAACACAATATAAACTTCTTTGGTTTATAAGTATATCCATTTGGTTTTAAAAGTCTAATATTTCTTCAAATAATACACCTTCAACAATACCATAACCAAACTAACAAAAACCGAAGCACCAATTAATGTGAGAGATACCACATTGTTAAAATATCCTGCGACTATAGCCCCAAGCATAAGTCCTCCCATTGCAACAAACATACCGGAACTACCTGCTTTTGAGCGTATCATTTGTATGCGTTCATCGGTTTCCTTAATATAAAGCCTTTTAAGTTTTTCCTCATCCCTTAAGGCCATGCCGCTTTTTATAATATACAAAACTGCGACAAACTCAACCCCTAAACAGACTCCAAGTCTGAAACCGGATATAAAATCGCTGACACGTTCGCCCCCTGTATGAAAAACGCCAAGTCCCATAAGCACAAGAACAAAAGAACAGTATAATACCGAAAAAGCTATCCTTGTGCGCAATGTTTTCTTAAATTTTTCCATGCTATATTTCCTCCACGTCTGAAAAATCGAATATGTCCTCTATGGATGTGTCAAAGAACTTTGCAATCTTATAAGCCAAAACCAAAGATGCAGTGTATTTTTCAACTTCTAAAGAGGTTATTGTTTGCCTTGTCACGCCAACAGCCAAGGCAAGTTCTTCTTGCGAAAGCTTACGTTTTTTTCGTAGCTCGGCTATTTTTGATTTCAAAAGTTCACCTCCAGTTACGCAATGGTTACTTTGCATTTACAGTATATTTTGCTTTGTATTACCTGTCAAGCCTGTATACTCAAAGCACAAAAAGGCAGCTCATCATTTTTGATGAACTGCCTTTTTGTGCTTTATATTTCGCCTTTGATAAATTTATCACAAAAGGGTAGCAATCATAATCATTTACAAAGGTTTCATACAATGATAATTATATACCAGATATTAATCTCCTTATATATTTTGATACTAAACATTCGTGTTGGATAAAGTTAAATTCAAGACAGTTGCTAATTTTTCAGGTGCGTCTATGTTAACCTCATGGCCTGAGTTTTCTATAAGATGAAAATCCGCCCCAGGTATGTTCTCAGCTAAACCTTTTGAAGCCTTTTTATTTGCACTATCTTTAGAACCACAAATAACTAGGGTTTTGCATAAAACATTTCCTAAATTATTGCTAAAATCTAAATCCATCATGGATTTTGTTAGATTAATGAAATCTTTCTTTTGAAAACCCATATTCTTGAATGCAGACCCTGGCATAAATTTGAAGATAATATTCTGGAGTTTTAACAATGTTCGGGGCATTTTATATTGTGCAGCTATTAGCACCAACAACTTTACTCTCTCAGGAAAATCTATTGCATAATTTAACGCAAGAACTCCGCCTAGAGAGATTCCGCACAGATTTAATGGTTCGGAGATGTTTTTGCAATACTCTGAAAATGATTGGTATAAATTTGCATAAGTGACTTCTTTATTCTTCAGAAGTACAGATAAGTCTGGGCATTGCGAATTAGTTGGTTTCTGTAAATATGAAATTGCTTTATCCCAACTTGCAGAATTTTGCCCAAGCCCATGGATAAAAATATATTTCATTTATCTACTCCTCTGCTTAGTTTAAGTAAGCTTAATATATTTATACTCCTTAATGCCCTTCCAGAAACGTGATAGTCCGCCTTTTTAATTAATTTCACTCGTCCATCTTCATTGTAAGTGAGATACGCTTTTTGGGCACGTCAACGGCCATGACCTTCACTGTAACGATGTCACCAACGCTCACGGCTTCGAGTGGGTGTTTGATAAAGCGGTCGCAGATTTGAGAAATGTGCACAAGACCGTCTTGGTGAACACCAATATCAACGAATGCACCAAAATCTATTACGTTTCTTACAGTACCTTTGAGAACCATGCCCGGAGTGAGCTGCTCCATCGTGAGAACATCTGTGCGCAATATCGGCGCGGGCATGTCATCACGAGGGTCACGCCCGGGCTTTTCAAGCTCCTTAATTATGTCCGTTAGGGTTGGCACACCAACGTTAAGGCGTTTTGAGGTTTCCTCTAATGCTGAATTCAATGTTGCCTTTCCTGTTATGGTTTTAAGAGCCTCAGAAAGCTTTGAAAGTTTCGAGGATTTAACGCTTTCAAGCTCCAAGCCCAAAAGCTTGAGCAAACCCTCCGCAACCGCATAAGACTCTGGATGTACACCTGTGCAGTCAAGCGCATAGTCTGCATCAGGCAGGCGCAGGAAACCCGCACATTGTTCATAGGCCTTGGGGCCTAACTTTTTTACCTTTAAAAGTTCTTTTCGGCTTTTGAAGCGTCCGTTTTGTTCCCTGTATTCAAGGATGTTTTTTGCTATTGTTCCGCTTATACCCGCAACATAAGATAAGAGTGACGGCGAGGCTGTATTCAAGTCAACGCCCACGCTGTTTACACAGCTTTCGACAACGAAAGAAAGTGCCTCTCCCAAACGCTTTTGGTTCATGTCGTGCTGATATTGACCAACGCCTATGGACTTCGGGTCAATCTTAACAAGCTCCGCGAGAGGGTCTTGCAGGCGGCGACCTATTGAAACCGCGCTTCTCAAAGCAACATCAAATTCTGGGAATTCCTCTGCACCCAGCTTGGATGCAGAATAAACGGACGCACCCGCTTCATTCACAATTACGTAATGAATGCCCGTTAAAGGCTTAATCATATCAACAACAAAGCTTTCCGTCTCACGCGATGCTGTGCCATTTCCTATGGCTATAAGCGATACGTTGAATTTCTTTATATATGGCAAAAGCTTTGCCTTTGATTCCTCAATTTTATTCGCGGGAGGTGTGCAGTAAACCACATCCGTCACCAGAACCTTGCCTGTTCCGTCAATAACTGCAACCTTACAGCCTGTACGAAAACCTGGGTCAAGCGCAAGCACAACCCTGTCCTTAATCGGCGCTTGAAGCAAAAGCTGGCGCAAGTTCTCGGAAAAGACCTTAATTGCGCCTTCCTCTGCGCGCTCTGTGATTGTATTGCGTATCTCACGCTCGATGGACGGAGCTATAAGTCGATTGTAGCTGTCGGTTATAGCGTTTTTGATTAAATCATCGGTATGCGGGTTCGGATTAATTAATCGTTTAAATAGCGTACCCAAAATCTGCTCAACATCAACCTCTACGGAAACCTTCAAGAATTCCTCTGTTTCACCCCGATTTATAGCCAAAACGCGATGCCCCGCTATCTTTTTAACGGGTTCTGTAAAATCATAATACATCTCATAAACGCTTTGCTCCTGTTTTGCGGCCTTTGAAACAATATTACCGTCGAAACTAATTTCTCTTATAACGCTTCTCAATTCCGCATCATCTGAAACCATTTCAGCAATTATATCACAAGCCCCCGAAACAGCATCCTGAGCCGTTGGCACGTCGTCATTTATATAACTTTCAGCAAGCGAAAGCATACTCTCCTTAACATTCTGCGCCCAGATAAGTAACGCAAGCGGTTCAAGCCCGCGTTCCTTCGCTATCGTGGCCTTTGTACGGCGTTTTGGTCTGAACGGTCTGTAAATGTCCTCAATAACAGATAAGGTTTCGGCTTTGTCCAACGCGTTTGCAATCTCATCCGTCATCTTGCCCTGCTCGGTTATAAGGGCTTTAACCTGCTCGCGCTTTTCATCCAAATTCCTCAAATAAACAAGGCGTTCGTAGAGTTCCCTCAAAACTTGGTCGTCCAACGAGCCTGTAAGCTCCTTACGATAACGCGCAATGAAAGGCAAGGTGTTGCCCTCATCTATCAAATTCACGGCATTTTCAACCTGCCATGTCTTAAGCGAAAATTCCTTTTCCAAAATGCCTAAAATATCAAACATCAAAATCCTCCCGAAATTCTTATAACCTCTCCGGTTATATAAGACGCGCTGTCCGAGGCTAGGTAATGCACAAGCTCGGCAACCTCATCTGGCTTGCCCATGCGCCCCATCGGAATTTCATCTATAAGTGCGTCTGTCTCCTCACACGTCAAACGTGCGTTCATCCTAGTTTTGATAACACCACAGGAAACCGCATTAACGCGTATTCCCGACATAGCAAGCTCCTTGCCCATAGCCTTTGAGAAAGAATCAATTGCTCCCTTGCTTGCAGAATAGACAGCTTCACATGAAGCCCCATCCTGTCCCCAAACAGACGAGATATTAACGATAACGCCCTTGTGACTCTTAAGCATAGAGGGCAGAGCCAAGTGTGTGCAGTTAAGCACAGAGTTGAAGTTTACATCCATAATCCGTTGCCATTCCTTTGGTGACATGTCCGAGAAAAGCCCAAAAAAAGATATGCCGGCATTATTAACCAGCACATCTATAGGGCCCGCAACAGCGGTTATTTTATCAAACATAAGGCTTGTGCTTTCATAATCAGAAACGTCGCAAAGAATCGGGTGCGCATCTTTGTGTACATTACAAAGTGATTCCGAATCATTTGCGCCGTTTACAAAAACACAGTCGCCGTCAAGCAAGAACCTTTGTGCAATGGCTTTTCCTATACCGGAGGATGAGCCGGTAACAAGCACCACTCTCATTTCAGGCTCTTCACAAGAGGAAGGATATATTCCCTACGGCACCAGTCCTGAGGTGTTGAAAAAGCATCAATGATTTCCTTTACAGCTTGACTGTCTTGGCTCTTTGACATCTGCTTAAAGGCTTGCATTATGAGTTTATCAGGCATCGAAAGCCTTCCATAGTCGAATGAACCCCTGAACAAATAAAAATCATGGTTAGGCAGGGCTTTGAGGTTCTTATCCTTCACAGCCTCCGAAAGCTTTGGATCGTCCCCTCCCGCACCAACAGCAAAGATTACAAGTTTCTTTTTACCCATCTTGTCGGAGTGCTTTTTGACAAGCGAAATACCGTTTATCGAATAGGCATAAAGTCCGCCGCCATAGACAAACGTGTCATAATCGTTTTCTTTCAAAGCTCTTTCAGCATGCCTGTGTGGGATTAAATCCGCTTTAAGTGCATCCGCAATCCACTTCGCATACTTCTGTGTACTTCCGTATTTTGATTTAAAAATAACCGCAACCTTTGACATAGTAAACCTCCATTTTATATGTTTCTATTCACTAAAGTGGCAGGATAGTCTTTTTATATTCGTTGTTAATGATTTGTGCAAGTCCCGTGTAAATTGCGCTTGAACCGCAGATTATGCCTTCAAAGCCCGCAATGGTCGTAATTGTTTCGTTGTGTGTGAAGTCCCCTGCTGCAAGTAGGAAGAAAAGCAAGGTGAGGGAACCAAACACAAATTGAGTAGCCTTATTATGCTTAAGCGTTCCTATAAACATAAAGAATGTAAAAATGCCCCAGATCAAAAGGTAGAAACCCATAGATTTTGCATCCGCGGCCGCACTTTTTTCACCGAACGGATTCATCCAGATTAAAACCAGTGACCACCAAAAAAGACCGTAAGCTGTGAATGCGGTTGCGCCAAACAGGTTGTTTTTGCGGAATTCAAACAAGCCCGCAAGAATCTGAGCAAGCCCACCCATAGCAACGCCCATGCCGATTATAACAGCCGAAAGCGGGATTATGCCCGCATTATGCAAGTTTAATAAAACTGTGGTCATACCAAAACCCAAAAGACCGAGCGGTGCGGGATTTGCAATTTCATTATTACTCATATAAATATCCTCCATTAACATATAGTCTAACTACTTTACCCTTGACCGTTTGACCGATAAATGGGCTGTTTGTGCTTTTTGAAGCGAATAAATCTCTTGTAATCTTATATTGCGCATTTCTGTCTAAAATAACCAAGTCTGCGGGATGACCTTTAAGAATGCCTCGTTTCATACCCAAAATCTCAGATGGTTTCGTGCTTAACCTCTCAACCATTTGAGACAGGGTGAGTACACCGTCATCAACAAGACGTAGGCTCAACGGCAACGCAGTTTGAAGTCCGATTATACCGTTTGCGGCAATTTCGTATGGTTCCTTTTCAAAGTCCGCGTGCGGGGCATGGTCTGTCGCAATTGCATCAATGGTTCCGTCCGCAAGACCTCGGCGTACAGCCTCCATATCCTCACGACTTCGCAATGGTGGGCTCATCTTGAAGTAACCTTTCGGGATTTCTTCGTCTATGACGTCCTCGTCGCAAAGCGAAAAATGATGCGGCGTTGCCTCAGCCGTAACTCGTGCCCCCTGCCTTTTAGCCTCACGAACAAGCTCCACGCTTTCTTTGGTGCTTACATGGCAGATATGAAGCCTTGCATTAGTTTGTTTTGCAAGCTCTATATCTCGTTTCACAATCTCGTTCTCAGGCTCACAATGAGACATTATAAGCAAGTCAAGCTCTGCGGCCTTTTCAAACGCACGTCTCATAACCGCCTCGTCCATTACAGTCTTACCGTCGTCACTAAATGCACACGCAAGTTTTTTAAGACTTTCAAAGTCTGTAAGTTCCTTGCCGTTTTGAGAAACCGTTATACAACCTATCGGCAGAACCTTTACAAACACATCTTTTGCTTTGTCAACAACGTATTCCAAAGTCTCCAAGCTGTCCATTGCAGGCTGTGTGTTTGGCATAGCGCAGATTGTTGAAAAACCTCCCAAGGCCGCGCTCCTTGCACCTGATGCAATGTCTTCTTTGTGAGTGAACCCCGGGTCACGCAAGTGCACATGCAAGTCTACAAAGCCCGGGCAAACAATCATACCCTCAGCATCAAAAACCTCATCATAGTCCCCTTCAAAGCGTTCGCAAACGCCTTCAACAAGCCCATCCTGCAAGCACACGTGAAGCTTTCCCGAAACCCCGGACAGCGGATCCACAACAAAGCCATTCTTAATTAAAGTACGCATAACACCATCCTTAATTTTTTGAGGTAAACCGCTCAAGCAATGCCAAAACCAAAAAGACGGGCAACTTTGCCATTCTCTGAAAGCGGCGATATTTTATAAGCCTGTAGAACCATTCGAGACGAAGCTTTATGAAAATCTGTGGCGCACGTTTCATAACACCCGCAAAGTGGTCAATAACACCACCTATACCGGAACTAATTTTGACGGGCAAGTCTTTATGATTGTATATCCACTTTTCTTGCTTTCCCATACCAAGCCCAACCAAAAGCACATCGGGCTTTTTTGCTTTAATATCCGCCACAATGCGTTCCTCATCCTCGGCTAAGGAATACCCATGCCATGTCCCTACAACATTGGTGCCATATATCTCTTTAAGCTTTTTGGCCGCAATTTCGGCAACGCCGGGCTTGCTGCCAAGAAGATAGACACTTATGTCCTTGCGCCTTTTAAAAAGCTCTGGAAACAAGTCCATACCTGCCACACGTTCCTTAAGACTGGATACAAGCACAAGCCCTATGCCGTCCGGCACTATCAAATCCCCCTTGCTGACAATTTCCATAAACTCCGCGTCTTCCCTTGCGGCCATAACAAACTCTGGGTTTGGTGTGAAGACCATATGGTTGGTGTCGGATTTAAGAAATTCATCTAGCTTGGTTAAAGCCCCTTCAAAGCTTATGTCATCAACAGGCATACCTAAGATTTTTATTCTCATATCATTCCTTAGCGGTGTCATCCCAAGCCTTCTTGAAAACGCCTATGCCGTAATCGGTGAAAGGATGTTTAAAGCTGTCCTGATATACGGCCAAGCCGCAGGTAACAATGTCCGCGCCCATAAGTGCGGCATCCGCAATTTGTTTCCCGGTGCGCAAAGCCGCAACGATAATCTCCGTTTCAAAGCCGTATACATTATAGATTTCCACAATTTTGCCAATATAATCACTGTCTTCGCCCGAACTTTCCTTCCAACCCACGAAAGGAGAAACAAACTTTGCACCGATTTTTCCGGGCACAATAGCCTGCGACGGCGAAAAGACAAGCGTTACATTTGTTCTTATATGTTCTTCCTCAAGCTTTTTTGCAGCTATAAGACCTTGTTCTGTACAGGGGATTTTTATAACAAAGTTAGGGGATATAGGCGCAATTTTCTTAGCCTCGGAGACCATGTCCTCCCATTTGTCCAAATGAGGGTTTATCTCAACCGAAACAGGGAACTTTTCTATACCCACCAAGCCTTGTTTTTGTGTCCAGTCTGCAATTGTATCAATTGCTTTCAAAAAAGGCAGTCCGCTTAACATAATATGCTTGGGGTTTGTAGTAACGCCGTCTATGCCCCAGCTCTCGTAAGCATATTTGATTTCATCAAGCTTTGCACTGTCTAAAAAGTATTTCATAATCTTCTCCTCCGTAAATTTGTAAATTATAAATTTTGTTCGCCAATCAAAGCCGCACCCATGGCCGTTCCATATTCAGCATATTCGGGAATGATAAAATTAAAGTTGAACAGCTCTCCGAGTTCCTTAAATATGCTCTTGCAATAGGGTATCGTTGTGAGATTGCCTATAAGCACAATGTCTTTGCATTTGTTTGCACGCGCTGCAAATATGGAAGTCATGCCTATGGTTTGGAAAACCATATTAAATATGCCCAAAGCAACATCGCTGGACGATGCCAAATCATTGCGCTTTCCGAAATTTGAAGCGGTTGTGTGTGGAGGCAAATTGGGTAGAACGTCCTTCGAAAGATCCGACACAAGCAAATCAACCTTGCTCAGATCGCCGCCTTCTGCGGTTTGGATTATAGAGTCTATGTCGCGAATGTTTAGCATACGTGAAGCCAGTCCCAAAATCGTGCCACCACCCACACCCGTACCGCCCAAGTGGGTTATTTTTTCGTCAGCACGCACGATGGCCGTACCAGTTCCGAGGCTTACAATCAACGCGCTCTCCAAACCCGATAATTTAAGCCCGCCCAAGCCTATAGCGAGGAATTCCTCAACCTTGTTTGTTTTAAGCCCATAAATGGATTTATCCACAAAAGAAGAGCCAACTCCAGTAACCATGATGCTTTCAACCATATCCAACGAAAGATTGTGCGCATTAACAAATTTGCCAAACGCACCGTAAAGCGACGCTATAGGGTCGTTTGCTTTAACCATCATCGGTGAAAACTTCGTACTCCCTTCTATGCCGATAATCTTTGTTGTACTACCTCCGATGTCAATTCCAACCTTTATAGCCATTGCCCAACCCCTTTTGCTGGAAATTTCCAACTGAATTTTTCTTTAGAACTATACACAGAATATTATAACCATTTTTTGCTATCGGTCAAGGGATTAAATGATATGTTGAAACTTTAAAAGATCCATTGTATTATATAAAAAAATTCCACAATTGAAGAAGTGATTATTATTTGAAAAAGTTAGTCATTTCAATCATCACATTGACATCAATGGTTTGTGCAGCGTTGACAGCCCAAGCAGCAACTATTGTATCAGGCTCTTAAGGAGGTGAAGGTATGATAGTCAACAAATTTCACAATGAAAATATTGAAGAAAGTCGGGTTGATATCTACTATAAAGACATAGATGCGGAAATAACCGGGTTGCTTAATTACTTGTCTGAGGACAAGAAGATCATAGGAAAGAGCGACAAGGTCCAAGTCATTCTAAGCCCACGGGATATATTTTATTTTGAAATTGTGGACAGGAAATGCTTTGCTTATCTGTCAGCTTGCGTGTATAACGTTGACTTTAATCTGAGAGATATTTTAGAGCGTTTTGGCTCGATGGGTTATGTGAGAATAAGCAAATCTATGGTTCTGAATGTTTACAGAATAAAGGAAATAAAATCGGATATTCAGATGAGGATGATTGTTGTTTTGGAAAACGATGAAAGTGTTGTTGTGAATAGAAAGTATAAAAAAGAATTTTATAATTATATGAAACACTTATTGGAAGGAGGTCTGGGAAATGAAAACATCTAAACTGTCTTATCTAAAGAAAATCTTAACATATACCTGCATGGTATACACGTGTGTGTCGCTTTTAAAATTTATATTAGAGGGCATGGTT
>CAYPQA010000039.1:0-19506 GCA_964412725.1 uncultured Eubacteriales bacterium
ATTCCTTTTTCTGTGGGTGGAGGTTTGCGCACTTTAGAGGATTGCAACAAAGTGCGGCTTGCAGGAGCGGAGAAAATCAATGTAAATTCAGCGGCTGTCTTAAATCCGAATTTAATCTCGGAATTGTCCAATGCTTTCGGCGTGCAGTGCACTGTCTTGTCTATGGATGTCAAAAATGTTGAAAAGACAGAATCCATTCCTTCGGGTTATGAGATTGTTATAAACGGAGGACGCAAGGCGATGGGCATTGATGCGATATGGTGGGCAAAACGCGGCTGTGAACTCGGAGCCGGTGAAATTGTTGTTAATTCCATTGATGCAGACGGTACAAAGCAAGGATTTAACATCCCTCTTACAAAAGCTATTTCGGAGGCTGTACCCGTACCTGTCATTGCTTCAGGCGGAGGAGGCACGCCGCAGCACATTCTTGAAGTACTCACAGACGGGCGCGCCGACGCCGCGTTAGTTTCCTCCATGCTTCATTACGGAGAATACACCATTTCTGAAATAAAGAACTTTCTTAAGCGTAACGGTGTTAAGGTCAGGTTGTTATAAACTATATAAATTTTATATATCGAGGTGGTTTATTTGTCTCAAGTACTTGGTATCAGAGAAACTGCGGTTGGAATAAAGCTTATTAAGGATTTTTTTGAAAGACAACTTGCCGAAAAGCTTAATTTGACGCGTGTTTCAGCCCCGCTTTTTGTATTGCCGGAAACGGGTTTAAACGACAATCTAAGCGGTGTTGAACGTCCTGTAAGTTTTGAGGTTAAAGCGTTACATAAAAATGCGGAGATTGTCCATTCCTTGGCTAAATGGAAAAGGCTCGCGTTATCTCGCTACGGTTTTTCATACGGTGAAGGCTTGTACACAGATATGAACGCGATTAGGCGTGACGAGGATATGGATGAATTGCACTCCATATATGTTGACCAATGGGACTGGGAGCGTGTTTTGTCAAAGGACGAACGCAATGAGGCATATCTTAAGGCTACGATCAAGGGCATATATGATGTGTTTTTGGAAACTCAGAATGAGGTAAGAAAACATTATCCGGCTCTTGAAGCCTTCTTGCCGCCGGAGATCTTTTTTATTACATCCGACGAGCTTTTGGAGCTTTACCCGGACTTATCTTCAAAAGAAAGGGAACGTGCAATTTGCCGAGACAAGAAGGCTGTTTTTGTTATGAAAATAGGAGATAAGCTTAAAAACGGTGAGCCTCATGACGGACGCGCTCCGGACTATGATGACTGGCAACTGAACGGTGATATACTTTTCTGGTATCCGCCTCTTGAACGCGAATTTGAGGTAAGCTCTATGGGTATAAGGGTTGACAAAAAAAGTCTGCAAACTCAGCTTGAAATCGCAGGATGCACAGAAAGGACAGAATTGCCTTTTCACAAGGCCATACTCGAAAACAAGCTACCTTTAACCGTTGGCGGCGGTATAGGTCAATCTCGAATTTGCATGTTTTTCTTAAACAAAACACATATTGGTGAGGTTCAAGCCTCCTTATGGAGCGATGATATTTTAAGACAATCTGAGGCCAAAGGCATTAATTTGTTATAGGTTTTGTTTTTCCGCATATACTTCTATTATAACGTATTTGCGGGGGTTTTTATGGTTAGATTTTATGATATGCGCCAGAAAGAAGTCATAAATATTAAGGACGGTAAACGTCTCGGGTTTATAAGCGATGTGTGCATTGACATCGAAGAAGGTTGTGTGAAGGAAGTTATAATTCCGGCACCCGGCAAGGTTTTGGGCGTTTTCGGACGTGAACAGGAGTACAAAGTCTCTTGGAAATCTATAAAACAGGTTGGAGACGACCTTATACTCGTTGATGTTGACACAAAGAAAATACTAAAGGATAGTGAATAGGAGGTACTAATGGGAGATATTTTCAAGGAACAGATAGTCAAAAAAGAACCTACTACAAGAGATGCGCTTATCCGCACTGGATTGATTGTTTTAAACGTTATTGTTGCTTTTGCGAGCTTTGCGGTTCTTGCCCAATTTGCGATTTATGTCATTGCAGCCGCTGTATTCGGAACATATTATTTCCTCTCAACTCTTAACCGCGAATACGAATATATTTACACTAACGGCGAGCTGGACATTGACGTTATCTACGGACGCACAAGACGCAAAAGACTTTTCACAGGTGACGCAAGAAGCTTTGAGGTTTGCGCTCATATCAACGATAAAATGCACTCAAACGACTTTAATTCCGCATCTGAAACAAAAGACTATTCCTCCGGTAAAATCAAAGACAACACATATGTCTTTCTTGCAAGCTACAAGGGCAAAAAGCAAAAGATAGTCTTTGAGCCAAACGAAACTATAGTTGCGGCTATGGCACAGGTTATGACAACAAGGAAGTTTTTTAAAAAGATGTAAATGTATAAACCAAAAACGGTTCATTTGTTAGGGTCAACCCTATCAAATGAACCGTTTTTTATAATTTTATGGCACTTATCTTTAAAACTTTGACTTTTCGTAGTTAAACGGTATGCTTGTACCAACCAGAACATCTTCTATTTTCTCTATAATAAGCCAATCGTCCATATTTCCTTGATGATCAAAATCTAGGGGTGAGATTTGCTCTACATCTTTAAAGCCTACAAGAATAAGGCATTTTTTGTGCCAGCGTTCTTTCTGATTATCGGATAATTGTAGACGTTTCTGATTTGCCTCAAGCTTTTCAACTATTTCATTATCCGAAAGCTTAACAAAGTTCTGAACGCTTTCAACTGTTCCTTTCGCAGTTATCTTTGCAGTACCTTTTTTCATAAAATACAGAGTTTCGCCCTCAAAAACTCGACTATGGGGAATTTTACGTCCTGCCGCTCCACGGACCACCATAGTTTTTTCACCCGACATTATTTTCTCCAACTCTTTTTCCTTATCATTGCAATAAACAACATGAACCATAGAGTACTCCTTATTTTTTCATAATCGGTAGCCAAACTTCGCATTTATAGTCATCCGAAGACTGGTCACCGTCAAAATAAACCTCAATATCAGGTGCATTTGCATATTCATAGCCAGAAGTAGGTAGCCATTCCGTTATAATCCGTTTTTGTAAGCTTTGAATTGCGTGAGGTATAGCGCCTATGCACTCAAATATTGCCCACGTACACGATGGTATAATATATTCGCTCATTCCTTCAGGTGTGGCCTGGTTTGATGAAACTGCAATATAATAGTTAAAGTTTTTACCGTCCATACACGTAGAAACGCCTAAAAGTCCAATAGGCATCTGATTCATAAGAGCAAGGATTTTCGGTATAGTGCCCTCCATTGCTGTTTTCTGCCAAAATAGTGGGATTTTTCCAAAGTTTTCTTCAATATTAAAATCATAATGCTCACTTACACCTACAATGCGAAAAGATTCTTTTTTCTCAATCCTGTAATTCATTTCAGCCTCTCCTTTAATTATTAATTTGAAGCTGATGGGAGGGAAAGCTTTCAGTCTTACTCCTTTGGATTTTGCATTTGACGGTGGAAATCCATGCACACTTTTGAATGCACGGTTAAAAGCTGTGGGTGAATCATAGCCAAATTTCAGCGCCACATCCAAAACCTTTTCGCCGTTTTGCAAATCTATAGCCGCCAAAGACATTTTTCTTTTGCGAATGTACTCCGAAAGCGGAATTTCAGCCATATAAGAGAACATTCTCTGAAAATGAAATCCGGAACAACCTGCTATCTTCCCAAGTTCATTAAGGTCGATTTCATCTGTTAAATGTTCTTCGATATAGTTTATTGCTTTATTTAGATTCTGAATCCATTCCATCTCATCATCTCCCAACAATTAAAGTATAAATAACAGCCCTGACAAAATCCTCTTAATTTTTATTCAAAAAAAGAGAGGCTATCATGAAATTTATTTTTTAAGATGATTATACTTCGTAAAAGACCTTTATTCAACTGTGCTTAAAGTTTTTTACCAAACTGTTAAAATATTCACAGAATATCAAAGGGCTATAGCAGAATCTTGCTATAGCCCTTTCTTTTGGTTTATTTATGCTCTCTTTAGTTTAAACCCGCCGGGTTTTTCGGCAGATTTTAGGATTTCCATAACTGTTTCGATATCTCCGAGTTCCTTTTCGGGCGTGGAGATTATCGTTGTATCTTTTACAACAGCATTATAAAAATTCAACAATTCGTTATAATAACCCTCATTAGGTTTATATGGTATGGCTTGGTGCTCGCCTGTGGTTTTAATCGAAAGGTTTACGAATCCGCAGTTCTTGTCCTCAAGATATATTTCGCCGTCTGTACCGAATATACGAAAACCTACCAAAGGTGCTTGTGTTTCTTTTGAAATACAGCAGTATATATAGTGGCCTACGATGTCGTTGTTAAACGAAAGCATTGCGTTTATGCAAGAATAAGGGCAAGCGTCTATATCGGTATGCCTTCCGTGAGCGCTGATGGACTGAGCATCACCAAACAGGAAACGTTGGCGTGCGATGTGATGGACTGCGCTGTCCAAGAAGATACCGCCGTGGAAACTTGGATGCTGTCTCCATTCCTTAGCCGCAAACGAATCCTTTAACATATCCTTGGTAAACTCCGTAACGTTGTTGTCAATGAAGAATAACGCATTGCCTATGGTTCGATCTTCAAGAAGCTTTTTAATTATATTGTTTTCCTCATCGTAACGATAATTCTCGGCCACCAAAAGCTTTACTTTTTTGCTAAGCTTGATAAGCTCCTTAGCTGCCGAAGTTGTGGATGCAAGCGGTTTTTCTGCAATAACATGTTTGTTCTTCAAAATAGCTTGTTTTGCAACGTTATAATTATCGGATATTGGAACCATAACGTCTACAGCATCCATTTCTACCGTACTCATCATCTTGTCTGCATCGTCGAACGCACGAGAATGAGGCAAACGAACCATATCCGCGGCCTTTTTTGCCTTTTCAATATCTGTATCACAAATTGCAGTTATAGCAAATTTATCTTCCAAACGCGTATAAGCTGGGTAATGAAGCTTTTCCCAAGCCATGCCCGCTCCTATAATACCTATTTTAAGCTGCATAAATTCTCCCCCAATTTTAAGTTTAAGACAATGGATATACATTGCCCTAATGTTTATCATTTGTAAGTCTTTTGTTTTTATTCGTTTACTTGGAATTTTTCCTTGCAAAATTCCAAGACTTGTGTTAAACTGATAGTAGTTGATGTTAAGAGTGGGTTAACCCACTCTTATCTTTTTATGCGGACTTTGAATTTTTTTATGAAAGCGGTGATTTAATTGAGCGAATTATTAAACAAGGTGTCCGGTTTTTTGCAAGATATTCTTAAAGAAGCCGAATGCGAATTGTTTGATTTAGAATTTGTTAAAGAAGGGCATAATTATTTTTTGCGTATCTTTATAGATAAGGACGGCGGCGTTTCTATAGACGATTGTGAATTTGTAAGCAGACGCCTTGAAAAAATCCTTGATGTCGAAGACCCTATCGAGCAACCCTATATCCTTGAGGTTAGCTCCCCCGGTATTGAACGGCCGCTTAAAAAGGATTCAGACTATGAAAAGTATAAAGGCTCACTGGTTGACATTAAGCTTTATAAGCCCATTAATCGGCAAAAAATATTTCAAGGCGAGCTTCTGGGCTTAGCCGATGGTGTTATTTCCATTAAGTGTGACGACCAAGTGATGTCTTTTGAAAAGTCTTCTGTTGCACTATGTAAGCAGGCATTTGTATGGAAAGGGGAGGGAAAATCCAAATGAGTAAAACAAATGAGTTAATCGAGGCTCTAAACCAAGTGGCTAAAGAAAAGGGCATTGACAAGGAGCTCATTTTCGAGGCCATAGAGACCTCGCTTATCTCGGCATGCAAAAAACATTTCGGCTCGTCCCAAAATGTGCGTGTTGATATGAACAGGGCTACGGGTGCGGTTAAGGTTTTTTCGCAAAGAATAGTTGTAACGGAGGTTACGGATATCCATAACCAAATTAAGCTTGAGGACGCAAGGAAATTAAATCCTAATTACGAGCTTATGGACTGCGTTGAAACGGAGGTTACACCAAGGGATTTCGGACGCATATCCGCACAAACTGCTAAACAGGTTGTTGTGCAAAAATTTCGAGAGGCCGAACGCGATATTTTGTTTAACGAATATATAACAAAAGAAAAAGAAGTAGTTACAGGTATCATCCAACGCTCGGAAAAGAAGAATATCATCGTTGCTTTGGGTAAAATCGACGCTGTTTTACCCGCGAACGAACAAATTCAGGGTGAAACATACCGCTTTAACGAAAGAAAGAAGTTCTATGTGACAGAGGTTAAGCGTTCCTCGAAAGGCCCCGTTATAAATCTTTCTCGTACACATCCCGAGCTTGTCAAAAAACTTCTTGAACAGGAAGTTCCCGAAATTAATGACGGTATAGTTGAAATTCGCTCTGTTGCGAGAGAAGCCGGAAGCCGTACAAAAATTGCAGTTCACAGCAAGGATAAGGATATCGACCCAATTGGTTCCTGCGTTGGTCACAACGGACACCGTATCAATGTCGTCGTTAAAGAGTTAGGCGGCGAAAAAATTGATGTTATCTCGTGGAGTGATGATCCAAAGTCTTATATTGTTTCTGCACTTTCACCCGCACAGGTTTTAGCCATAAAAATCTCAGGTGAAAGAAGTGCAAAGGTGCTTGTTCCGGACAATCAGCTTTCACTTGTTATCGGTAAAGAAGGTCAGAATGTACGTCTTGCTGCAAAGCTCACGGGCTTTAAAATCGACATTAGAAGTGAGAGTGCGGGCGAGGATTTTGTAGAACCTGAAGATTATTTACAGCCTCCTAAGCAAAACAATCGCAACAATTACGCGGATGAAGACTATCAAGACGAAGATTACACAGACGATGATTACGATGACGAATATGACGATGATGGGTATGATGAGTATGACGATGAATACGATGACGAAGACGAGGCATAAGCCACAAAGGAAGTGCGTCGGCTGTCAAACACTTATAGATAAGGAAAATCTCATTCGCATTATAAAGAACGATACAGACGGTAAAACGTCTTTTACAATAGATAATTCTAAAAAATCACAGTGCCGCGGAGCATATTTGTGCCCCAATGCTGAATGCATAAAAAAAGCCGCAAAGGCTCGCGGCCTTGAACGTTCGTTTAAAACTGCTGTGCCTAAGGAGGTATACGAAAACTTATTGCTATGGATAGAAAGCTGATATCTTTACTTAGCCTTGCTCAAAAATCCGGAAAGCTTTGTGCAGGCGAATATTCGTGCGAAAAAGCACTGCAAAACGGCAACGCAAAACTTATTATCATTGCCAGCGACGCATCAGATAACACGAAAAAGAAATTTGAAAACAAAGCGTTTTTTTACAATGTCAAAGTGTTGGTATTGGCTGACAGACAATCCTTAAGCCAAGCCATAGGCAAGGAAAACCGCGTAACGCTTGCCATAACGGACAAAGGCTTTGCAGACAGGTTATTGGAACAGAGTGAAACGGAGGTGGGCTGATGCCCAAAACAAGAGTTTATGAGTTAGCCAAACAACTTAGTATTGAAAATAAAAGGATACTGACCCGATTGGAGGAAATGGGTATTACAGGGAAAACTGCGTCAAGCGGCATAGAGGACGAAATTGTACAGAAATTAAAGGAAGGGTTTGCGCCGCCAAAACCGCAACCGCAACAACAGCCAAAGCAACAAAACCAACAAAGTCATCAACAAAGACCACAACAAAATCATCAACAAGGTCAACAACAGAATCAGCAGAGTCAACAAAATCAGCAGAACAATCAACAGCGTAATAGTCAACAACGCAGCAATCAACAGCAACAGAGGCCGAAGCAACCGTATCAACAAAATAATCAAAACCAACAAGGCCAACAAGGTCAGCAACAAAGATATGGTCAAGGTCAAAATCAGGGCCAAAGAGATATGAGAAGAGATAATAGGCCACAGGAAAACAGGTCTAATGAAAATCATAGGAACGAGAACCGTTCAAGCGAAAATCGTTCAAATGAGAGCCGTCCACATGAGAATCGTTCAGGTGAGAACAGATATCAAGACAGAGGACAAAGACCTGATAACCGTCAACAATACCAAGGTCAAAACCAAGGCCAGTATCAAGGTCAAGGTCAGCGCCCTCCGTATAATCAGCAACGCAATCCGCAGCAAAGGTCAGAAAACCGCCCATACCAAGGTCAAGGTCAACAACAAAGCCAGCAAAGGCAAGGCGGCGGCCAGGGTGGGTTTAACAAGGATAGGCCAATGCAAAAGGACGATGACTATAACCGCAACAAAGGCCAAGGCAACAAGTCAGGCGGGAATCGCCCGGGCGGCCAGAATAGGCCAGGTGGTAATAAGCCGGGTGGTAACAAACCCGGCGGCTCAAAGGTGCAGGTCTTACAGCCTGTACGTGAGGAAATCGACTTAAGCCGCAGAAAGCGTGACAGTCAGCAGAAGGATAAGCCGGAGGTCAAGCAAGAGCGCGGCAAGCAGAAAAAGCCCACCCTAAAGCCTATTCCGAAGCCTGAGCCGCCAAAGCGCGAGTTTAAGAAACCAGAACCTCAACTTCCCACATTGCCTATACAATTACCGGTTGTTATGACTGTTAAGGAACTTGCAGAATTGCTTAAAAAGAGCGGCGGCGAGATTGTTAAACTTCTTATGAAGCAAGGCAAGATGCTTACGCTTAACCAAGAGATAGATTTTGAGACTGCTGCAAACGTTTGTATGGAATATGAATATGACTTTGAGCCACTCAAAGAAATTGATATTTTAGAGGAAAACTTCAAAGAGGAAAATGAAAGCGACGATTTGAAACAACATCGCCCTCCTGTTGTGGTTGTTATGGGTCACGTTGACCATGGCAAAACTTCTCTTTTGGATTCAATCCGTTCAACTTCTGTTACAACGTCCGAGGCCGGTGGTATAACCCAGCATATTGGCGCTTACACGGTTTCTATCGACGGAAAGCCTATAACATTTATTGATACACCAGGCCACGAAGCTTTTACAGCTATGCGTATGCGCGGAGCGCAAGTTACAGATATAGCAATACTTGTTGTTGCAGCCGATGACGGTGTTATGCCGCAGACTATAGAGGCTATCAACCACGCCAGAGCCGCAAACGTTGATATAATCGTTGCAATTAACAAGATAGACAAGGCTAATGCAAACCCAGACAGGGTTAAGCAAGAGCTTACCGAACATGGCATCCTTGTTGAAGACTGGGGCGGCGACATTATCTCTGTGCCTGTTTCTGCAACAAAGAGAACCGGTATAGACCACTTGCTTGAAATGATCATCCTTGTATCTGAGATGAAGGAATTAAAGGCAAACGCCAACAAGCGTGCAAGGGGTACGGTTATCGAAGCCCTTTTGGACAAAGGACGCGGCCCTGTTGCTACTGTACTTGTACAAGACGGTACGCTTAATGTAGGTGACTATGTTGTTGCGGGTGGAGCTTTCGGGCGTATCCGCGCAATGATGGATGACAAAGGCTTGGCCGTTAAGTCAGCAGGTCCTTCAATGCCTGTTGAGATTCTTGGTCTTTCGGACGTTCCAAAGGCTGGCGACGCGTTTAACGTAGCCGTAAGCGACAAGCAAGCTCGCTCCGTTGCAGAAAGTCTTGCGTCAAAGAGCCGTGAAGAATTGCTCAGAGCTACACCGCAAAAGGTTTCTTTAGACGACTTGTTCAGCCAAATTCAAGCCGGTAACGTTAAGGATTTGAATATCGTTGTAAAAGCTGACGTTCAAGGCTCGGCCGAAGCCGTCAAGAATAGTCTTGAGCGACTTTCAAACAGCGAAGTACGCATACGTATCATCCACAGCGGTGTCGGTGCTATAACCGAAACAGACGTTATGCTTGCATCCGCCTCAAATGCCATTGTCATTGGCTTTAATGTTCGCCCCGAAGCGGCATCAAAGGCTGTTGCAGAGCTTGAAAAGGTTGATATAAGGCTCTATCGTGTTATCTATAATGCGATTGAGGACATGACCGCGGCTATGAAGGGCTTGCTTGACCCCGTTTTCAAGGAGAAGGTTCTCGGACACGCAGAAATTAGGCAATTGTTCAAGGCCTCCGGCATTGGCACAATAGCCGGTTCTTATATAACCGACGGTAAGATCACAAGAAATGCACAGGTCAGAATAACCCGTGATGGCAAGGTCATATACGAAGGCACCATCGACACCCTCAAACGTATCAAAGACGACGTAAAGGAAGTCAATGCCGGTTATGAGTGCGGAATTTTGTTCAACAAATTCAATGACATTAAAGAAGGCGATCGTGTAGAAGCCTTTGTTATGGAAGAAATCGAAAGATAAAGAAATGAAAATGGAAGGTAGATTGTATGCCTAATAAAAACAGGCTTGTAAGAATAAATGACGAAATTATGAGAGAAGTTGCAGAGATTATACGCTCGGAATGCAAGGATCCCAGAATCGCGTCACTATGTGCGGTTACAAAGGTTGATACAACAAATGATTTGAAGCTTTGTAAGATTTATGTAAGTATTCTGGGTAGTTCAGAAGAAAAGCAAGGTGTTATGGAAGGATTGAAAAATGCGAGCGGCTTTATTCGTAAAGAACTGGCCGCGCGCATAAACCTGCGTAATACGCCCGAGCTTAAGTTTGTTCTTGACGAGGACTTGGAAATAAACCAACGTATGTCCAAGATTATTGATGAGGTAATAAAGAATGACCGCCGAGAATCTTGAAATTGTCCATGAAATTGCAGACGCACTTAAAAATGCCGAAAATGTTGTGTTATCAGGCCACACCAACCCCGACGGCGATGCCATAGGCTCATGCCTAGCCTTGGCATCCGCTTTAAGGCTTATGGGTAAGCCTGTTTATGTGCTTTTGGAGGAGTATAGCCCTAAGTATAATGTGATTCCTGGACGCGAGCTGATATATAAAGACGAATATAGTAGCTTAAATCCGGATGTATTTGTATCCTTGGACTGTGCGATTCCAGACCGCATGGGTAGGCCGTCAAAGCTTTTTAAGCGTGCGCGTATGCGAATTTGCATAGACCACCATATCGCCGAAAAGCTTTACGGTCACCTCAACTATGTAGACCGTGAGGCTTCATCAACCGGTGAATTGGTGTTTAATTTGATTAAGCACCTTCCTGTAGTGCCGGATAAGAATATCTATACTGCAATTTATGCGGCGCTTGTTTCGGACACCGGAGGCTTTCGCCACTCGTCTACGAAAAAATCCACTCTTCTTGCGGCCGCTGAAATCATTGAGCACATTGACTTTAACGATGTCTATAACGAGCTTATGTTTCGTCATTCGTTACCTGAAACGAAAATTCTTTCTCGTACTATAGAGAAGACCACAATAGACCCCCAGTATCCTATAGCCTATACAACGCTAACAAGTCAAGACTATGCGGACTGTGGCGCAACCTACAAGGACTTGGACGGGGTAGTCGAATATATACTGGGTATAAGAGGCGTTCAAGTATCTATGCTTGTGTATGACAAAAGCGAAAAGAAACCTGGCGAGGTTAAGGTAAGCTTACGTTCAAGACGTCTTAATGTTTCAGCGATAGCATCCAAGTTCGGCGGCGGGGGACATCACTTAGCCGCGGGAGCAAGCCTTACAACCGACATGCAAAGCGCAGTTTCGATTGTTTTGGACGAAATTAAAAAATCATTTGATGAAGAAATGTCCGGGGAGGTTTTAATATGACAGGAATAATTATCATAAATAAAGAGCAAGACTTTACCTCCTCTGATGTTGTCTGTATTGTCCGAAAGCTTATCGGACGTGGCGAACGTGTAGGGCATACGGGAACCCTTGACCCTATTGCAACAGGTGTTTTGCCCATATGCGTTGGACGTGCCACAAAGCTGTCCGATTATTTTATGAATACGCATAAGACCTACCGAGCCACCATACGATTCGGGCTTAAAACGGATACACAGGACATAACGGGCAATATTATTGCTACGTCTGAATGTAGGTTAGACAGTAAAGCTCTGAGCGATATACTCCCCACCTTTATAGGTAAGCAGGAGCAAACTCCCCCGATGTATTCTGCAAAGAAGGTGAACGGAACAAGGCTTTATACGCTTGCGCAACAGGGCATCAGCATTGAAAGAAAACCCGCACAGATTGAAATTTTTGACATAAAGTTAGAAAATTGTACCGATACAACCGCAACAATTCTTGTACATTGTTCAAAGGGAACATATATACGTACCTTGTCTGAGGACATAGGCGCAAGGCTAGGAATGCCGTCGTGTATGGAAAGCCTTGAACGCACAGCGTCCGGTATTTTTACTATAAATGAAGCAATAACTCTGTCCGAGTTAAAACAAAGAGTTGCAGACGGACAGCAATACTTGGAACCGGTTGAACGTTTTTTGAACTATCCTACAATAATCATATCAAGCGAAGCAAGCAAGTTCATCGAAAACGGCAATAAGATAAATCTTTCGTTCATAAAAGGTGACTACGACAATTCGCAGACAACTTTCTTGGCCAAGAATGAAAACGGCAAGACAATCGGATTATACAGCATAAACCAAGGCTTTCTAAAGCCGGAGGTGATATTATGATATACATTAATCAAAAGGAACCGCCCGAATTTTTGAAAGACGATTTGGTCGCGATATGTTTGGGCAACTTTGACGGGCTTCATTTAGGTCATAAAAAGCTCTTACAACAGGCGAAGAATAGCGGCTATAAAACTCTGGTGCTTTCGTTCGAGCCGCATCCTGTATCCGTGCTTACAAAGAAGCCTTTTAAAAAGATTTTTACATCCGGCGAGAAGGCATCTATTCTCGAAGGGTTTGGTATAGATTATTTTTATGAATATCCTTTCGACGAGCAAGTCAGCTCATTGTCCGCACACGAATTTTATGAACAAGTTATAAATAATATATCTTATGAAGCTATATATGTGGGTGAAGATTATTGTTTTGGTCGTAACAAATCCGGTAATGTTGAGCTTTTGACTATGCTTTCAGGCGACAGACTTCATATCATCGAAACAGAAACCTACGAGCACAAAAAAATAGGCTCGTCTCAAATACGCAACGAGCTTTCTTCAGGTAATATAAAACTAACGAACAAGCTTTTGGGACATAATTACTTCATACGCGGACAAGTAATCTCAGGCAACCGTATAGGACGCACACTTGACTTTCCCACAGCAAACGTTAACCCTACCTCGGACAAGCTTATTCCGATAAATGGTGTCTATAGAACAAAGACAGTGCTTGACGGCATACAGTACGATAGCCTAACAAATGTAGGTTTCCGCCCCACAGTATCCGGTGACACGCACAGCCCAGTAATTGAAACGTTTATAATAAACTTTGACAAAGACATCTATGGTAAGGTTATTGATGTCTATTTTTATGACTTTTTGCGCCCTGAGAAACGCTTTGAAAGCTTAGAAGCCCTTAAAGCTCAGTTGATTGACGATTATACATCTGCCATTTGTAACAACGTTTCAAAGGAAGATTTGATGCAACTGACATAATCAAGTTTATTCACGAAAAAAGCGAGTCTGCGCAAGACTCGCTTTTTTCGTGAAGATTTATAGATTGCCATCATGAGCCTGTAGACTTGTAATGCCTTATTCCGTGTCTCCAAAATGCAAGGCATGGCAAAACAAACAAAACACCAATCAGCGGAATGAACATATAAGCCCATGAGTTGCCATGAATCTTTCCCAGAAGAAATAGCAACGGTAAATAATTAACCGTTCCAAAAGGAACAATAAATGTAAAAATATTGGCTATCCACTTTGGAAAAATCGAAAGAGGATAGCTTGCGTATTCTTTCATTCCATGCGTGAGTATATTTGCCATTTCGAGGCTGTCAATCGTCCAGAAAGACGCAGTTGCTTGTAAGATATAAATCCCTGTGAATATAAGACTTCCGCCAATAACCATATTTATAACGGTGAGTGCTTTAAAAATATCCCAGCGCACATCAATGCTCGTAACAGAAATTATAAGAACAATAAAAGCTTGAATTAAATGCCCCGAACGCTTTAAATCAAAACTGGATCCAAGAATCTGTAAGATTTCATTTCGCGGACGAACAAGAATCCTGTCAAAGCCCGCATTCCTTACCATATCAGGAAAGACATCAAACCCCCGTGCAAAACAAGTAGATATTGAAAAACAGCACCCCACTACAGCGAAACATAATAAAACCTCATACAAAGTCCAACCGTCTATATTACCAAATCTGTCAAATAAAAAATAAATTCCTGCCAATGAGACACAAGGTGTAAAGAATTGTGTAAAAACGGTCATAAAGAAAGATGATTTATACTGCAATTGTGACTTAAGAAGTATTGCAATATATTTGAAATATAGTTTCATAAATCAACCTCCTTGCACGACAGTTGTGCGTACAACTCTTTTCATGCTGAACGAACCTAAGCCAACCAATAGAACTATCCAAAGTAACTGTACAAAAATGCCCGTTAAGGCTTCATAAGTCTGGATATTTCCGGAGTAAACGCGTAGCGGTAAATCCACACACCATCTGAACGGCAACGCATAACATATGTTTTGTAACCATTGAGGCATAAACGGAACAGGAATTGTCATACCGCTGAAAAATTCTCCAACCAAGCCAATAAAGGACATCGAGCCTATCGGAGACATGGTTTTAAAGACGGAAATATAAATTAACATAGAAATTGAAACGATTAACGCAAGCCCTAAAAACAACGTAATAATAAAAAGTAAGAACGAGATAGGGCTTTGAGGCAGAGACAACCTGTAATTGTATGGCATAAGAAAGCCAATCAAAATGATAGGAGAACATCTGAGCGTAGCGCTTGCCAATCTCTTTGAAAAAAGCTTGATATACCATATATTGTATATTTCAATCGGGCGGCAAAGCTCATAAGAGATATTCCCCTGCGTTATCATACCGAAAAGCTCTCCATCCCAGTCATAAAGCATCATTATTGAAAGAAAGGCTTGTTGCAGCCAGATGAGAGAAACTAAGTCCTTCCAAGCCATAGCATTCGGAGCCCCACTCTTGTAAAACGCTTCACAGATAAAAATAAACATAGCGCCCCAAAAAAATTGGGTAACAAGCCCTCCAAATGCGGCCGCCCTATATTGCAAACCGCTTATTAACCGCAATTTGAACATTGACAGATAAGCTTTCATTAGTCACCTCTCAGAAATGTTCATTGATTTGACAAAACCGAGTAGAAAGCAATTTTCTTATCTTTCCAAGACCTTTCCAAATAATTCATTTTGGTTTCTTTTGATAAGTAAGACATCAAGACAGAAAAAAACGCAATTTCATTATCATTATATGCTCTTTCAGCATATGCATTTAAATCAACAAGTGACTTGTCTACGTTTTCCAACGCAACAGAGAAGAAAGCAATTTCTTTATCCTTAAACGCCCTTTCTAAATGTTGCAATCTCAAATCTGAATCTAATTCCGGTTGAACGCTTGCATATTGAGCAATGTCTTTTCCGGCATAACTTTCTTCTGCAAAATCCTCAATCTCTTCACGAGATAATTTTTTAATACTCGTAATAATAGGCCTTTCAAGAGGGTTTCCATAAAATTCCGAGTCTGTGATGATGTTCTGCAAAATCTCAGTAATGGACGAAAGCACAGCTTCATCATCAATATACTTTTTACAAGCGTCACTGAAAGTAACAGTTACATCATAAAAAGCTAAATTTACTATCGCCTTGTTCTGGTAAGAATTAAATTTAGTTTCCGTCAAATTCCAGCCAATCCCAATTAGATAGGGCTCTTGATAGAAGGTTTGCTGAGTAAACATGAAGTATGCCTTTGAGCCATCATAATTTATCCAAGAACCCCTAACCGTTTCTTCTTCATCTTCTTCAATATCTTCTACTATAGTCTCTATCTCAACAGCTTTAGTTGTCGTTGCCGCATAAGCTCCCGTGAAACCTGCACCAAAGATCATAACCATAGATAAAAAAGCTGTCATTGCAATCGTAGCTTTCGACTTATTTTGAAATGCCATAATAGCACCTAACCTTTCTTTTAAAAGCTCTTTGCTCTCATTTAAAGTTAGAGAAGCAAGTGGTTGATTGTAATTTCCGCACATAACCATTGCGTTGAGTAACGTATCTCCATACGATCTTTGATACTGTTCTCCAAGCCTGGCTATCACAGCCTCATCGCATGAAAGCTCACAAGCCCGATTAATCTCTCGCTCAATAAGGTACACAAACGGGTTAAACCAATGCAGGCATAAAACAAGCTGAACAAGCCATTTGTAAAACATGTCTGCGCGCTTGTAGTGTGTCAGCTCATGCAAAATTGTATTGCGAAAATCGGATTCTGAGATTTCCGTCGTTGGAAGTACAATACAAGGCTTAATGAATCCGATTAACATAGGTGATGAAATAAGATTGTTTGTGCAAAGCTCCACAGGCACCTTCACACCTAAGGACTCTGCAATCTCAGCCGTTTTATTTAAAAGCTCAATATCAGATACAGGTGTCAAGCCAGCTTTTATGTAACGAATAAAGCTTTGATAAACCGTTGTTTTGCGAACCATTAATGTCAAAGCTACAGCAATCCAAATAAGAAATAAACAATTTTCCAATGAAATGCTTAACCCGCCGGTTGTGTAGTTGTTGTCAGAGGCCATTACCTGAGTTTCTTGAGCAGCATACGGCAAGTTTACATCCATATTCGGCATATTGCCGCTTTTGTTCTCATCATACACAGCCGTATATCCAGAGCCATTATCCATAAGGTTGAACAAACTACCCACAATATTTTTTTCAAACGAAACAGGCAATATCAAACGCAAAACAACAATAAGCCAAATATAATACTGCCACTGTTGACTGACCTTAAGTTTTATATAGTTCTTTAACACGAGAAGAACTGTAAAAAGCAACGTACCTGATACGGACAATGACAGAACGGTTTTTAAAATATCAGACATTTTTTTCATAGCCTCCATTCCAAAAATTCCTTAAATCTTCATAGTCGTCCTTAGACAACATATCCTTTTGAAGCAAGGTCGAAATCAACCCCTTTGCATTTCCCTCATAAAGCTTGTTTAATAAAGTTTGAGTTTGAGACGCTTGATAATCCACTTCTGAAACAATCGCATTATACTCGTTACGGTTTTTAATTTTATTGGCTTTCAAAAGCCCTTTATCAACCAAACGTGAAAGAAGTGTAATGATAGTGTTCTTTTGCCATGTCTTGCCTTGCTTTGTGAGAGTCTCGCTAATATGGTTGTACAAAGCCGTGTTATCGTTGTCCCAAATGATTTTCATAAGCTCTAACTCAGAATCTGAAACTTGTTGAATATTCATTTGACAACCCCCCCCCTTCTTATAGATTTATTCAATGATATACTGTACTCCAATATTCTCCAAGCCCTTGAACCCGGATTTTTTGAAGGTTGTTTTATCGCTTATGCAATAAACATAGTTTTCATTTCTTGAAAGTAAATAATATTTTGTGTATGAAGATTCGTATTCGGAAAAAACCGAAACCGCATCATCTTTAGACAGTCCATAACAAATATCAATAAACATCCCATTCTTTTCTGCATAAACTCTTTGGGCAGGTATATCTGTATTTAGTGCAAAATCATACTCTGTAACCTTATATCCAGAGTCTTTCAAGGACTTGATGATGTCATCTTTGGGAGGTACAACATCATCTGCACTAAACTCTTTTTCTGGTGTTTGGCTGTTAGTTACCCCGTTTATTTCCACATTTGAAACACCATAGTTATAATTAACGTCCTTAAATGCGCCTGCTATAAATTTGTTATAAGAAAATAAAGCAACAGCCCCTATAATCGTTATTCCAATAATAGTTTTTAATGAATTGTTTTTGCCTTTCATGGATAAATCCTCCTATTTTAAGTAATTGTTGTTGTTTGTTAGCATCTATTGTATAATTTATACCATTATTAAAGTATATATAACGATTACAAGGAGTATAGTTATGTCGACGTTTGGTCACGTAGTAATTGAAGGTTATTGCTTTCTTGATGATGAACAATCTACCGATGGTTTAGCTGCAATTATCCTCTAAGGAATAAAATAAAAGTCCGCTGCCGAATTGGTATAATAGCTGTAACTCAAATTAAATTTCCGTTGAAAAATCCTAGGTTCCTTCGATTGAACGGGGTATAAGAGAACGCTAAATCTTTTCAAAGAACCATCTGACTTTAATTCATAATAACCGGTATTAAAATAATACAAATATTCTTCAATCCAATTCAAATAATCTGATTTCTCCTTCTCTGTGTTTACACCAATGAGCTTAAAGTCGTTACTATACGCGGAACCATTTCTTAAAACAGCGGCTAATTCAACGCCGTTCAGTGGGGTGTTATTATAAATAGGGATAATACCCCACTGACCATCTACAAAAACCCATTTCTCCAAATCATTGAGATAAACTTCAGCAACAACATGTCCCGCACCGGATTCGCGCGTTTCAACATCCTCTGTCATTAAGCCAAGCGTGCGTGATGGTATACCCAATGCCAAAAGACAGCCATGAATAACCGTTCCGTATTCCACACAACGATATCTTTGGTTATTTTCCGTTACCTGATCCAAAATATATAGCGGGTCATTCTTTTCCGGTTCATTAACACCATCGTGTTCCCAAAGTCCATTGACCCATTTTGTTATAATAACCACCTTTTCAAAGTCTGTCTTTGCTTCAGCCACCATCTCATTAAGCTTGTACTTTGTTCTGAGATTACTGAAGTATTCTTCATCATACTGGGAAAAAGCATGGGCTTTAAATGGGATTTCATTCTCATAAGTATATAGGTCATTTATAATAGGCTCGTTGATACCGTTTCCTCCAATATCAATATCCGAGATAGCTATTCCTGAATAGGAACCCTTTTCTTCGACTTTACAACCGGACATAACCATCAGAGAACACAAAGACAGACATAAAAAATATTTCATAAAATCAACTCCTTATTTTTTTTACCATATGAATAAGACGCCAATCCAAATGGGTATAGAATTAAAAAAACCATGCGCAATAATTAGTGGAACAATACTTTTATCTTTAAATTTGTATCGTAAAACACAGTAAACTATACTGACAATAAATGTTTCAATCAATTGAACAACCTGCATATTCAATATATGAGAAACAGAAAATAGTAACGATGTCAATATCACAATAAATACCTTGCTGTTAAAGACTGCGTCCAACTTGGTTAAAAAATATCCCCGAAAAACACATTCCTCCGATAAAGCGACGAAAAATATATAATACAATGTCATAAAAACAGAATCTCTGATTCCAAGAGGCGTCCTGCCTGTAACAATAGTCTCAGGCCCTAAGCCGAACACAAAAACAATAATTCCTAAATAGAATAATAATTGGCATATAGCAATTATTAGACCAATAAAAACTTTCTTCGGCAATTGGCTAAATACAAACCCAATATGTTTTAAATTGGATTTTTCAAATACTATTGTCTTAATCACAATAATAAAGAATAAAATCGCCTGGTATAAAG
>CAYPQA010000040.1:0-19486 GCA_964412725.1 uncultured Eubacteriales bacterium
GATACTTTATCTCCAACTTTCATATCTACATCCAATACCTAATATGACCAGTACTGCACTGCTGTCACAGTTTATATCTATTTTTAAATTCTTGCTTTGCAAGACTTGAGTAATGCAAAATAAAATCAGATTTTGCATTCGTATAGCCGTCTCTGTTATGTTCAAATTCTTTCCATAAGCTTAACTTCAAATTGCCGTATTCCTTTGTTACATCAGTATCTGACATGAAGATGGTAAACTTGCTCTGCAAACCCATCGGGCGTATAACCTTTGCAAAACTCCAGTTTCATAGGGTCTTTTTCCTGCAACATAAGTATCCAGCCGATTGTTTCTAAGTTGTCAATTAATTGAGTAATATTACAAAAGCCGTCAATTTCCAATAATATGTCTATCGTAGGCTTTGAAATTAGATTTTCGACAGCACTACTTCCAATATGGTTAATACGTACAACGTATTCCGTTTCTACGCTACCCAAAATTCTTTCACTTTCAGTTTGATACCAGCTTTTATATTGCGGATCATGCTCTCTTAAAATAATTGGAAAGAACTCCCACAATTCTTCTAATGACATTTCTGACAATTCTTTTTTCATAATGCAATTCTCCCTTTATGTTGGACGGCTTACGGTAATTATTATATGATACTTGCCATAAAATTTCAACTGCCAAATTGCATACTGTTTAACACTGAAAATTTGTACTTCTTTCTTTGCAAAATGGTACAAACTTGCCGCTACAAGTTTGCAAACGCTCAAAACAAGTGAGATTTTTATGCGTTAAGCAATATAATTACAGTCAGTACAGCGGTTAGTGCAGGGGTTAATCAGTTGATGAATGGGAAAAATCATGTTACACTTTTCAATATTTTAACGAAGGGAAAGGAAGTAGGATAATGAAAAGAATTGATGAACTAACAGAAAAGCTGAATGCGGCAACGAAGGCCTATGAGCTTGGTCAACAGCTTATTACAGATAGGGAATACGATGAACTTTATGACGAGCTTTTGGAATTGGAGAATAAGACTGGATATGTAAGAGATGACAGCCCCACAAAAAATGTAGGTCACGTTGTTTTGGATAGCCTTGAAAAGGTTGAACACGAGCGTCCGATGCTTTCGTTGGACAAGACTAAAGAGGTTGGAAAACTAAAGGAATTTTTAGACGATAACGAGGGCTTGCTGTCTTGGAAACTGGACGGGCTTACGGTTGTTGTTACTTATCGAAATGGAAGTCTTTTCAGGGTTTTGACAAGAGGCAACGGGCTTATCGGAGAGGATATCACGCATAACGGACGCTTTTTCAAAAACCTTCCGAAGAAAATTTCATATGAAAACGAATTGACCGTGCGCGCAGAGGCTGTTATATCATATGCAGACTTTGAGCGCATAAATGAGCAGTATGAGGAAAAATACAAAAACCCAAGAAATTTATGCAGCGGTACAGTTAGACAGCTTGACTCAAAGGTTGCAGCAAGACGTAATATAAACGCGTTTGTATTTTCAATGGTAACGGGCTTGAATTTTTCACAAAAATCGGAGGAATTGGAGTGGCTTAAGTCGCTAGGGTTCGGTGTGGTTGAATATGAAAAGGCTACAGCAGAAAATATCGAAGAGCTTGTGAACACGTTCAAGGAAAAAATCCCTGATAACGCATATGGCTCGGATGGACTTGTGCTTACATATAACGACAAGTCCTATAGCCAATCTCTGGGTACAACGTCAAAATTTCCTAAAGACTCCATAGCCTTTAAATGGCGTGACGAACTTGCGCAAACAACCCTCAAAGCCATTGAGTTTAACACTTCTCGCACGGGTCTTATAAACCCTGTAGCTGTATTTGAGCCTGTTTTTCTTGAGGGCACAACCGTTAATCGTGCAAGTCTGCACAATATAAGTATACTTGAAGAGCTTGAATTGGGCATCGGGGATGAAATAAATATCTACAAAGCGAATATGATAATCCCACAGGTTTATGAAAACCTCACAAAGAGCAATAGCTTCGTACTTCCAGATAAATGTCCGGCTTGCGGTGGTGAGGCTGAATTAAGAGACAATAATGGCGTTAAACTTCTATATTGCACAAATTCCGATTGTAAAGCAAAGCTTGTGCGTGCTTTCACACATTTTTGTTCGAGGGATGCGGCTAATATAGAAAATCTTTCGGAGGCAACGCTTGAGCGTTTCGTAAATGAAGGTTTTATAAGCGAATTTGCAGATATATATAAGCTTTCCGAGCACAGAGACAGCATAATCGAACTTGAAGGCTTTGGTGAACGCTCTTATGAAAGACTTATGACTGGTATTGAAGCTTCAAAGTCCATGCCGCTTTTCCGTCTCATATATGCATTGGGCATTGAACATGTAGGGCTTAGCAATGCGAAACTTCTGTGCAGATATTCACTTGATGAGATAAAGGTCGCAGATAAAGAGTTGTTGTGCGGAATTGAAGGCTTTGGCGAGATAATTGCGACGACAGTCTATGATTACTTTCATAATGAAAAAAATCTTGCCCGGCTTGATGAACTGCTTAAATACGTACACCCTGCCGAAACAGCGCAAAACAGCCAAAAAAAAGGTAGCTGCTTAGATAACCTGACATTTGTAATAACAGGCAGTCTAAACAGCTACAAAAATAGAAATGAGCTTCAAGAATATATAGAAAGTCTTGGAGGAAAGGTTTCGGGCAGTGTGAGTAAAAACACAAACTACCTTATAAACAACGACAACACAAGTACTTCAAGCAAGAATCAAAAAGCTCATTCCCTTGGAGTAAAAATAATAACGGAAGAAGAATTTCAGACAATGTTCAGTTGATACAAATTAAACCAGTCTTGCGATAATATCTTCACGTTCACCGGGCAAATAATCAATGACAGGAATCTCTATCATTGTATATGCGCCCGGTTTTTGTTTCATTGAGGCTCTTGCGCAGGAGACCATAACCTGTGCGGTTAAAGCGGGGTTGTTAATCTTCATGTTAAACTCGAATAATTGATTATCCGTTGTTCCGGAAACGCCTTTTCTAACCATATTAACGCCATGACCTTTGTCAAGGAGCATATCCACGTCTTCAACCTCAATAACCTTTGTCTCGTCGGAAGCAAAATATGGGTCAGATTTAATAAGTTGAGTAACTGTGTTAATGTCTGCGCCTGATGATAAAGTAACATAAACCATACGGCGATGTACACCCGTTCCGAGAGGTATCGTCATAGACAAAGCCTTTGAAACGCCTTCTATGTTCTTTGCGGCAACCGAATGCCCCATACTCATGCCGGGGCCAAAGTTGGTGTATGTTATGCCCTTAGGAGCGCAAGCTTCAAGCAAAGTCCTGATAACAGAGTCACTGCCCGGATCCCAACCTGCTGAAATAATCGAAACCGCATTACCTTCCTTTGCTATTGGGTCAAGCTTTCTGCGTAAGCCAGTTATGGCTGAATGTATGTCAAAGCTGTCAACCGTGTTAATTCCCATCTGGAGATAAGTCGGAGCCAATTCGGGAATACTTCTCGTGGGTGAACATAGAAGTGCAACGTCTATATCACCAAGCATTTTAATATTATTTACAACAGGTATTTTTAATCCGTCAACAACAACGTCAGAGCCGCCTTTGCGCCTGACAATACCTATAAGCGACACATCTTCTGCCGCAAGCGCAGCTCCGACAGCATATCTGCCTATGTTACCATACCCTACAATTGCTAATTTAATCATTTTAATTCCTCCAATAGTTATTTTTTGCATATAAATGTAATCCGCTTTGAGAGTGGAATTATGCCTTTTTTGTGATTATAGTCGTCATTAACCGCAAGAACGGTCAATGAGCTTTCGTTAAGCAAATGCGTTATTTCTTCAAAAGTATAAGCCCGTTGAATATGTGTTTCAAAACTTCGCTGATAATTTTCTTTTGTTTTATCAGTCTTGTTAAATACATCTATATCTATGGTCAAAAGCTTTGATTCAGGCTCGTATGAATTTTCCCAGATAACCGCAGAGCGTTCGTCATGCAATGCATAAGTCTGACCATCAACGCTTTCATAATGGCAAGTTGTATTGATATCGAATATGAACAGTCCGTTTGGGTTAAGATAATTTCTTACCAACGAAAATATCGTTGCTACTTCATCCTCGGAAAGGATGTAATTAATACTGTCACAGGTACAGGTTATTAAATCCACTGTACCGTATAATTCAAAGCAACGTATGTCTTGATTCAAGTAAAGAACATTGCTCTTTTTCGGAGTAAGGCTTAAAAGTTCCGCGGAATTGTCAATACCAATGCAATCATAGCCCTTTTTGGATATAAGCTCGGTTAACCGTCCCATACCGCAAGCTAGGTCAAGAACAAGCTTTACACCTTCTGGTCTATAGGTTTCAATAGCGTTCTCAATGTATTTAAACCAGCGTATATAGGGCACAGATGATAAACGTGCATATGCCTTTGCAAAATCTCCGTACATATCAGCCTCCGAAACATAGCGACAAACCCATATACAATACACCCGAACAGGCTATTGAAGCAATGGGGTTGGCTTTAAAGAATTTAAGAGCAGCAAATGATAAAGCAGCAACAATTATTGCAATTATGTCAATACGTGTTTCCTTGAAAACAGCCATTGAAAATATGGATACACCCGCAGAGGCTATGAGCGCGACAGTTGCAGGCCGTAAGCCGGATAGAATATTACGAACAATTTTTATATCCTTATATTTGAAGAACAGATATGCAAGTGTAAGAACGATAATACAGGATGGCGTTATACAGCCCAGCGTTGCGATTATTGCACCAAAAAAGCCTCCAACGCGCAAGCCAACAAATGTTGCGGCGTTTATAGCGATAGGCCCGGGTGTCGTTTGAGATATGGCTATCATATCCAAAAGCACCTCGGCGCTTATCCAGTTATTAATTTCAACGACCTGTTCCCGAATAAGAGGCATAGCCGCGTAGCCGCCACCTATCGAAAATAGCCCGACTATAAAGAAACTTTTAAACAATTCAAAGTAAATCATATTGCCCCCCTTGTACCTCTAAAAAGCTAAAGCAGAGTTTTTAGAGGTTTACCCTTGATTAAAATAAAAAAAGCGTTATACTGTATAAAAACCTTAAACGGAGGATGTTATGAGAGATTATTCAAAAGAACTTGAAAACCGTGTAGCTTTTATAAAGAATATACTGCAAAATGCAGGTTTAAACAGCATTGTGTTCGGAAACAGCGGCGGCAAGGATAGCGCGCTTGTTGGTATACTATGCAAGAAGGCTTGCGATAACGTTTTAGGCGTTATTATGCCCTGCCAGTCCGGTGTAAACTTCGGCTCCGATAGAGACGATGCGCTTGCGTTAGCAAAAGCCTTTGAGATAGAAACCACAGAGGTTGACCTAAGCGCGGTCAAGTCTGCGTTAACACAGGCCGTTGAAAAATCAAGCAAGATTACCCAACAGTCAAGCGTTAATATTGCACCAAGATTGCGTATGACAACGCTGTATGCGATTGCACAAAGCCGTAATGCACTCGTAGCGGGGACTGGCAACAAGAGCGAAAGGTTTGTGGGCTATTTCACCAAGTGGGGCGATGGCGCGTTCGACTTTAATCCAATTGCAGATTTGACCGTTTCGGAAATTTTTGAATTCCTGCGTTTCCTGAAAGCTCCGTTATCAATAATTGAAAAAGCGCCGTCCGCTGGTCTTTATGAAGGACAAACAGACGAGAAGGAGCTTGGCGTGTCATATAAAAACATAGACACATTTATTGAGAACGGAACCTGTGGTGATGAAGCCGCAGACAGGATAATATCAAAGGCCAATCGCATTACTGAGCACAAGAGGCAGATTGCTCCACTCTACGAGGGTTGATTCTCCAGTAGCCATATTTTTAAGGTTAATTTGCTTATTTAAAATCTCATCGTCGCCTATTATACAAGAATAGGCGGCTTTTATTTTGTCCGCATATTTGAGCTGTGCCTTAACGCTGCGATTAACGGTGTCGGTCTCTGCAATAAAGCCCTTACGCCTTAAATCTAGGGTCAGGGATTGTGCATGCGTAAGTCCGCCCTTGCCTATATAACCAATAAAAACATGAGGGTTTGAGGAGCTTGTTTCTTCGGACTTGTTTGCTGAAAGTGCGAGAATAAGCCTTTCAATTCCCATACCAAAGCCAACAGAGCCTGTCTTTGGCCCTCCGCATTCCTCAATCAAACTGTCATAACGTCCGCCGCCACAGACGGTGGATTGCGAGCCAATATCGTTGCTTATAAACTCAAAAACAGTTTTTGTATAATAATCAAGTCCGCGAACGATGCCTGAATCAACGTAAAATGGTATATTCATCTTTATGAGAATAGACATCAAATCCTCAAAATGAGTGCGACATTCCGTACCAAGCCCTTCAAGTATGGATGGCGCATTTTTTATTGTGTCTTTGCAGCCTTCATTTTTGCAATCCAAAACACGGAGAGGATTTTTGACAAGCCTTTCATTACAGGTTTCGCATAGGTTTTTCGCATTCTCATTCAAATATGCCTTAAGCCTTTCGTTATATTGCCGTCTACATTCGGCTCCACCAAGACTGTTGAGATGAAGAGAGATGTTTTTCAAGCCCAAACGCTTAATAATTTCATAAGCCAAAGAGATAACTTCTGCGTCACTAGCCGGTGAGTACGAGCCGTAGCTTTCAATACCAAACTGATGGAACTGTCTGAATCGTCCGGCTTCAGGCTTTTCATAACGAAAAACAGGCGAAATATAATATAGCTTTGTTGGCGCAGGTTCCGCATACATACTATGCTCAATATAGGCGCGAGCGGCTCCGGCTGTACCTTCGGGGCGTAGTGTTATACTGCGGTTGCCCTTATCGTTGAAGGTGTACATCTCCTTTTGAACAATATCCGTACCCTCGCCAACGCCGCGTACAAAAAGTTCGGTATGCTCAAACATAGGCGTTCTTATTTCATTATAGCCAAACAAGCGGCAGACCTCACGCATTACATCCTCGACCTTATGCCAAAGGCGTATCTCTTCACCGTATATGTCCTTTGTGCCGCGCGGCAACTGTGTGATTAACATTGTATTCGACCTTTCTTTTCCGTTATTTCCCGAATTCGTGAGATATAATCTGAAACGGTTTTGGGATTTGCAATTCTTTCTATCCGGTTAGTCTCAGGGTCAACTGTCTTTGTAACGGCACCTGCACCCGCCGCAAAAACCGTTTGACGTTCAGACATAGTAACAATATTGTATAAACAAAAAAAGCCTTCTTTTGCATACCCCACATTCTCAAAGCTTCCAAGCATGTTTTTTTGTCTGTAGAGATAGTAGGGTTGAAGGTCTTGGGTAGATGCAAAATTTTGGGAAAGCTTAAGCATTTCATCTATGAGCATTATATTTGAAAAATCTATCTCGTTATACGTAAGGTTAGATGCACGCTTTAAAGAAAGCGTGTGCACAGTGAGAGATTGCGGGCCTAACCCTTTTAAAACCTCAAGCGTATTTCTTACATCGGCCAAACCTTCTTCGGGCAAGCCCAGAATAATATCTGTATTTATATTTCCAAATCCTAAGCCAACCGCAACATCATATATATTCAAAAACTCTGCAACAGTATGCCTACGCCCGATAAGCTCAAGGGTTTTGTCACTCATGGTTTGTGGGTTAAGAGATATGCGATCTGCATAATCTTTTATTGACCGAAGTTTTTCATAATCTAAGCTGTCTGCACGTCCGGCTTCAAAGGTAAGCTCAGTTTCAGAGTTTGTGAAATGAGTACATATGTATGAAAGTAGACGTGATATTTGAGAAACGTTCAACGTGCTTGGTGTTCCTCCGCCTATATAGACAGACGAAAAACGTTTGCCATACGATACAGCCCTAATTGCTTCAAGCTCGCTTAAAAGACATTTGAGATAAGTTTCAACCGTCTGCTCCCCATGCTTGGTTACGGATTCAGAGGTAAATGAGCAGTACTTGCAACGGGACGGACAAAACGGTATTCCTACATAAAGGCTGACCTCATCCTTTTTAAGCCTTGAAAGTATAATATCCTCGTTCATAGAAACAGCTTGCATAAGCCTAAGCTTATCCTCTCTTATATGAAAGCGTTCACGTTCAGCAGTCTTTATCTTCGCAGGACGAACGCCAGTCAAGATGCCCCAAGGCGGCGTATAGTGAGTAACAGATTCTAAAAGCAAAAACATAGACAGTTTCAGCGTATAAGCGCAGTCATTGTTTAGGATAGGCGAAAAGTGTCGTGCCTCCTCCTTACCGTCAAGATAGAATATGCTCAAAGCCCTGTCCATCGAGAGAAGGCTTTCAACGGTTATGCCATTCATTGAAGGCTTTTGAACCTTTTCAAAGCGCTCTGCCGGAAAGAAAACCTGTGTCTGCGTTTGAATTTCCCATTCAAAACTGTGACCCTTTAATATACACTTCATAACGCAAACGGATTGTATTGTTTTTCATGACCTATAGTTGTTGCCTCATTATGGCCGGGCAAAACCTCTGTTACATCAGGCAAGCTAAGCAATCTTTTAATTGAAGCTTTAAGTTCAGCCATATCTCCACCTTGAAAGTCTGTGCGGCCTACAGTCTCTCTGAAAAGCGTATCACCCGAAAACAAGAGACATTGTTCTTCCGAATAGTAACAGCAGGAACCCGGTGTATGCCCTGGAGTATGGATAACTGTAAGCTTTATATGACCTATATTAATGCTGTCTTCATCTTTAAGCGAACAGTCTACATGAATCTGAATGTCCTTATGCCTTAAATACCTTGACAAATTAAGCTCCGGATTAGAAAGCATAGACACTTCATCCTCATGCGAGTAAACAGGTGCGCTGTATTTTTCCTTAAACTTTGAAACGGCAACCGTATGGTCATAGTGCCCATGCGTAAGGATAATGGCCGTAAGCTTAAGCCCGTTTTCATCAATGAATGATGAAATATCCGGAAAACTTCCGCCCGGGTCAATAACTGCACATAGCTTATCAACCTCATCATAAACCAAATAACAATTTTGGCTTAACGGTGCCGTTTCAAATATCTTTACTTTCATATATTATTCAAAACCTTTCGCATTTTATATATCGCAAACGGTGGTGTAGTTGCAACCCTAAGTTGTTATACGTTGGACGTCACGCATGCCATGCATGCGTAGAATCTTGGAACAAACGCGGTTAAGCTGTTCGCGTCCTGTAATCTCAATGCCAAGATAGCAGGTTATCTCGCAATCATCTGTGCGTACCTGTAAAGACTTTACGTTAATATGCTCGTCGCTAAGGATTTTCGAAATATCGGTCAGAAACGTAGGCTTTTCATCACAGGTAATCTTCATATCGGCACGATAATGAACGTTGTCGTTAAACTCCGATATATGCCATTCCGCCTCAAGAAGCCGCTTACGTTCAACCTCGTCCAAATTAACAATATTCACGCAGTCTGTCCTATGAATGGATATTCCGCGTCCCCTTGTTGTAAAAGCCACAACCTCATCGCCGGGCACAGGACTGCAACATTTTGAAAACCTCACATCAATATCGCCTATACCGTCAATGTAAATTCCGCTCTTGGTCTTGCCGGAACGGGTTATTGCCTTATCGTTTTGGAGGATTTCGTCAACGGTAGTTATCTTGGTTTTGGCAAATTTTAATTCAACCTCATGAAGTATACGGTTTATGACCTTATCCTCTTTGATACCGCCATGTCCTACAGCCGCACAAAGCGAATCCCAATCACGCATACTGAAACGGTTAAGCACGTTAGGAAGGATAGCATCCGTTAAAATCTCAGAAAGCGAGACGTTTTTCTTCTTAGCTTCGCGCTCCAAGGATTCCTTGCCTCTTTGAATGTTCTCATCCTTGTTTTCTTTCTTGAACCATTGGTTAATCTTGTTTCTTGCTTGGTTAGTCTTGACAAGCTTAAGCCAGTCCAAGCTTGGGCCTTTTGAATTTTGACTTGTTATAATTTCAACGCGGTCACCGGTTTGGAGGACGTAGTCAAAGGTTACAATCTTGCCGTTAACTCTTGCACCAATCATCTTATTTCCAACGGCAGAGTGTATGGCATAGGCAAAGTCTATGGGTGATGAGCCGCTCAAAAGACTTATGACTGCTCCCGTAGGTGTGAAACAGTACACATTTTCTTTATAAACGTTAAGGTCAACCTTAAGCGCATCAAGATACTCCCTGTTGTCGGACACGTCGCGCTGCCAATCCAAAATCTGCTTAAGCCAGTTAAGCTTTTCTGCTTCTTTGGTATTTACGGTACCAGTCTGTCCGGACTTATAGCGCCAGTGAGCGGCAATACCGTATTCGGCTACCTTATGCATTTCTTTTGTGCGAATCTGAACTTCAAACGGTTCACCCTTGGGGCCTATAAGTGTTGTATGAATGCTCTGATACATATTGCTCTTCGGCATTGCTATATAATCCTTGAAGCGTCCGGGCATAGGCGTCCAATTCTCGTGCGCTATACCTAAAACGTCATAGCACAAGCGCATTTCATTAACAATTACACGCACAGCGAATAAGTCCAAAATCTGGTCAAGGGTTTTGTTTTGGCTCTTCATCTTTTTATAGATGCTGAAGTTATGTTTTGTGCGCCCCTCAACAATAGATTCTATTTTAGATTCAGCTAATTTCTCCTTAAGTCTATCTACTATGCTTTGAACAAATTCCTCATGTTCAGATTGTTTCGTGTCTATCTTTGTAGCAAGTTCAACATACTCTTCCTTAGCCGTGTAATAAAAGGAGAGGTCTTCAAGTTCGTATCTTATCTTTGAAATCCCCAGTCTATGGGCAAGCGGCGCGTAAATATCAAGCGTCTCTTGCGCGGTCTTTTTCTGCTTGTCGGGCTTGATATACTCAAGCGTTCGCATATTGTGTAGCCTGTCTGCAACCTTTATAAGTATAACGCGTATGTCCTTGGCCATTGCTAAAAACATCTTACGATAGTTCTCGGCCTGCAAGTCCTCTTTAAGGTCTATATTACTCTGGTTGCGCAAACGCAAGCTGTCATCCTCAATACGGTCAAGCTTTGTCACACCGTCTACAAGCTGCGCAATTTCATCGCTGAACAAATTTACAATGTCATTATAGTCTAATTGGGTGTCCTCAATTACATCATGCAAAATCCCCGCAACAATCGTTTCCAAATCCATGCCAAGGCTTGCAAGGATTATAGCAACGCTAATGGGGTGTATAAGGTATGGCTCACCGGATTTGCGAAGCTGGTCGCCATGGGCTTCCTTTGCAACCTTGTAGGCCTTTTCGACAATGGAAAGGTCGTTAGATGGGTGATATTTTTTTATATCCGATATTAACTTATTATATAATTCCTCACAATTCATCTTATTACTCCTTCCATCCGGAAACCGACTTACCCGCCTCTGTCACAAGAAAACGTTCATCCCATTCTCCCCAAAGCAAACACTTAAGCAAGTTTAAGTCACCGTCCAAAACTTCAAAATCCCAACCATAAAAATCTGCCTGTTCTTTTGCATACGCAATGCGTGCGTCCTCGCCCGCAACCGGCATTCTTATATAAGCCGCTCCGCTGTATTTATCCGTCCAACCGTTCATAATATCACAAAGATACTCTGCCGTTTCACTTTCCTGATATTTCTCCAAATATTCTTTAAAACGTATGGAGCCAGCCTCTTTAGATGGTGAAACAGTGTTTTCCAGCCAGCCGGAGGTATACCAGTATGTTCCGGGGTGATTGTCAAAATATGACTTGTAACGTCTGTGTGAGCCAAGAAAAAGGCTTATACAATCATGCACACGCGGAACAACAATCGGTATACGCTTTGATACAAGACCGGAAACACTATTCGAACAAAATCCATAGGCCAAAACTATTGCGTCAAAATCTCTATATATCGTTCTTTTCTCATCATAATCATAACCGCCCTTTAACGAGCTATGAATATCACTACCACCTTCAACTGCATCTATCTGGGCTTGTAGAGTTTCTCTAAGAGTTGCAGGCTGATCGTGAAAACCCTGTCTCAAGTATGTTACATCAATAAAATGTGGACATTGCGCAAGAAGATAGCTTATCTCACGGCACAAGACTTTACAGGCAATGACCTTTAATCTCATATCAAAGCTTTGTCAAAAGCTTAAGCAAAAATTCCATAACCCTTAAAGTAGAGGAAATACTTAAGCATTCGTCGGGCGAATGAACTCCGTGAAGATCAGGGCCGAATGAAATCATGTCAATTCCTGTCCTGTCCCAAAACACACCGCATTCAAGACCCGCATGCACAGCCGACAATATAGGCTCCTTGCCAAACGTCTCAAGGTAAAGCTTTGTAGCTATGTCACGCACCGGTGATTCGGGGCTAAAGCTCCATGCCGGATAGTCTGCATAGAATCTCGCATTTGCACCGAGACTTTCGGAAATCATAGAAAGTCGCTCCTTAATGAATTCCTTTCTGGATTTAACCGAACTGCGCAGAGCACAGGTAAGCTTTACAAGCTCGTCTTCTGTACGCAGAATACCAATATTGTTTGAGGTTTCAACCAATCCTTTTGTGTGAAGGCTCATGTTCAAAACGTCGGATGGTATGATGCAAAGCGCTGTAATTATATTACGTGATATTTCAAACGGGATAAACCCGACGCTGCCTTCGGAAACTTCATCCGTCCTAATAAATTCTATGGTTAAATCCGGTTCAACGTGCGCATATTCTGACTTAATTCTCTCTATGCAAACAGAAACAGCATTGTTTATTTTTGAAAACACACTGTCATATATTAAAAGCATTGAGGCAGATTCTCTTGCAATTGCATTTTCCTTCAAGCCACCATTTAGAGCTAAAAGATAAATGGTTTGAGTGTCACCATTGTTAAATACGGCATTAAGCAGACGCGCCATTAATACATTAGCGTTTGCATGACCTTTGTCAATCTCCAAGCCAGAATGACCGCCCTTTAATCCGCGCACACGCAGACAATAGTAATGGCTCCCCTGATTAACCTTATGATATGCGCGTTCAAACGGAAATGTTATTTCACAACGTGCACCGCCCGCACAGCTTGTAAAAAAATATCCTTCTTCTTCAGAATCCAGATTTAATAGACGCTTTCCTTTAAGCTTGCTGTAATCAAAATTAAGCGCACCGGTCATGCCTGCCTCTTCGTCTGCGGTAAACAGAAATTCAAGCTCAGGGTGTACAAGTGTATTGTCGTCAAGGATATAAAGCATCATAGCCATAGCAATGCCGTTGTCGGCGCCAAGGGTTGTACCCTTCGCGCGAAGAAAATCCCCATCAATATAGGTTTGTATTGCGTCCTTTGTAAAATCAAATTCCAGATCCTGATTTTTTTCACAAACCATATCCATATGCGCCTGAAGAGTAACAGTATCTGTGGAAAGGCCGTTTTGCGGCTTTCTTATGATTACGTTCATATACTTATCGCGTTCACAGTACAGATTGCGTTCCTTCGCAAAATTCATAAGATATTCACTGATTTGTTGTTCGTTTCCGGAACCGCGCGGAATTTTGGCTATTTCATAAAAATAATCTAAAACCTTCAAAATAAGCCTCCTAATTCTTAAAGCTGTGAACGGGAGCCGGAATACGTCCGCCTCTGTCAATAAATTCTTTGCAGGAAAAACGGTTAACAGGCATAATCGGCGCATAGCCTAAAAGGCCGCCGAACGTAACCGTGTCTCCAACGTTCTTACCAACCACAGGTATAAGCCTTACGGCTGTCGTTTTGTTGTTTATCATACCGATGGCCATTTCATCAGCAATAATGCCGGAAATGGTTTCGGCAGGAGTGTCTCCAGGAATGGCTACCATGTCCAACCCAACTGAGCAAACAGCCGTCATAGCTTCAAGCTTTTCAAGCGTTAGAGCATTAACGTATACGCTGTCAATCATTCCGTGGTCTTCACTTACCGGAATAAACGCCCCGCTTAAGCCGCCAACGTATGAGGATGCCATAATGCCGCCTTTTTTAACGTTATCGTTCAGTAGCGCAAGAGCCGCGGTCGTACCCGGAGCACCGGCATACTCCAAACCCATTTCCTGTAAAATCTCGGCTATGCTGTCTCCGATTGCCGGAGTGGGCGCAAGAGATAGGTCAATTATGCCGAATGGTACATTAAGACGTTTTGAAGCCTCCTGTGCAACAAGCTGCCCAACACGCGTGATTTTAAACGCTGTTCGCTTTACGGTTTCGCATAAGGTTTCAAAATCCATGCCTTTAACAGAAGTTAGAGCCTGTTTCACAACGCCGGGGCCGCTTACACCAACGTTAATGACCAAATCTCTTTCGCCGACACCGTGATATGCACCAGCCATAAACGGATTATCTTCAACAGAATTACAGAATACGACAAACTTTGCACAAGCAATCGAATCCTTGTCCTTTGTAAGCTCAGCCATCTCCTTGATAATCTCGCCCATCTTTTTAACGCCGTTCATGTTGATACCGTTTCTCGAAGACGCAAGATTAACGGATGAACATACCCTCTCCGTTTCTGCCAAAGCATTAGGTATAGAACGCACAAGCATTTTATCGCTTTCGGTGCTACCCTTTTGTATCAAAGCTGAATAACCGCCGATGAAATTAACGCCAACAGTTTTTGCGGCCTTGTCAAGTGTCTTTGCAACGCTCACATAATCCGAAACTGACTGGCTGCGAAAACCGGACGCCGCAATGCTAATTGGGGTTATAGAAATACGCTTATTTACGATAGGTATGCCGAATTGCTTAGAGATATCGTCTCCTGTTTTAACGAGGTGCTCTGCGGACTTTGTGATTTTGTCATATATGCGTTCATTAAAGCGCGACACCTCAGAGTCGCAACAATCCAAGAGGCTTATGCCCATTGTTATGGTGCGCACATCCAAGTTGGCCTCTTGAATCATTTTATTTGTTTCTTCAATTTCAAACCTATTTATCATACGACACCTCTCAGATTCTGTGCATTATATTAAAAATGTCCTCATGTTGAAGTGTAATCTTAACGCCTATTTTTTCACCAAGTTCGTTAAGCATTTCGGTGTGTTCTTCAAATTTAAAGGATGTTTTTGAGATGTCAACAATCATAAGCATGTTAAAATATTCCTGAACAATGGTTTGTGAGATGTCCAAGATATTTATGCCGTTATCAGACAGGTAGGTGCAAATTGCGGCAATGATACCAACCTGATCCTTGCCAACAACCGTTATTATTCCTTTCATATAAAGCCTCCTATTTAACGACAAAATTTACCAAGCGTCCCGGAACAAAAATCTCCTTCACAATCGTAAGACCGCTTAACTTATCTGAAACCGCGTCCTTTGCGGCTTTGATGATTTCATCCTTGGACGCATTTGTCGGAACATTAATACTCTCTCTGAACTTGCCGTTTGTCTGGACAATAATTTCTATCTCGTCCGTTACAAGCTTGCTCTCATCGAAGACAGGCCATTTCTCGGCAAAGATAGTGTTCTTATGACCAAGCGTTTCCCAGAGTTCTTCACAAACGTGTGGCGCAAGGGGTGCAAGCAATACAACAAGCGTTTCTACAGCTTTTCTGTCGATGCCACTTGTCTTGGCGATTTCTATAAATTTGTTCGTATATTCCATAAAACCGCTAACAACGGTGTTAAGCGTTAAATTGTTAATCCTGTTTGTTATTTCATATATAAGCTTGTTGGCCAAGAACTCCGTTTCCTTCGTGGGTGCCTGGAACTTATCCTTATTCTCTGAAACAAGTTTCCAAACCTTGTTCAAGTATCTATATACGCCATCTATGCCACTGTCGTCCCATTCAGAATCCATTTCTGGAGGGCCGACGAAAAGCTCATACATGCGCAATGAGTCACAGCCGTAATTTTCAACCAATCCGTCAGGTGAAACAAAGTTACCGTTAGATTTGCTCATCTTCGAATTGTCCTTGTTTATCATGCCTTGGTTAAAGAGTTTCTTAAACGGCTCATCAAACTCAACAACACCGATGTCATAGAGGAATTTTGTATAAAATCTCGCATACAGAAGATGAAGCACAGCGTGTTCGATACCGCCAACATAGTAGTCTACAGGCAACCATGTCTTTAAAGCCTCTTTGCTTGCAAGCTCGTTCGTGTTATGCGGGTCTGCGTATCTTAAGAAATACCATGATGAGCCTGCCCACTGTGGCATTGTGTTCGTTTCGCGCTTAGCGGGCTTTTTGCAGACAGGGCAGGTTGTGTTAACCCAATCTGAAATTGCGGCCAAGGGCGATTCACCAGTGTTTGTTGGTTGATAGCTTTCAACATTAGGAAGTAGAACGGGCAATTCCTCCTCGGGAACAGGTACAGTTCCGCAATGCTCGCAGTGGATGAGAGGAATCGGCTCACCCCAGTAACGCTGACGCGAGAAAACCCAGTCGCGCAACTTATAATTCACAGTCTTTTTGCCTATGCCTTGCTGCTCGACATAATCAGTTATAACCTTCTTTGCCTCAGATGAGGTTATTCCGTTAAACTGCTCGGAGTTGACCATAACACCGTCGCCAATATAAGCCTCTTCCAACTCACCCTCAAAGCCTTCCTTTTGAATAACCTGAACGATAGCTATGTCAAATTTCTTTGCAAATTCAAAGTCACGGTCATCATGTGCAGGAACGCACATAATGGCACCCGTACCATAATCAATAAGCACATAATCCGAAACCCAAATAGGAATTTGTTTACCCGTAAGCGGGTTTATAGCATAACTACCTGTGAAAACACCGGTCTTTTCCTTATCTGCCATTCTGTCTACAGAGGATTTATTGCTTGCGTTGTAAACATACTTTTCCATCTCAGCCTTGTATTCATCTGTGGTAAGGCTCTTCACGAGTGTGTGCTCCGGTGCCAAAACCATAAAAGTTGCACCGTAAAGCGTATCGGGGCGTGTTGTGAATACAGTTATTTTCTCACCATTTTCAAGCTTGAAGTCAACCTCGGCACCATAGCTTTTACCTATCCATTCGGATTGCATTTTTTTAACCTTTTCAGGCCAGTCCAATTTATCCAAATCTGCAAGCAAACGTTCCGCATACTTAGTAATTCTAAGCATCCATTGACGGAGCATCTTCTTTGTAACAACAGAGCCGCAACGTTCACAAGCGCCGCTTGTAGCCTCTTCATTTGCTAAAACGCATTTACAGGACGGACACCAGTTAAGTGGCATTTCCTTTTCATAGGCCAAGCCGTTTTTGAACATCTTTAAAAATATCCATTGTGTCCATTTATAATATTCAGGGTCGGTTGTGTTAACCTCCCTGTCCCAGTCGTAAACGGTACTTATTTCTTTAAGCTGACGCTTTGCGTTGCTTATATTTTCCGCCGTACTCACAGACGGATGAACACCGACTTTAATTGCGTAGTTTTCAGCGGGCAAGCCAAAAGCGTCCCAGCCCATGGGATGGAGTGTCCGAAAGCCCTGCAAAATCTTCATACGGCAAAGCACGTCACTCAAGACATAGCCACGCCAATGTCCGACATGCAAGCCTTTACCGGACGGGTATGGGAACATATCCAGACAGTAAAACTTATCCCTTTGATTGTAGCCGGGAATTGTGTCCTCAAATTTGTTTTCATCCCAATATTTGCGCCACTTCTTTTCGATTTTGTAGTATTCGTATTTCATAGAAATTCACTCCAATTCGATTTACTTATAATATTTCTAAAACACTTTCCTTATAATAATTTGTGCTTGAAATCAAATTACCGCCCATTTTCTTTAACTTGCGTTGTAATCTTATAAAATCAGGATTGTTAGTTATTTTAGGAGTACCTCCGCTGTAAACTATTCTTCCGTGTACACGGATACAACCTTGCAGAGCATCTTTTAATATTATTAATGAATTTTCAATTTGCTCTATGGCGTGTTTAATATTCTTGCCCTTTAATTCAATAAGCACAGCAACTGGATTGTTTTGCGATTTAACAACGAAAAGATAATCACATTTACAAATGCTTTCGGGAGTTGATTTATCTGGTACTACAACTCCTCCATCAACTTGCATTGATAAGATTGTCAACCTATCGGCTTTGACTTTAAAATTTTCAAGTACATACTTCTTTTTGTTTTCTTCACAAACAGCTGCATACAATTCATCGCAAAATCTAACGCAGTTTTGTTTAGATGAACAAACGTAATCATTAGTTATTAATATTGAATTAATACATTTATAAACATCACTGCATATCATAAGAAACCTCCAAGTCCAGTATCTCCTCGGTTTCCTGATTTATAAGCTCGGATATTTTGTCAATTTGAGTAGTATCAATTAATTGCTCATCTTTATCTTTGATTGAATAAAAGATAAATGAGCCGTTATTATCAATGAAAAAAGCATCCATTTTGGACGGATTAATTCTTAGTTGACGAGTAATAATCATCTTGCCGGAATGATTTTTTTTATTGCTCTCCACTTTGCCCGAATAAGCCAATAGGTTCACTGATGTCAAAATGTAAGGGCTATGAGTAGTTGCAAAAATCTGACTCCCAGTAGAATTGACAAGTAACGAAATTAACTCAACAACTGTCTTTTGTGCTGACGGGAAAAGATGCGCCTCCGGTTCTTCCAAAACAAGAAAGAGTGTTCGCTTCTCTAAAATCTTCACAAAAATCAACAGTAAAATCCAAATAACTTCTTGTTGACCAGAGGATGCGTACATCAGTTTAACCCACTGAGTTTCATTAAAAAATATCTTTTCGCCGTCAGTATCGTTAATGTAGTCGCCTCTTAATACAGTTTTTATTAGTCCATACGCCGTTTCAACATCAGCATTTTTAATCTGACCACTAACAGTTTTTGTGAAATCACGGATAATATCTGGAATTTTAGTCCCAAATTTCTTCTTTGTTAAACTTATAAGCTCAATAAATTCTTTAAGTGGTAAATCTATATTAGTCATATCAAAATCGTGTAGCTGGTCTGAAAGCGTTGCTAAAATACTTCTACCGGCAGGAATGTACACAACCTCACAACTATCCATGAATAACTCGTCGATTGTTCTGCTAAAGTGCTGTCTTACAACTTGGCGAGTATTTAGTTCGTTGATTAAATTATCCAAAAAATCTGTTTCATTCACTAATTCATTTGAATTATATAAATGGGATGCCTCACCAATAAGTTTTTTTATTGCGTTAAACATATTCTTCGTAAATTCAAATTTTACATAACCATCACTGTCTAGGTACAATGAAAGTTTTTTTGTGTCTGCTTCATTTTTTGAATAGTTGTAATAAAAATCAATGTGAAAACGATTCATATGCTTTGTCGTACCAAAACAACCCATAAACTGTTTTCTCAAAAATTTTAAAAAAGAGAGGTATCTTTCATTTTCATGTATTCCAGTAAAGTTTTTTGGATTCGTAAGATACCCCAATAGATAGTCTTTTATTTTTCTGCAAAAATATATAGTTTTAGCAAGTGTACTTTTGCCGGAAGCTTGAGCACCAATTACAACATTTATATTGCTGTCTAAATCCAAATCTATTTTTGTAATCGCGGCAAAATTTGA
>CAYPQA010000041.1:0-19462 GCA_964412725.1 uncultured Eubacteriales bacterium
ATTTATCACGAATATTCATTGGGAAAAATCCAGTTTAATTTTTCATAAATTTTCTTGGCGGTGGGTCTTAATGTTCGGAGGCTTTCTCTATCTTCTTAAATCCATAATAAGGGATTTTAAGATGCGCATTTTTTTTACAATAGTTTTTGTTTTTTTTGGAGCAGCTTGTGTTGCCGTTGCGATATATACAAAGAAAGTTGCAAAAGCTACTATAGAAAACGATGCCTCATACTTCACTCAAACCGTATCTGAACGCTTCAATTATCTTAAAGTTAAGACAGAACAGTTTAAATACAATACAACTCTACAAAAATATCTTTCCTCTGGACTTGGAACAAGGTCTATGCATTTTGATGATATCTTGAATATGCTTGATCACGTTGCAACGGATGAATTTTTTGTCGAATCAGCCTGGGTGTCGGACTTTATGTCCGACCTTTATTTCAATAACTTGGGTTTTCGTTCAGAAAAAGGTTGGATTTCCGGCCGTCCATGGGTGAACTCGGTTCTTGAAGGTAACGAAACCTTCATAACCCCTCCTTTTTACTCGCTTTCGCTATCTCGTTATATTGTTAATATCATAACTCCCATAAGAAACAAGAACGGTGAATGTTTGGGAGCGTTTGGTTTGGATTTTGACTTTGGACGTATACACGAGATGTTGGACAGTATCCGTTATGATGTGGAGCATGTGCGTAATTATGACGGATTGTTTGTTATTTCTCCCGATAACGTTGTTGTTTATGATTTTAACGGAATATATGAATTTGTGCCGTTTTCTGAAACATCCGCACCACTGGCTTTGAAGGACATTGTTGGGTCTGAAACGGATGGCTTGGTTAATTTCCGCTCTAGAAATGTTAATTACACTTCCTTTATTTCAAACATAAATGTTTCAGGCTGGCGCGTTGTATTGTGGCAGAATGAGCGTAAATTGATTAGCCATGCTGTTGGCAAAAGTCGTTATATTCATATATCAAGTTTAATCTTACTTATAATTTGTTTTTCATTTCCTTTTATATACTTTTATTTCAAGCTTAAAGATGAACGTTATAGGGATTCTTTAAAAACGCATGACGATACAACTGATGCACTGAACAAACTTGGTTTTGAAAATGTAGTCTTAGATTTGTTAACCAAAAACACTTCAAAAAGTTATGTATACGTTGTCTTACGTATAAGAAAGTTTCCGATTATGCAAAACATGCTCGGAAACGAGTTATCAGATGCCTTGCTTATTCATACTTCAGAGTGCATTAAGGAATCCCTGAGTACCGTTGAAACGTATGGCCGTATAGGCATTAATCGCTTTGCACTTTTGCTTGGTTATATATCTGAGGACAGAACCGTTGCAAGGCTTAAGGAATTAGACCGGCGCATTGTTCATATGGAAGAATTTCTTAAAAGGCATTTCGGCATACAAATTGCGTTTGGCTGCTATGCCATACCGGACAATAATATGTCGATTACGAAGATTAATTCCAACGCAGAAATTGCACTTTCAAAGGCTGTTGAGGAAAGTAGCTTTAATAGTTCTTTTATATTTTTCAGCAGCGATCTGGGTGAAAAGGCCAATTATCAGGCAACAATAGAGAATAGTATAAAAAATGCAATAGCGAATAATGACTTTATTGTATATTATCAAGGAAAGTTCGATGTTGATACCGGCCGATTGGATTGCGCCGAAGCGCTTGTGCGCTGGCAACATAAGGAGCTGGGTATAATTCCGCCTAAGGACTTTATACCCTTGTTTGAAAAAAATAATTTCATAACAAAATTAGACTTTAACGTTATAAATCAAGTTTGCGCACAGTTGCGCTCTTGGATAGATAAGGGGCTTTCGGTTGTACCTATAGCCGTTAACCTTTCCCGTTCTCATTTAAATAACAAGCATTTGGCAAAGGATATTTTGGCAGTTCTGAAACGTTATAATTTGGATCCCCGCCTCATTGAGGTTGAGATAACTGAAGGTGCGGCAGACGAAGGTATGGACAATCTGAGCGAAGCTATCAAAACACTTAGAGAAAATGGTATATCTGTTGCTATTGATGACTTTGGCGCAGGTGCGTCCAACCTTGGTAACCTCAAATCCCTTGTAGTTGATACGTTAAAAATTGACAAGGCGTTTTTCTTAGACCTTGAGAATAACGAAAGGGGACGCACCGTTGCAAAAAACATATACAGCCTTGCACAAGACCTAAAGCTTTCAACAGTTTCAGAAGGTATTGAAACGTCGAGACAGCTTGAAATCTTAAGAGAGCTTGGCGGCAAATTGGTACAGGGTTTCTATTTTTCAAAGCCTATACCCGCTGAAGATTTTGAAAAAAAATATTTGAGAGAGGTGCAAAATGATAACAACGGCTAATCTTATCGAACTTAAACAGATAATTGAAGCAACACACTCTGACCCGCACCATGTTTTAGGTATGCATTATGCTTATGTCAAGGAACAATCAAGGGATGTCAAACGCATTGTCGTTAGGACATTTGTCCCCCAAGCCAAAGATGTTCGTCTAAAGAGCGTTAAAGACGGACAGGAGTGGGAGATGAGGGTTGTGCATTATGACGGGCTTTTTGAGGTTGTAACCGATAGAGGTGACTTCTTTGAGTATGTTCTATTGGTTACAAACCATGACGGTTCTTGCTATGAAACTTACGATGCCTATTCATTTCCGCCCCTCTTAACAGAGATGGACTTGCACTTATTTAATGAAGGTACACATTATCAGATTTACGATAAACTCGGAGCGCATTTCAGAAATGTTGACGGCGTTTCCGGCGTATGCTTTGCTGTTTGGGCACCTGATGCTAAACGTGTAAGCGTTATCGGCAATTTTAATAACTGGGATGGCAGACGCAATGCTTGCCGTGTTCTCGGAAATTCGGGAGTTTGGGAGATTTTTATACCAGGCTTGAGTCAATTTGACAGATATAAATTTGAAATTCGTACCAGAGACGGTAATATTATAGAAAAGACAGACCCTTATGGTAATTTCTTTGAATTGCGCCCAAGTACCTCTGCTTTGATATTTGATTTGGACGGCTATAAATGGAACGATGAGCTTTGGATGAGAGAAAGAGAGACAAGAGGCCTTAACATACCCATAAATGTATATGAAGTGCATTTGGGTTCTTGGAAACGTAAGGAAAGTGATGGCAACAGGTTTTTAAGCTATGTTGAACTTGCAGATGAGCTTATCCCCTACGTTAAGGAAATGGGATATACACATATAGAGTTGCTACCTGTTGAGGAATATCCTTACGACGGTTCGTGGGGCTATCAAGTAACAGGATATTACGCTCCTACAAGCCGCTACGGTACGCCATGCGAGTTTATGCAATTTGTGGATGCTTGTCATCAAAACGGTATAGGCGTTATTTTAGATTGGGTTCCTGCTCACTTCCCGAAGGATGCACATGGTTTGGCTCGTTTTGACGGAACTCCTCTTTATGAACATCCAAACCCCGAGCTTGCGGAGCAAAAGGATTGGGGAACGCTTAAATTTAACTATGGTCGCAAGGAGGTTAAAAACTTCCTCATCGGCAACGCAATATACTGGCTTGAAAAATACCACCTAGATGGATTGCGCGTTGACGCTGTGGCTTCAATGCTATACCTCGACTATGGTCATTCAACAAACATTAAAAATCAATATGGCGGCAATGAGAATTTGGAGGCCGTTGAATTTATAAAGCATATGAACAGCGTCATAAACGGGCGTTACAAAGGCGTATATATGATTGCAGAAGAAAGCACGGCTTGGGAGGGTGTCACGCACCAAGTCGGAGATCACGGCTTAGGATTTACGCTTAAATGGAACATGGGCTGGATGAATGACTTTTTGGAATATGTGTCCTTGGATTCATACTTTAAAAAATATCACCACAATAAGATGACGTTCAGTACCGCTTATATGTGTGCTGAAAAGTATGTGCTTGTGCTTTCTCACGATGAAGTTGTACACGGGAAACATTCGCTTCTGGATAAAATGCAAGGCGACTTATGGCAAAAGTTTGCAAACTTACGTGTTTCATTGGGTTATATGTTCGGTCATCCGGGCAAGAAACTTTTATTTATGGGTGGCGAATTTGGACAATTTATCGAATGGGATGAAAAACGTTCGCTTGACTGGTTCTTGCTTGATTTTGAGCACCACCAAAAAATGCACCACTTTACAAAGGCTTTAAACCAATTCTATCTGCGTGAAGAAAGCCTATGGCATGATGATTTTAACGGAACCGGTTTTGAATGGATTCAGGCAGACGACAATCTTCACAGTTGTTACACCTTTGCAAGAAAAGGTTCATCCAAGGAAGAAAACTTGATCTTGGCTTACAACTTTACGCCAATTCCGAATATGGAATATCGAATGGGCGTACCATTTGAAGGTGAATTTGAAGAGGTTTTTAACAGCGACGATGCTCAATACGGTGGTAGCGGCATAATAAATGACAGTATTATAAAATCAGAGGAAATATCTTGGGATAACCGCCAAAACAGTATTCGGTTCAAGCTTCCTCCGCTTGCCTTCGTTGCACTGAAGCCCGTAAAAAAATAGGGAGTTTTATTAATGAATTATTCCAAGCAAGAAAATGAGAAAAGAAGAAAAGCTTCAAAGTCAAATGTAAAAAAGGCTAAAAATAAAGTTGCAAGTCTTGTCCTGCGTGTCAGTATTGCTGTTTTACTCATTGGGATTTTTGTTGGTGGCGGCGCGATTTTCGGTGCATATATGGGCATAATCGAAGGTGCGCCTGAGCTTGAACAAGTGGTTATACTCCCGAATATCTATACAACCATCATATATTCGGACAAAACCGGTGAGGAGATTGACCGCCTAAAAGGCGAAGAAAACCGCGAATATGTTGCGTTTGACAAGGTACCTAAGGTTTTGCGAGATGCTGTTGTGGCTATAGAGGATGAGAGATTTTATTCTCATGACGGCGTTGACATAAAGGGCTTAGCAAGAGCCCTTTATGTCATTCTTTCAACGGCAGGTCAAAGGCGTGAGGGTGCAAGCACGATAACCCAACAAGTGATAAAAAACAACGTTATGAATCTCACGCGTAACACAGTTGAAACAAAGCTTCAAGAGCAATATCTTGCCGTTAAGTTTGAGAAGATGCTTACAGAGCAGTTCAACGGAAACAAGAAGGCCGCGAAGGATTATATCCTTGAAATATATTTAAACTCCATTGCGCTTCACCATAATCTTAACGGCGTTCAGACGGCTTCAAATTATTATTTCAACAAGCCGGTGTCTGACCTTACCCTTTCGGAGGCGGCCGTAATCGCAGGAATAACACAATATCCTAGCCTTTATGCACCGGACGTAAACCCAACCGAAAGCAAAAAACGCCAAAAAATGGTTTTAAACAACATGCTTAGATTGAAATTTATAACACAGAGGGAGTATGACGACGCCGTTGCGGACGATGTCTATGCTCGTGTAACAGGTACGACTATTACGGAGGATTCTCCCGCGTATCACAGCTACTTTACAGACAGCCTTGTATCAACAATTTCAAAGGATTTGCAGGATAAGTATAAGATAAGCAGTGCAGAGGCCAGCAATTGGATTTACAATTCAGGGCTAAAGATATATTCCACACAGGACTTGGAAATGCAAAAGATTATGGATGATGCGTTTGCAGACCCCAGCCTCTTTCCAAAGAAAGTGGAGTTTGATTTACAATATACAATAGCGGTCAAGAATACAATAACCGGTAAGGTTAACAACATATACCGTACAAAATTAGGTGCTAAAGAAAATGAAATAGAGGCTTTTAAGGATGCTGTGAAGAATGAGGTTCTAGGTTCAAACGATATTGTTTTCGCTGAAAAACTCGTTCCGTTCCCACAACCTCAGGCTGCAATGGTCGTTATGGATTATTTCAACGGACAGGTTAAGGCTATGACAGGCGGGCGTGGTCAAAAGCTCACAGACAGAGGACTTAACCGTGCAACGGATTCACCGCGTCAACCGGGTTCTGTTTTTAAAGTCTTGGCGTCGTTTGCGGCGGGCATTGACCTTGGAGTTATAACTCCCGCTACTCTTATTGAGGACGCCCCTTATTCCTACGCAGGTCACCCATTCTCAAACTGGAATAGAACCTACAAAGGTTGGACTACGGTGAGGACAGCCATCAAGGATTCGATGAACGTTGTCACTGTTAAGAACTTTATGATAAACACAGGAATGGATGCCTGTTATGAATATCTCAAAAATTTTGGATTTACAACTCTTGTTGACGGCAAGATAATAAACGGCCAATACAAAACGGATAAGGTTCCGGCTACGGCTCTTGGAGGTATAACAGAAGGCGTTACTCAGCTTGAAACGGCGGCCGCATATGGTGCGATTGCAAACGAGGGTGTTTATAACAAGCCAATTCTTTATACAAAGGTTTTAAGCCATGATAACGAGATTCTTTTGGAAAACTTGCCGGAGCCAAAGCGCATACTTAAAAAGCAAAGTGCATATCTGTTGACGGATATGATGAAGGATGTTATCCGCGCGGGTACAGGAGGCAAGGCCGCATTCAAAAACCTTAAGATGCCCATTGCTGGTAAAACAGGCACAAGTAGCGATACAAAGGATTTGACGTTTGCGGGATATACGCCGTATTACGTCGGGAGTATTTGGATGGGCTATGATATGCCAAAGACCATTCCGGAGGAAACTTCCGGTTACCACCTGCAACTTTGGAGCCGCGTTATGGAACAAATTAACGCTCCTTTCCCTATAAAGGACTTCCAACGTCCTGAGGGTGTTGTAAACGCATCCATATGTCGTGCTTCAGGCAAGCTTGCCATAAAGGGACTTTGTGACAAAGACCCGCATAGAGGTGTTGTCTCCGACGTATTTATGGCCGGAACCGAGCCAAAAACTACCTGCGACATTCATGTATCCCTCGTCATAGATTCATCAACCGGCCAGAAGTTCTCACCAAGTTGTCCGGACGTGTATCGTAAAGAGGTTATAGGTATCTTAAGCGAAACAAATCCCTACGATATAGCTGATTATTATTTCTCAAAAAGCTTTATAGACGGACCGGAATGCTCCGTTCATACGGGCGGTGGTACTCCGATGACAGTGCCGTTTCCGGATCATGGTTTTCCTGATGGATTTTTGACAACTCCCACACCGCAGCCTCCTTATCAGAGAGAGCCTGTAGTTGTACCTGAACCCGAACCTGATGATGTATTCGGCGGCGATGTGGTTGAACCAGGCTTACCCTCCGTTCCCACGGCTCCACCCGAAATAACAAACCCGGTCAGACCTTAAGAGGTGATTAATGAATGAATGATAACAATAAAAAGCCTAAGATGGCTATAGCTCTTATGCTTTGTATTATGGCTTTGATTATCCTGTCCATTGTTGTTTTTGCTTTGGTCTACACTATGGTTAAAAACAAAAACATTCAACTTGGTTCAGGTGAAAGGCAAGTTATCCAAACACCAACTCCTTCACCCACGATAAACTCCGAATTAAACGCGGAAAAAACAACTGTTATTGTGTTGTCTGTTTCAGGAAAGACGCTTACAGTTAGAGAGTTTGATGGAAAGTCTTTTGAGCTTTCCACAGACTCTAAAACAGAGCTTAAGGACAATTATGGTAAACCTATGGCGTTTGTGGACATTTTTGAAGGTATGATAGTCGACATCGCCTATTCGGATAACCTTATTCTTAGCCTATCCCAAAACGCGCGCTCATGGGAATTAAAGCATGTTGTTGGGGTTAATGTTAATAAAGATAAAAAAAGTTTAGCTTACCAGAATGCTTCATACCGCTATGACGACTTGGTTGAGGGCATTGAGGGTATCTCACCAAAAGATGTTGTATCACTGTACGGCCATAATGACAGAGTTCTTTATGTTCGAGTGGACAATATAAGCTCATTAGACAAAATTGAAACTCTATCCGGGCATATAACTGTTGTTTCAAGCGTTAAGGATTTTGAATTCTTTGTTGACAACAGACCTGTGTCCTATAAAGAACCTATAGAGCTTAACTATGGGCGTCATACATTCAAGGCAAAAAAAGAAGGTTATCTGGATTGGGAGCTTACTCTTAATTTCACATATGACGAGTTTCGTTTGAGTGTGGACTTAATGAAGGTTCCCGATGAGGATAGCGCGGAGATGCCAAGCGAGAAGCCGGATAAGACTGAAGAAGAACAGAAACCCAAGAAAGTCTTAGTTGAGCTTTGTATAGCCTCAAACTTGAAGGCCGTTAAAGGGCTTTGTGATAAGGATGTTCACAGGGGTCTTACGATTGTAGAGGTTGACGAAGGGAAGGTAATCGGAAACTGCAACGTACACGTTGCTCTAACGCTTGATAAAACAACCAAGCAAAAGCTTTCAAAATATTGTCCTGAAGATAGCATCCAGCATGTAATCGGTGTTATAAGTCAAACGAACCCATACGATATTGCCGATTACTATTTTACAAAAGAGTTTGTAAACGGTCCGGTTTGTGACGTTCATACAGCGCAAGGCACGGTTACCCCCACGCCTGAGCCTACCCCTACACCACCGCCCACACCAACCCCCACGCCGGAACCAAGCGGTACACCGAGGCCTATATTGCCATAAGGAGTGGTTTTGTGAAAAATGAAAAATATTATGAAGGCGTCATATACGAGCCTTCATACCAAAAAGAAACAAAGCCCGCACCAAAACCTATCGTCAAAGCAAGGCCAAGAAAAGTTTCATCGAAGTCCTATAAGTCACAGCTTGAATTGTTTCTTATGATAACGATTGCAGCCGGGGTTTTAGCGGCTGTGGGAGTTTTTGCAGCGTCATACACTGCACTTAACGGGAACTTGCCCTTAAGCTCAAAGCCTCAGCCCTCCGTACGACCTGCTATTGTTGAAGAAGTCAAGCTTAGTTACGCAACAGTTGTCTTAACCCATGTTACGTATTCGCCTCAAATGTTTTTGGCAACCGATTTGGAAAACGGAAAAGACTATACCTTTTCGTTTGACGGTAAGCCTGATCTTAAGGACAAATACGGCAAGAGTATGGTCTTTGCACAGGTCAATGCGGGTATGATTGCGGACATAAGCTTTGATTCATCAACAAATACGCTCAAGTCTTTAACGCAAAGTGCAAGGGCTTGGGACTTTAAGCAAATTGATGGTATATACGTTGACCCGATACTAAAAACGATTACCTACGGAAATACTACTTACAACTACAATGATGATATAACCGTAACCTATAAGGGTGAAAAAGCGGATATTTCAACCATTGACAAGATAGATGTCCTTAATATCTCAGGTTACAATGACAAGGTGTGGCTTGTTGAAATTGTGAAAAGCCATGGCTATTTGTTTATTCCTGAAAATACAGACATCAGAGATGCAACTATTGAGCTTGACACGGACATTTTCCTGCCGCTCCCTCTTTTAGGTAAACTCACTGTTCCGGAGGGTTCACACAGGTTATTGGTCAAAGGCTCAAACATTTCTCCTTTTATAAGAGAGTTTACGTTGGACAGCTTGCAAGATTTGAGCGTTGATATAACCAATGTTGATTTAAAGTCGTCTATGGTTACGGTTGTATCCGAGCTAAGCGATTTTGAATTCACTGTAAACGGACGCTCTTATAAGACAGACAGCCCGTTTGTGCTTAATGTAGGCACTTATAAATTTGAAGCAAAAAAAGGCGGCTACACCAACTGGGCCGAGACAATTGACATAGACACAGCCGAAATCGAAATTGTTGTAACTATGGAGGAGATATTGGACAGCGGTAAACTGGTTATTGTCACAGAGCCTGAATCCGATGCGCAAGTTTATATAGACGGCGAACCTGTGGGTCAATCTCCGCTTACAACATTTACAACGTTTGGTAACCATATCCTTACCGTCAAAAAGCCTGGCTATTTGGATTTCACAATACCTCTTACAGTAGATACGAAGGAATTTAAGTATACTATTGTCTTACAGCCCAAGCTGCCAACAATACCTAACTGAATACATTGACTGGAGGTTAATATGCGTAAAGTTAAGCTTGCACCATCCATACTTACAGCGGATTTCTCCTGCCTTGGAGAAAATATAAAGGCCGCCCTTCGGGGCGGCTGTGATTACATTCATATTGACGTTTGTGACGGAACCTTTGTGCCTACTATTTCTTTCGGAACTCCGATAGTAAGCTCGTTAAGACCGTTGACAGACGCTGTTTTCGACGTTCATCTTATGGTTAATAAGCCAACGCACATAATCGAGCAATTCGCACTTGCGGGTGCGGATATAATAAACGTACACTTAGAGGCGTTCAGCAACGGTGAGCAGGTTCGCGAAGCCATTGACCTTATAAAAAAGCTTAACAAAAGGCCTGCTCTCACATTAAAACCTCAAACGTCCATAAGACGAGTTTATCCATATCTTGATGAACTGGATATGGTTCTTTTAATGTCTGTTGAACCTGGTTATGGTGGCCAGCCTTTTATGGATGATATGCTTTGGAAATGTGAATGTCTTGCAACATACATAAAGAACAAAGGATATAGCACAGAAATTGAAATGGACGGTGGTATTAATATCTCAAATATAAAGCGCATAGTTGACGCTGGCGCAAGCGTTATTGTTACAGGTTCTGCTATCTTCAATCAGGATGACATTGAGGGCTCCACACGAAAGATAATAAATACTTTGGAGGGATTAAATTGATAGACTTACGGTCTCTGTGCAACATATCTAACATTAAAAAACTATCAAAGGACGAGGTTGTTGTTGTCGAGGGTAGCTCTAATTTTGATGAAATGTATATACTTTTGACGGGAGTTCTTGGTGTTTATAAAAACTACAAAACGCCATCTCAGGTTCAAATATCTGACATAGCTCCGGGTGATATGTTTGGTGAAATGAGCATGTTCGCAAAACAGCCAAGTAATTCTACTATTGTTGCACTAAGTGAGTCTAATCTTATATCCATAAATCGAAATAACTTTGTGGAGTTTTGCAACAAAAATCCATTGATAATTTTTCAGATAATGGAAACATTGTGCCGTAAAGTTCTGAGTGCAAATCACGAGACGCCGAAGCCGGTTCAACCTCTTGTTCAGTCGGCTGTTCAACCTGTTGCGCAAGCTCCAAAACCTGTTGTTGCAACCACGACACCGCCAGCTCCTGTTCCGGCTCCGTCTGTTGCGGTTGCAGCCCACGTTACTTCAGCGCCAAAGCCGACTACAGTTACCGTTACAACATCACAGCCTGTTAAAAGCTTGCTGTTCCCTGAAAACCATGGCCACTATCCTATGCTTGAACCGGAAGTGTACAAAAATTGTGTTTATGAGGTTAAGCGTGAATGCCCTTGTTGTGGTAAGGAAACTCCTGTATCCATTACACGCGATGCTAAGATGCGTCTTGCCAAGCCCATAGGTGCGGATTGCCGCAAGCATATGATTGACTTCGACCCAATCTGGTACGATGTTACAACCTGTCAAAATTGCTACTTCTCAACGCTTACGGATTATTTTTCAAAGCCCGAGCTTTTCAGAGACAAGGGTTCGAAACAGGCGCTTATGGAAGTTAAGGAAAAGTATTTCTTTAATTTTGCTGTAAAGGACATGAACCGCGTATTTGCTTCATACTATGTTGCACTTCTCTGCGCACCAAATTATACCACCCAAAAGCAACTCACAGCTAAATACTGGTTGCAAATCTCTTGGCTTTATGAAGATGCTAAGGATGATGTGATGGCCAAGTATGCAACGGAAATGGCTTACACCCATTATCAGGAGTCTTACAGCAGCTCTAATTTAAAATCCGCAGAGGCCGACCAGATGATGAATCTTATCTTAGGAACTCTTGCTTCAAAACTTGGAAAAAACAACGAAGCCGGCAAGTTTTTCTTTAACGTAAAGAGCAATCGAAACGGCAGTTCCGCTTACATTAAGCTTGCTGACGATGAGATAAACAGACTTAAAGAGGCAAAGGCATAAAAGTTAAATAAAGACGCGGGGTATACATACCCTGCTTTTTTTATAAAAACAATTAGGAGGATTTTTATGAAAAAGTTTTTTAAAGGAATGAAGTCAGTTTTGTGTTGTTTGGCGGTTTCCTGCCTTGTTACGTCTTGTGCGGTTGAGCCTGAGACTGTACATAAGGAAACCATTGTCTTTGGTGCGATGAGTGCGGTTGATGCCGTTCCTGTTATAATTGCCAAGGATAGGGGATTTTTTGAGGACAAGAATGTTGACGTACAGGTTGAGGTTTTTAAATCTATGCAGGATAGGGACGCGGCTTTGCAGGCCGGCGAATTGGACGGCATTATCTGCGATGTTGTTGCTGTGCTGTTGTTCCAAAATGCCGGTCTTGACGTTAAGGTTACTGGTATAACGGACGGTTGTTTTTCTCTTGTTGCAGGTGCCGGTTCCGGTATAGACAATGTTTCCGGTGCTAATGGTAAGTCTGTTGCAATATCTCAAAATAGTGTTATTGAATACTCTTTGGACAAGCTGCTCGAAAAGGCTAAAATCGCAGAGGTTGAAAAGGTTATTGTACCTCCGCTTCCCACACGCCTCGAGATGATGACAAGCGGGAATGTGGATATGGCACTTTTGCCTAATCCGTTTACGGAATTAGCCGTGTCTGGCGGAGCCAAGGTTATTGCACAACTGGATAGCAGTATGAGCGGATATGTGACCGTATCTGCGTTTAAGCAGGATTCTATAGAAAAGAAAGCCGAAGAAATCAAGGCCTTTTATGAGGCTTATAATGCAGCTTGTGAATATTTGAATGAGGCAGATGTTTCGGAGTACGAGGATATGTTAATTGAATTCGTAGGATATCCTGAGAAAATGAAGGGTGACATAACTGTGCCGGAGTTCCGCAAAAATACTCTGCCGTCTAATGAAGATATCCAAGACGTTATCAACTGGATGAATAAGAAGGAGCTTTTAACAAAGACATTTACTATTTCGGATATTACTAACGATATTGGAAAATGAAGAACCTAACCGTTGAAAACTTAAGTTTTTCATATCGTTCGGGTAAGAAGTCTGCTGAGATTTTAAAAAACGTTTCATTTGTTCTTAAAGAAGGTGAAATCCTGTCTATATTAGGCAAGTCAGGCATCGGAAAGTCAACGCTCTTGTCTATTCTTGCGGGCATTTTACCATCAAACGGGGCTGTAAGACTTGGCGATCCTGTTCTTAATCCGAAATTTCATACCATAAGCTATATGCCTCAAAATTACGGACTTCTTCCTTGGAAAAATGTTTGGCAAAACTGTATACTGCCGTTTAAAATACGTAAAATTCCAACGAACAAGGCCGCGCTTAATGAATTGTTGGACAAGCTTAAAATCTCGGATTATATAAAGCGTTATCCTTCAAAATTAAGCGGCGGTCAACTTCAGCGTGTCGCTTTGGTACGTGCAATTTGCATAAGACCGGACTTACTCCTTATGGACGAACCTTTCTCAGCTTTGGATTTACAACTCAGAAACGAGGCTATGTCTGTCTTTCTTGACACTATAAAATCTTATAATTGCTCTACCATTATCGTTACTCATTCCTTAAAAGAGGCTATGTTCCTTGGTGACAAAATTGCCGTGCTTAATGAAAATAGTTTTTCTGTGACTGCTAACCCGTTTATCGGTTCTAATCAGGTTTCAGAGGAATATTTAGAATTTTGCAAAAGTCTCGGATTGGAGTATAGCTATGAATTTTCTTAAGCGTATTGTTACTTTGGCTGTAAGTTTCATTGCCTTAAATCTTCTTTGGCTTTTGGGTTCAATTCTCCTGGCTACCGTATCTCTGCCATCACCTTTGGTTGTTTATGCCAATTTACCGAAGGTTTTAAGCAAGGGGATATATGCGCATATCTTGGCAAGCGGATACCGTCTGTTTGCTGGGCTTTTGATTTCGGTTTTGATTGCGCTTGTAGTCGGCGTGGCTATGGGCAGTATACACGCCATAAACAAAGCTCTGTCACCTGTAATTTATTTGACATATCCTATACCCAAGATGGCGTTGTTGCCGGTTATAATGCTATTGTTCGGGCTTGGCGACAACTCTAAGATTATTCTTATTGTTCTCATAAACGTCTTTCAAATGACTGTTTCTGTTCGGGACGCTACTATGTCTATTCCTGTTTCATATTACAATGTACTTAATTCGCTCGGAGCCTCATATTTACAGCGTCTTTGGACAGTTACTCTACCTGCAATTGTGCCGCAAACTCTCACAGCTTTAAAGCTGTCTGTAGGAACGGCTTTATCTGTACTTTTTTTCGCCGAAAACTTCGGAACGAGAAAAGGCTTGGGTTATTTTATTCAGGATTGTTGGATGAGGCTGGACTATGTTTCAATGTACGGCGCAATAATCTTATTGGGATTCATTGGCTTGCTTTTGTTCGTGCTTATAGACTTTGTTATATTTTTATACACTGATAAATAAGGTGATTTAGATCCTGTTTAATATCTCGCTTTTAGCGTAATTTGGAGATGATTATTTGATATGCAAGGAAACGCCGACGACGCATACTTGAAGAAAAGTCTGCTAGGAGGCGTTGACTTAGCAGAGCAAAAAACCAACCGAAAGTACGTAAATTTGAGATATTAAACGGGCTCTTAAGGATGCATTCGGAAATTTAGTAGTCATTCACACGTCATCCCAGACTTGGACGAAATAATTCATTTTTCAGACACGCCGTAGACTTCAACGCCATAGACTAATATAAACATTAATTTTTGGAGTTGATAATGTGTACCCATATGGCAGATTGTTTGCACAGAAAAATGATAATGGAAACGACGAAACGCTAAGGACTTTGTTAGTTGAGGCTATGGAGGACGAAAAGACGGATTCTGATTATTACGGGCGTCTATCAGAGAAGATAGAGGATAAGGCCGACAGCGACTTGGTAAAGAGCTTCAAAGCCGACGAGCTTAAACATTTTAATATGATGAGCGGCATATACAATGACCTTTATGGACGCGTGCCAACGCTAAATCCGAAAACCAAAGAGGTTTATAGAAATTTGTCTGATAATTTTTATAAGTCTGTTTTAGGAGAACTTGAAGGAGCGGATTTCTACAGGTCGATTTATTTTATAATCAAGGATAAGGGCTATGGTGATGAATTGTTCGAGATGATGACGGATGAACAAGGTCACGCGGCCAAGATGAATTATCTATATGCAAAGTATAAATAATAATCAAAAATAACCTTTAAAGTTAACAATATTATTAAGTTAAAAGCAACAGATTAAAGAAAGCATCAAGGTTAATTAAAAAACCTTGATGCTTTTGTATTAGGTTAAAACCATTTTTCTATGGCCGAGTAGTAGCCGTTTCATTATTAAGCGTAGCCTTTATTTTATCAACAAGTGATCGTACAAACCATTACTTATAATGCTGTTGTTCATAATGACAAATACGCTTACTTCTTTTTCTTTCAATTTTGATTTCATAATTTTTTCTCCTTTTTTAAATCAATTTGATAAAAATAATGTCGTATTGAGCAAAATATTAGGATATTTTGCCGACAATATTAGTGTAATGCTTTTCAAATATAATTTAAATGCTTTTAGTAATTTGTAATGGTTAAAAATCATAAATCTTATATTAAAAGTAAACGTCAGCTTCACAGAAACAAAAAAAGGCTGTGCAAAACCCATTTGAGTTTTGCACAGCCTTTTATTTTTTTAACGATTTAGAATATGCTTGCAACGTCATCAAGCATAGCATTAGCATTTCTCATAGCGCGTCTGCTGTCTCTAGCCATACGCTTTTTGGTTTTTGAATCAGCCATAGCCCAGGTTATACCTGTAGCACCAATTACAGTTCCTGCTATAAGTCCAAACGTAAATCTGCTCATAAAAAATCACCCCAAATTAGAATTTTAAAATAGTGAGCAATCACCATTTTATATATTTTCTATTAAGGGGCGATAAATTATACGGTTAAATCATGGATAAAGAGACCGCTGCGTAATTTAGGCTCAAACCAAGTGGATTTTGGCGGCATAATACCACCGCTGTCAGCAATTTCCATTAACTCTGAAAGAGATGTGGGATACATAGCAAAGGCTACAGCCTCGCCGCTGTTTACGCGTAGGCATAATTCGTCTAAACCGCGCAAGCCACCCACAAAGTCAATGCGTTTGTCCGTCCTTATGTCATTTATGCCTAAAACAGGTGCAAGGACATGATTTTGGAGGATGGATACGTCAAGCAAATCAACAAGCATATCAGTCTCAGACTTGCCACTTTTTTTAATTCTTTCTATCAATTCAGGCTTGCATCTAAGCGCATACCATGTTTTATCCATATACATGCCAAATGTATGCGGATGTTGTGGTCTGAATTGCGTATCTTGTTTTTCAATTTCGAAACTTTTGGATAGCTTTTGAATAAAAGCTTCATTAGTCAGTCCGTTTAAATCCTTCACAACTCGGTTATAATCCAAGATTTGTAACTGGTTATCTGGAAATATAACAGATAAATAGAAATTATGTTCTGCATTTGTGTCCTGGTTTTTTTCGCGTCTTGCCAAAGCAACCTTTACGGCAGATGCGTTGCGGTGATGACCGTCTGCGATATAGAAATTTTGAACTTCGTCAAAACTTGAGGTAAGCTTGTTTATTGTTTCCTCATCATCAATAACCCATACGCGGTTTCTTACAGAAACGCCGAAATCCTCTGAAACGAAATCTGCAACAGGCTTTTGTTTCATATGTTCGTTAATTAAATTATCAATGGTTTCCTGAAAACGATATGTCAAAAATATGGGGCCTGTATTGGCGTTGCAGATGTCAACGTGTTTAATTCGATCAATTTCTTTGTCTTCACGCGTTAATTCGTGTTTTTTGATTTTGCCGGACAGATATTCGTCAACAGAAGTACAGGCAACAAGACCTGTTTGAGTGCGATTGTGCATTGTAAGACTGTAGATATATAGGCAGGGCTTTGCATCTTGGACAAAGATACCATCGGACTTCATCTTTAAAAGATTGTCCCTTGCCTTTTCATAAACCCTTTGGTCATAGACATCAATATCGCTTTCAAGGTCAATCTCTGCCTTATCAACATGCAAAAATGAATATGGATTGCCTTTGACGGCCTCACGAGCCTCCGCACTGCCGTATACATCATAAGGCAATGCGGAAACCTTTTCGGCAAGACCGTTGGTTGGCCTCCAAGCTGAAAATGGCCGAACCGTCATTATATTATCCTCACCTTTATAACACCCTCAACGGACATAAGCTCGGTCTCAAGGCCGTCAACAGATGGATTGTCAACGTCTATGATGGTGTAAGCGTATGAACCCTTGGATTTGTTAATGAGGTTATCTATATTAATATCCTTGTTACCACATACAGCGGTAAGATGGGAGATAACATTCGGGATATTTTGATGTGTAATACAGATACGTTTCTTGCCGGAATATGGCAGTTCACAGTCCGGATAGTTCACGGAGTTTTTGATATTACCGTATTCAAGGTAGTTTTTCAATTGAGCCGCAGCCATAATCGCACAGTTATCCTCTGATTCAGGAGTTGAAGCGCCAAGATGTGGGATTGTAACAATATTCTTTATTCCAAGCACTTCATCGGTTGGGAAGTCTGTAACATAGCTTGCAACAATGCCTTCCTCAATAGCTGCAACAAGTGCCTTGTTGTCCACAAGCTCTGCACGAGCAAGGTTAATAATACGAACGCCTTTCTTAAGCTTTTTGAAAACAGCCTCGTTAAAGAGGTTCTTTGTGTCGGCAATAAGAGGTGCATGGATAGTGATGTAGTCGCAGGCTTCATAGATTTGTTCAAGCTTGCTCACGCGCTCTGTACCAACAGATAGTTTCCAAGCCGCATCAACAGAGATATAAGGGTCATAGCCCATAACCTCCATGCCCATGGAAAGCGCTGCATTTGCAACCATAACGCCGATTGCACCAAGACCGATAACGCCTAATTTCTTGCCGTAAATTTCAGGTCCTACAAAGTCGCCCTTGCCTTTTTCAACAAGCTTTGCAACACCCTCATTACCGGCTAAGGATTGTGTCCAGTTTATACCGTCAACAATCTTTCTTGAAGCAAGCAGTAAGCTTGCTATAACAAGTTCCTTAACAGCATTTGCATTTGCACCGGGGGTATTGAAAACAACAATACCCTTCTCAGCGCATTTGTCAACAGGAATGTTATTAACGCCTGCACCGGCTCTTGCAACAGCCAAAAGGCTTTCAGGCAGTTCCATTTCGTGCATGCTGAAGCTTCTTAAGATAATACCATCGGGATTAGCACAGTCGCTTGAAATTGTATATCTGTCACCCGGTAATTGGCTTAAGCCACATTCGGCTATCTTGTTTAACGCTAAAATCTGCTTCATTTATTCTCCACCTCAAATTTCTTCATAAATTCGATAAGAGCCTTAACGCCATCAATAGGCATAGGATTGTATATGCTTGCTCTCATACCGCCAACGGAACGATGTCCGGCCAGATTAACAAGGCCAGCTTTCTTTGCTTCGGAAATGAATTTTTTGTCAAGCTCCTCGTTTCCTGTGACGAACGGTATATTCATAAGAGAACGGTATTCTTTGGCTACTGTTGGTTTAAACATAGCTGAATTGTCCAGATAGTCGTAGAACAAACCTGCTTTTTCTTCATTTATCTTCTGCATAGCGGGTACGCCGCCTTTTTCCTTTAACCATTCGAAAACGAGCTTTGCAATATAGATTGCAAAGGTTGGAGGGGTGTTGTAAAGGGATTCGTTCTCAACGTGGATTTTGTAGTCAAGCATTGTTGGTACTTCCTTGCCGGCATTGCCAACCAAATCCTCACGGATGATCACAACCGTTACACCTGATGGGCCGATATTTTTCTGAGCACCTGCGTATATAAGTCCGAATTTGCTCACGTCATAGACCTCGGACAAAATACTGGAGGACATGTCGGTTACAAGCGGCACATTGCCCGTATCGGGAAGGGATGTGTATCTTGTTCCGTATATGGTGTTGTTTATGGTTATATGGAAATAGTCGGCATCCTTGTCAAACTTAGCCGGGTCAAGCACCGGTATGTAGTTGAACACCTTATCCTTAGAAGATGCAACAACGTTAACCGTGCCATACTTTTCAGCCTCTTGGATAGCCTTTGTAGACCATTGCCCTGTGTTCACATAATCTGCTCTCTTATTCTTAAACAGATTAAGCGGAACCATAGCAAACTGAGTTGAAGCACCGCCTTGCAGGAAAAGCACCTTATAATTTGAAGGGATGTTCATAAGGTCTCTTAAATCAGCTTCAGCCTTTTGGATAATCTCTAAATAGTCCTTTGAACGGTGGCTCATCTCCATAACGGACATGCCCGCATTTCCATAGTTGACCAATTCCTTTTGAGCCTTCTCCAAGACTTCTACGGGCAAAGCCGCAGGCCCTGGAGAGAAATTATAAACTCTTTCCATACTTAGTCCTCCTAAAATTTAGAATTTTTTCGCATTATAATTCA
>CAYPQA010000042.1:0-18900 GCA_964412725.1 uncultured Eubacteriales bacterium
AAGGAGTTGATTTATTTGATTAAGAGTTATTTAACAAAAGTGCTGGACGGAATGGCCAAGGGGCTTTTCGCCTCACTTATCATAGGGACCATACTCCAACAAACGGGTATTATCCTGAACATAAGCTTATTGCAACAGCTTGGGCAGTTTGCAAAGTTTTTTATGGGTCCCTGTATAGGAATAGGCGTTGCTATGTCAAGACAATGTAAGCAGTTTGGCGTTATCGCAGCCGCAGTTGCGGGAGCGATCGGCGCGGGCAGTATTACGCTTGGAGCACCTGCAACCATTGCTATAGGTGAACCTGTTGGCGCATTCATAGCGTCATTAATAGGCATTGAGGCTTCAAAACTTGTTGAGGGACGCACAAAGTTTGATTTGTTCTTTGCACCTGCCGCAGTTATACTTGCTGGCGGTCTTGCCGGTATGTTCCTATCGCCCTACATATCCGCATTTATGTCACAGCTAGGTGCAATAATTAATCAAGCCACACTGCTTGCACCGATACCAATGGGCATAATATTGGGTGTTGTTGTTGGTATGATACTTACATTGCCGATTTCCTCAGCCGCACTCTGCGTTGCGATAGGCATAAACGGTTTGGCAGCAGGTGCCGCACTTGCTGGTTGCTGTGCCCAAATGGTTGGATTTGCCGTTTCAAGCTTCAGGGAGAACAAATTTTCAGGGCTTTTGTCACAAGGTCTTGGCACGTCTATGCTTCAAGTGCCCAATATCATAAAGAATCCCCTCATATGGATACCTCCAACGGTTGCAAGTGCCGTCTGTGGAGTTCTTGCGACGGTTGTGTTTAAGGCCGAGACTACATCCGTTGGCGCCGGCATGGGTACAGCAGGGCTTGTAGGCCCGCTTACAACACTTGGCGTCATGGGCAACGGTGCATTGCCCATGATAGTTGTTCTGCACTTTGTAACGCCTGCTGCTATAAGCTTACTTATCTCCGAATATATGAGAAAGAAAGGTCTTATAAAATCCGGTGATATGCAGTTGAGCTGAGATATTAAATTGAAATAAGCCCTTCTTTGTACAAGAAATTAACTGCATTCAAGATACCGAAAGTAGAATGATGCTCCGTAAGGCCACCCTGAAAGTAGACAATATAGGGTTCCCTTAGCGGAGCATCTGCGCTTAGTTCTATAGATGAGCCTTGCACAAATGCACCAGCTGCCATAACAACGTCACAATCATACCCAGGCATAGCGTCACCAACAGGTCTAACAAAGCTGTCCACAGGAGCCGCGGCCTGTATGCCTTTGCAAAAGGCCAAAACGCGTTCTTCCGAGAGCAATTTGACAGCCGTTACAATGTCCGAGCGTTTCTGGGATGAATGGGGTAAGGCTTCAAAGCCTAGGCGTTCAAAAATCTTTGACGACAGCACAGCACCCTTAAGACTTGCCGCAACAACACTCGGTGCAAGAAAAAGCCCTTGCATGAGTGAGCGTGTAAGCCCCAAAGATGGACCGACTTCAAAACCCAACCCCGGTGCACTCAAACGATCTGCCGCATTTTCCACATACAAAGCCTTACCTGCAATATATCCCCCGACGGGCGCCAAGCCTCCGCCGGGGTTTTTTATTAGCGATCCTACGACCAAATCCGCGCCCACATCGGAGGGTTCAATCGTTTCAACAAATTCTCCATAACAGTTATCAACCATGCAGATGCAATTCGGGTTAATCCGCTTTATAAAGGCAATCAATTCGCCTATCTCGGCAACAGAAAATGAACGTCTCCAAGCATAGCCCTTTGAACGTTGAATTGTGACCATTTTGGTACGCTCGGTTATGGCTTGGGCTATGCCGTCAAAATCGAATGAACCGTCTTTTAAATCCACCTGTTTATAGCTTATGCCCATAGACTTAAGAGAATTTCTCGTATTCCTTATACCAATAACGCCTTGAAGCGTGTCATATGGCAAGCCACAAGGCGAAAGAAGTTCGTCTCTATATCTAAGGTTTCCGGATAAAGCCACGGTCAACGCATGAGTTCCCGAAATAAGTTGTGGGCGAACAAGTGCGCTTTGCGTGTTAAAAACGTCCGCATAAACCTTTTCTAAGCATTCACGCCCGTCATCGTTATATCCATATCCAGATGAAAACCCAAAATGCGTATCACTAAGTTTATTTTTCTGCATTGCAGAAAGAACCTTGAGCTGGTTTGATGCCGCAACCTCGTCTATTTCCGAATAGCTTTCGGAAAGTTCATTCTTCACTTCTTGAAACAACAATATAATCTTCTTATCTATATCAAACTTTTCTGTCAATATCTTTTGTAAATTCCAATGCTTGTTCAAGCATATTACTCCCCTCTATCCACTGCGCCTCACATTGATGCGTAAACCATGTCATTTGACGCTTGGCATAGTGTCTGGTGTTTTGTTTTATTAATTCAATGGCTGTTGGCAGATCTGTTTCGTTTTTAAGAAACCGAATAAGCTCCTTATAGCCGATTGTGTTGAGTGCGTTTAAATCCGGACTGTACTTTTCAAGAAGTCCTTGAACCTCATCCAAAAGCCCTTGGTTCATCATCTCGTCAACGCGTGCATTTATCCTATCGTAAAGCTCTCCACGTTCACGCCTTATACATAAAATTAACATATCGCCTGCATTACGGCTTAAACGCAATTTCTCGTTCTCATCCGAAAGGCGCTTCCCTGTTACCTTATAAAATTCAAGCGCCCTAATAACACGATAAATGTTATTAGGGTGTATTTTTTCATATGATATTTTGTCTATTTCATAAAGCATTTCGTGTAGGCATTTGTTGCCTTGGGTTTCCGCGATTTGCTTAAGCTCGTTGCGATATGAGGAATCAGAAGTATCTTCTTCATCCCACGTGCCGTTAAGAAGGCTGTTTATATAGAATCCCGTTCCGCCTGCAACAATGGGCACCTTACCGCGCTCCTTAATTTCCGATATGATTGATTCTGCAATTCGCTTAAAATCTGCAACGCAAAAGTCCACGTCCGGGGTTACAACGTCAATAAGGTGATGCCTTATGCCTTGCTTTTCTTTTTCTGTTGGCTTAGCCGTACCTATATCAAGGTATTTATAAACCTGTCTTGAATCTGCAGAAATTATCTCACCGTTAATTTGTCTCGCAAGCGCAACGGCGAGCGCAGTTTTACCTGAGGCTGTAGGCCCCGCTAGAATAATAGTTTTCATCTCGCAAACATCTTCTCGAAATCAGATTTAGACAACTCAACAATAGTTGGGCGTCCATGGGGGCAGGTGAACGGGTTTTGTACACGACACAGCTTTTGCATAATCTGGCGCGCTTCAAATGGCGAAATGCGCTGATTCGCTTTAACCGCGGACTTACACGCGTACATTGCAACCTCTGCATACAATTCATCTTTAAGCTTGTCAAAATTACCTGCTGTAAGCTTATCCAATATGGATGTAAAGTAATCAAGTCCGGTACTTTTAAGAACATATGGAACTGCAGTTATAGAGATTTTTTTATCTTGATTAAACACAAAGCCCATGGCCTCAAACAAGCTTAAATTATCTGTCAAAGCGGTTTTCTCAAGCGCAGTCAATTCCAGCTTGTAAGGCTCTATAAGCTGCTCTGAATAAGATGTCTTTGAGGTTAGGCTCTCCAATATCTCATCAAAACGTACACGCTCATGTGCGGCATGCTGGTCTGCAATGTACATCTTGCCCGCAACTTCTATTAACCAGTACGTATCAAACACTTGACCTATTATCTTGCCGTTTTGAAGCGGCGCAACAGGCGTTGGTTCAGCTTCTACAACAACCTGTTCATGTACGACCTCTGGTTTGTTAGGTTTGTACTTCTTCTCCTTTTGTGGCACCTTCTCCTGCACAAAGTCCGACATCTCCGTAAAACTAATCTCTCGCCCTGCATATTCATTAAATGAAAGATCATTGAAAATAGCATTCCCGACATAACGCACCGGTTCGGTTTGAGGCTGTTCCGTAGTAGGCTTAGGTGGCATTATATTTGAGAGGAACGGGCGTTCTGTATGATTTGCGTTCTGCAACGTTCCGCGGCATACGCGGCTTATTGTTTCATACACCTCGTTTTCTTTGCTAAAACGCACCTCAAGCTTTGACGGATGAACGTTTACATCAAGCTCCGCTACAGGAATGCTAAGGTAAACAATATATACTGGATGCTTTAAAAATTGAAAGTGCGTCCGGAATGCCTCTGAAACCGCATTAGATACAATATCGCTCTTAACGTAGCGTCCATTTATAAACAGATTTTGAAAACTCTTGTTGGTACGGCTTATTTCCGGTTTGCCGAGGAAACCGTTAAGCTCAAGACAAGAACTGCTATAATTCAAAGGCAACAAGCCTCTTGCAATGTCATTGCCATATATATTAAGCGCAACACGTCGCACATTGCCATCGCCAACGGTTTGAACGCGCACACTTTCGTCTGCAATATACTTGAATGAAATGAAAGGGTTGGACAGCGCAAGCCTTGTTATCAAATCTTCTATATGCGAAGCCTCTGTGTTGGATTTTTTAAGAAACTTGAGCCTTGCAGGAGTATTAAAGAAAAGGTTCCTTACAATGACGGACGTTCCGTTAGCGCAGCCTATGTCCGAAATATTTTTTATGTCCCCTCCGCTCAACTCAATCATAGTACCTGAATCTTGCTCTTCAGTCTTTGTAACCATTTCTACATGCGAAACGCTTGCAATGCTTGACAAGGCCTCGCCGCGAAAACCCAGCGTACGTATATTAAACATATCGTCAGATGGCAGTTTACTTGTGGCATGTGGCATAAAAGCCAACTTTATTTCAGCCTTGTCTATGCCACAACCGTTATCAGTAACTCTGATATAAGATATACCCCCGTTTTTTATCTCAATCGCAATATTGGAAGCCTTAGCATCAATAGCATTTTCTACAAGCTCTTTAACAACAGATACCGGACGTTCGACAACTTCTCCGGCCGCTATTTTGTTAACCGTTTGCTTGTCTAAAATCCTTATAGCCATAAATAACCCCCTTTACTTTTTTAACTGTCTTCGCGTAGTGTCCTTATTATAATTTCCTGATTCTTAATTTTTTTCTTCTCATATAGTACATCACCATTGTTACCTGATGAAACAACATCGGCTCGGTTTAATGCGTTGAGAATTTCAAAAGAACGTTTAAGAACCTTATTGGGTATGCCTGCAAGCTTTGCAACGTGAATTCCGTAGCTGTTGTCCGAACGTCCACGTGTAAGTTTTCTTAAGAATATTATATCCTCACCTGATTGTGAAACGGTGAAATGATAGCTGTTTACGCCATAAACCTTATCCTCAAGCTCAGATAGTTCGTGATAGTGCGTTGCAAACAAGGTGCGTGCACCAAGACTTTTTTCATCGGCAATATGCTCCATAACTGCCCAAGCTATGCTCAGGCCGTCGAAGGTGCTTGTGCCGCGCCCTATCTCATCAAGAATAATCAAACTGCGTTTTGTTGCTGTGTTAAGAATGTTTGCAACCTCTGTCATTTCAACCATGAATGTGCTTTGACCGGTTGCCAAATCGTCGGACGCACCTACCCTTGTGAAAATCTTATCAACTATACCAATAGTCGCACTGCTTGCGGGCACAAAACTGCCTATTTGCGCCATGAGCACACTCAATGCAACAGAACGCATATATGTTGATTTACCGGCCATATTAGGGCCTGTTATCACAGACAGCCTGTCATCGCCTTGATTCAAATATACATCATTAGGTATGAATGCATGCTCAGTCAAGTTTTCGATAACTGGGTGACGACAATCCTTAATGTCAATTACACCCCCATCATTAACAATTGGGCGGCAGTAGCTGTTAAGAGAGGCCGCATAAGCAAGGCTACGGAAAACGTCTATTATAGCCAAGCAATCGGCACAAGCTTGGACACGGCTTTGCTCTAAAGAAAGTTTGTTCAAGACATCCCTAAACAGGCTCTGCTCCAAGGTTGAAATTTTTTCATCTGCGCCGAGATAGCTGTCTTCAATTTCTTTGAGCCTTTGGGTTGTAAAACGCTCGCCGTTTGCCATTGTCTGGCGTCTCTGGTAATAGTCGGGCACAAGACGAAGGTATGAATTTGTTACCTCTATATAGAAACCGAATATCTTGTTGTATTTAATCTTAAGGTTTTTTATGCCTGTCTTTTCTCTTTCTTCTTCTTCAAGGCGCTCAAGTAATTGCTTAACGTTGGACTTAATTTCGACAAGCTCGTCGAGTTCTGCATTATATCCCTTCTTTATCATATCGCCGTCACGTACATTTACAGGACAATCCTCTTTGATGGAGGCATCAATGAGTGCATATAAATCCTCGCAGATATCAAGCTTGTTAAAAATTTCAACAAAAATTGCAGAATTAAGCTTTGAAAGCAGAAATTGTATGTCCGGAAGATGTTTTAGGGAATTTTTCATAGCTGTGAGGTCGCGTCCATTTGCGGTTTGATACATAACCTTAGTCATAAGGCGCTCAAGGTCGTAAACTGTATTAAGCAGTTCCTTAAGCTCCTCACCTAAGAATACATCATTCTGGATTTCCGAAACACAGTCAAGACGACGGTTAATTTCCTCAACAGACAATAGAGGCTGCTGTATATAGGATTTTAAAAGCCTTGCTCCCATAGCAGTCTGCGTATGATCCAAAACCCAAAGCAACGTTCCTTTAACGGCGCGATCACGCATTGAATATATAAGCTCAAGGTTACGACGCGATGATGAATCTATTGCCATAAAGCTTTCAAGTGAGTATACATTGATCGCGGTTATCTGCTTTATATCTTTTTGAGTTTCGTATAGATATTCAAGCAATGCACCCGATGCACATACACAAAAATTTTTGTCCGAAAGCCCAAGTCCGTCAATGCCCATTGTTCCGAAATGGCGTCCTATACATTTCTTAGCATTCTTAAAGCTGTATGACCATTCGTGAAAAGTATTTATGCGCTTTGAAAAAATATTTTCAGCCTCTTCTTTAAAGATGAAGCTTTCGTTTGCTATTATTTCCGCTGGGTTATACTTTGCAATTTCATCGTAAAGCTTTTTTTTGTCGTTCATCTGAGTTGTCAAGAACTTGCCTGTCGTAAGATCACAGATTGCTATGCCGTATTCTGCTAATTCCTGAAATATGGATAATATGTAGTTGTTACTCTTTTCATCAAGCGCGTTCGTATCCAAAACCGTACCTGGGGTTATAACGCGTACTACGTCGCGTTTAACAATAGTTTTGGTAAGTTTAGGGTCTTCCAGTTGCTCACAGATAGCAACCGAAAGACCGTTTTCAATAAGCTTTGCAATATAAGAATCGACCGAATGATAAGGAACGCCGCACATGGGGATTTTATCGTCACCGCTGCGGCTCGTTAGCGCTATTGACAAAATCCGAGACGCAACCACCGCATCGTCATAAAACAATTCATAAAAATCTCCAAGCCTGAAAAAGACCAGATTATGCTTGTGTCTGGCTTTGATATCAAGGTATTGCTGCATTACCGGCGTAGTCTTTTCCATTTAAACGGCCTCCTTTTTATAAACTAAACTTTTTCATCTATAAACCCTCGCCCACAACGTAAAACGTTGTGGCTTCGGTTATCAATACAGGTAAGATTTCACCTATAGGTGCATCAGCCTTAAAATGCACAAGGCGTGCATCATCCGTTCGTCCTGTCAAAAAGCCTTCCTTCTGAGCGTTTCTTTCCTCAACAAGAACCTTAACCGTTTTACCTAAAAGTTCTTGGTTTTGTTTAAGCAAGATATCGTTAAGGCGTTCCGTAAGCTCTGAAAAACGTCTTGAAACTATCTCTTGAGGCACAACGTTATCCATTTCATAAGCAGGCGTTCCCTTGCGCTTTGAAAATATAAACGTGTATGCTCCAGAAAAACCAACTCTCAAAACCATGTCCAGAGTGTGATTAAAGTCCTCTTCCGTTTCACCGGGGAAACCAACGATTACGTCCGTTGTGATTGCAATATTATTCTTCTTAAGCTTTTCGGTAAGTGAATAAAAATGCTCTCTCGTGTATCGCCTGTTCATAGCTTTGAGAATGTTGTTTGAGCCGGACTGCAACGGCAGGTGGAAATGCTTGCAGATATTTTCGTGTTTAACCATTGTTTCGATAAGGCTGTCAGAAAGGTCTTTTGGATGAGAAGTCATAAAGCGTATACGCTCAAGTCCTTCTATCCTTGCTATTTCATCCAAAAGCTTATCAAATCCAAATCCGAAGGACTTTCCATATGAGTTTACATTCTGGCCCAAAAGCATTATCTCTTTAACACCATCAGCAACCAAAGACTTAACTTCGTTAACAATCTCTGCTGGAGGTCGGCTTTTTTCTCGTCCTCTAACATAAGGGACGATACAATAAGCACAAAAGTTGTCACAGCCGTACATTATGTTCACGGAGGCTTTAAAACGGTTTTCTCTTTCGTAAGGCAATTCCTTAAACGAATCGTCATAACCGTCCTTGAGCTCCAAAACGCGCACGGACTCATCCATGCATTTTTGTACATAAGACTTAACCTCGTGCAAGTTAAACGTACCGAACACAACATCCACAAAAGGATATTTACGACTTATCGTTTCAAACACCTCACGCTGCTGTACCATACAGCCGCAGAGGATGATTTTCATATCAGGTCTGCTCTTTTTTATATGTTTAAGTATACCTAGGTTGCCATACACCTTATTTTCGGCGTTCTCTCTGATAGCGCAGGTGTTAAAGATAACTATATCAGCCTGTTGTTCATCATCTGTTTTTTCAAAACCCAATTCATACATAACTGCAAGTATCTTTTCGGAATCATGCGCATTCATTTGGCAACCAAAGGTTTTTATTAAAAATGTTCTCATATCGGGTATGTTTTTTTCTCCGCATCGGCAAGCGTATGATCTATGCCATATTTTTTAGAACGCCTGAATTTAAAGTATTCCATTGCAACGGAAGGGAACAGAGCATATGACAATACGTCAAGCTCGCTTTCTTTAAACTCTCCGAGTTCACGCTCGAATTGTGCCATTTGTGGTTTAATAAGACTGCCGGGGCGTTCGCTTACAGTCTTTTCGTTACCTATTATCTTCTTCTTTATCTCATCACTTATGGGAATAGGTGTTTTACCGTACATTCCGCGTACAAGGTCTTTAGTTTCATTCGGACATATCTTGTAGCGTTCGCCTGTTATAACGTTCATAACAGCCTGAGTTCCAACGATTTGACTGGACGGCGTTACAAGCGGCGGATAACCGAAATCAGCACGAACACGCGGAATCTCCTTAAGCACTTCCTCAAAGCGATGTTCGGCCTTTTGCGCCTTAAGTTGTGAAACAAGATTCGAGAGCATGCCGCCAGGAACCTGATATAACAAGGTGGAAATATCTACGCCCAAAACCTTTGCATCCAAAAGACCTGAGGCAATTGCGTTTTCACGCATAGGACGTAACATAGATGCAATTTGCTCCAAAGCTTTCTCATCTAAGGCACAATCAAAGCCCATAGATTTAAGTGCAACCACACAAACCTCGGTTGCAGGTTGTGAAGTACCCATTGAAAACGGCGACATAGCTGTATCAATTACGTCTGCTCCGGCTTCAACAGCCTTAAGGTAGCTCATTGCCGCAACACCGCTGGTGTAGTGGCTGTGAACTTGAATAGGCAATTTGATTGCTTCTTTTAAGGCCTTTACAAGAGAGTAAGCTACATTAGGCAATAAAAGACCTGCCATATCCTTTATACATAAGGAGTCCGCACCAAGGCCTTCAAACTGCTTTGCAAGCTTCACATAATATTCTTCCGTATGCACATCACTAAGCGTATATGATATAGCTGCTTGGGCATGGCCTTTGCTTTTCTTAATAACTTTTATAGATTGTTCAACGTTTCTTATGTCGTTAAGTGCGTCGAAAACACGCACAATGTCAATACCAGTTTCTATAGCCTTTACCAAAAATGCCTCTACAACGTCATCGGCATAAGCCTTATATCCGAGCATATTTTGTCCGCGAAACAGCATTTGAAGCTTGGTGTTTTTGCATGTTCCCCGAATTTTCTTAAGTCTTTCCCAAGGGTCTTCTTTTAAAAACCTCAAGCAGGAATCAAAGGTTGCCCCGCCCCAAACCTCAAGGGAATGAAAGCCTTGTTTATCCATAACCTCCAAAATAGGCAACATCTCTTCTGTGCGCATTCTTGTTGCAATAAGAGACTGCTGTCCGTCACGAAAGGTTGTGTCCGTTATGCCTATCATATATAACCTCCATTAAGCGTACTGATGTTGCAATTCCAAAACACGTTCAATGCTAAGTCCCGTATACTTTGAAACATCCTCAGCTCTGAAATTGTCACCCAAAAGTTTCCTTGCTATGTCCAGAGATTTAAACTCTGCGCCTTTCTCCATACCTTTCTCTATGCCTTTTTCTATACCTTTCTCTATGCCTTTTTCCTCTGCAACCTCAATAACCTTTAACCTAACCATACTTCTAAACTCCTCCCAAAGACCATTGATAATCTCTTTGTCCAACATTTTATCCGATAAAACAAGCATTAATGCAACGATTTTTTCACGGGAAACAGAGCATGACTTAATCCTATAAACCTGTTCAATGCCGTCTTTAAGCAATTCAAACTTGCTCTTCGTGTTGCTTTTGCATAAAGGCAGAAAGATTAAGTCAAGTTCGTTAATTTCTTCACCGTTGCTTATTTTTAGTTTTATCGTCTCTAATATTTGATCTGCATCACGCTCAGACATATCAATTATAACCGGCATGAACTTAAGGGTTTCACCGTCAAGCATAAAAACCTTTGGCTTTTGAGTAGTGATTATAAAGGTTTTAAATTCCTTGCCATACCTTGACCACAAATCTGATGAATACCCGCAGAAACGTAAAAGATCATTAATGCTTATGCTGATTTCCGCTTCTAAGTGAATACCGTAATTTTTGTCTGTATCAAAGGTTAGGTCCGAAAATTCCGTTTCAACAAAAACTTCCTTTTTCTCAGTGGAGAGTATATTTGTAATACGCGTATCGTCATCTATGCCAAGCATGCGTAAGGTTTTGTCTTTGAATAAAATCAGTGAGTCTTTAAAGACTGCATCGTAATTTTGATAGGGTGAATCTACAATGTCTGACATATACTACCTCTTTGTTATTTACCGAATATAGACAGAAACACACCAGCCGCAACTGCGGAACCAATAACGCCTGCAACGTTTGGACCCATCGCGTGCATAAGAAGGTAATTGTTTGGGTTCTCTTCACGTCCAACCTTTTGAGCAACTCTCGCAGCCATAGGCACAGCGGAAACACCAGCCGCACCAATAAGCGGATTAACCTTGCCGCCTGTCATAACGCACATAAGCTTGCCGAAAAGTACGCCGCCTGCGGTTGAGAAACAGAAAGCAGAAAGCCCTAAAAGTATGACCTTTATTGTGTCAAGTGTAAGGAAGGTTGCGGCGTTCGTTGTTGCGCCAACGGTAAGGCCGATGAAGATTGTAACAATATACATCATTGTGTCCGATGCTGTCTTTGCAAGCTTTTCGGTTACGGTGGATTCTTTGAGCAAATTACCAAACATAAGCATACCAACAAGCGGCGCACAATCAGGTAATATCAAAACAACGAAGATTGTAACAACTATTGGAAATATTATTTTTTCTTTTTTAGAAACAACACGTAACTGACCCATAACGATTGCACGCTCTTTTTTTGTAGTCAAAAGCTTCATTATAGGTGGTTGAATTATAGGCACAAGCGCCATATAAGAGTAAGCGGCAACGGCTATCGTTGGCAAAAGGTGTTCAGCGAGCTTAGTTGAAAGCAAAATAGCCGTAGGACCGTCAGCCCCGCCGATAATTCCTATCGTTGCAGCTTCCTGCGGTGTGAAGCCGAGTACCAATGCACCAAAGAATGCTGCAAATATACCAAGCTGAGCGGCCGCACCCAAAAGTAAACTTCTTGGGTTTGCGATAAGCGGGCCGAAATCTGTTAATGCTCCGACGCCCATGAATATAAGCGGCGGAAATATGCCTAATTTGTTACCCTGATAAAGGTAGTAAAGCAACCCGCCCACAACAGATTTACCAGACGCATCAACAGAGGCCGGATTCATAATGGTTACACCGGGCAGATTTACTATAAGCATTCCAAAAGATATAGGCAAAAGCAACAAAGGTTCATATTGCTTTGCAATAGCTAAGTACATAAATATCAAGGCAACTGCAATCATGATAAGATACTTATAATTGTCACCCTGAAAAAAGAGAACGAAACCGGTATTGTTGATAAACCCGGTAACAGCCTCCTGTATCATGGAAAAAAAGTTCACGAAAAAAACCTCCTTCCGGCGGCTTTAGCCGACAACAACCAAACAGTCGTCGGTATTAACGCTTGCGCCCTTTGAAACGTTAACGGCAAGCACCTTACCCGCAACGGAGGAAACAATCTCATTTTCCATTTTCATGGCCTCTAAGATAACAACGGCTTGATTAGCCTTAACAGTGTCACCGACAGCAACTTTGATGTCTAAAATGTTTCCCGGCATTGGTGCAACAATCTTGGTACCGGCTGTGGGTGAGGACGGAGCCGGTGTGGCGGCTTTTGGAGCCGGAGCGGATTTTTGCGGCACAGGTGCCGCGCTCATACCATCCACAATCTCTTCAACACAAACATCATAAGCGGTTCCGTTTACTGTAACCCTATAATTTTTCATACAAGCCTCCTATTATTTAATTCGTTTCTTGCTTGCCTACCCCAGTTGGAACTGCCTTGGGTAGCAACCTTTTTAATACTTTTTATACATACATTACTTTCGTTTGTGTCCAAAAATGCGGCTAAAGCCGCTGTTATGGCACAAACGGTTTCTTCAAAATTATCGGAAGGAGCATTCTCCTGAACTGTCTCCACTACAACGGGAGCAGGTGGTGCAACCTCAGGTGCGGGTTTGGTTTTTTCTTTTTTGTCCAAGAATTTAAAGCAACTTACAATAATGCTTATTGCAGCCAAAATAAGCATAACTATGGATAGACCTATGATAAGGGTTGAAACGCCTAGCGTAATATTATCCATACATCCTCCTTAAATGCTCGAATGTTTTTTGTAAGCATTGAGCACACGCTTTGACAAAAGAGCGGGTATAAATGAAGAGAGTTTCTCATGAAGCTCGTCCTCAGCACAAACACAGTCCACAAAACCTGTTGACAATGCATTTTGTGCAGACGTATCTAGTGTAAGACCAATAATTTTTTCCGAACCTTGGGCATCCAGAACAGAAATCTTTGCACCTTCAAGAGTAATGCAAATGTCCGCGCCAGTGTTTTTGGCATTAATCAGCATAGATGTACTGCCTGTAGCGTTTTTGATGATATTTATCTTCAAATTGGATGCATTCACAAAAGCGTTCAGAAGACCCGCACTGAGTTTAAGATAACGATAATCGTTTCCAACCTTGCTGTAGCCCTTTGTGTCAATATGAGTTATAAGAGGAAGATTAAATGCGTCGCAAAAACGTACAAGCTTTGTAGCAGACTCCAAGCCTTGTTCAGATATATCGGTTCCAAACGAAAGAAGAGCAGCCGAAACCCCAGCAATACGCACTAACCAACCGCTTAACCCTCCTTCAAGACCTAAATCAAATTGACATCCTGCATCAGAAAGGCTTTCTGCAAGGCTTTTACCTGAGGCTGGCATGGGTTCAAAGGACGGCGCATCATCAAGGTTATTAAAAGGAAGGAAACCAAGCAGTTCCTTTATTTTATCGTTAAGCTCTGCATCCGAACAGGTTAAGCAGTTTGTTTCATTTTGCTTTGAATCATAAAGATTAGGGCTTTGCAAGAATATCTGACCGTTAGTTTTTAAAACAAAGTCTGAAAGAGCGGTGATATAAGAGACAGTCCCCATGCAACCACCTTTAACAACAGCAATTTGCAAAATTGCCCCGCTAGCCTTGCACATGCTTGAAACAATCTCCGAAAGTGCGGACATGGATTTTTCACCCTTGTTTAAATCAACGCCCTTAGAGTCTATAACGCTGACAACGGCGGCTCCTGTTTTAAGAGCAAGCTCGTACAAAGATGCAATCCTTTTGGCATCCTCAAAGTTAACAATACCCTCAAGACAGTAGCAGTAAACGGTGCGCCCGTCTACAGATCCGAAACCTGTTTTTGTGTCGGTTTGCGGGCCGTAAGGAACAAACGCCCCGTCGAAAATATCAATCATACCTATCCCCTCTCCGTTTGTCACCTCTAGCGGAATTCTTAGAGGTTTCCTGTTTTCTAAAAATCTTCTCAATTTAATATACCATAATCCTAGAATTATTACAAGCCATTTTACCCTGTAAACAACAGCAAAAACCGGAGTGTACGCCTTATACATTTTAATGATAGTTTAATTAAAAATTGATAAAGTTATTGCAATAAAATAAGAGTGTTTGGTACTTTAGATTATGAAAGGCCTTTCAAACAAACTGAGGCATTGATAAATTGCCTAAGAGGTTGATTTATGAACGACTTAAACATTTTGAGAACAGAGCTTTTGAAATTTATAAAGCGAAAGTTTTATTCAAGACCGATTATATCCGATTGCGCAGAGGATATAGTCAATCAGGCTTTTCTCGTTGTGCTCCAAAGCCCTAGATATGATGAAGCCAACATAAATTTCGGTTATATGTCTGTTGCTTGCTTGCGTATAGCCTATAGACTGTTCAGTAAGGAGGACTCAGACAACTGTGTTCCTCTTGAAAGCTGCTCAGAATTGGTCAGTGAAGATAACTTCGTTGAGGATATTATGCATAGCGAGGATACAGAGGCCGTCTTGAAATCCCTCGAAACATTAAAGGATATTGAACGGATTGTTGTTTGCGAGAGGTATTTTGACGGGTTTTCGTTTAAGGAGATAAGCAAGCATCATAATATCAACTTAAACACCATTTTATCACATCATCGAAGAGCCTTGGAAAAATTGCGTCCGAGGTTATCAAAATATTTTGAAAATTAAAGGAGGATTTTTTATGACATTGGAAAAAAAATTATGGAGGCTTGAAAAAATTGCCGACCGTACGTTTCATCTATCAATAAGCCTTGCCACAGAGGCTATGCGCGCAGGCAAAGACGGTGCGGGCTATGGGGTTATCGCGCAAGAAACAAGGAATTTTTCAAATAGGATAAGCCATTTTGTAGACGAGGCAAAATTCAGTGAGAATGATGGATTGGATGAGAAATTAGTTGGTGTGGTTATGGAGGCCGCATTAATGATGAATTTTTTAACCATAAACACTATGATTGAGATAACAAGGGTTAATAATTCAGATGAGTCCAATTTCAATTCGCCAAACAATACAATCGCTGTCTATGCCGAGGAGATAAGACGTTTATGCATTGAGCTTACAGACATGTTAGATGGAGAAACCAAAGAGAAACTCTGCACACCTGAGGTTTTAAATCCTATCAAATCAACGGATAAAAAGCTATTCATGCTCCAGTTCTCAATCGGCGGAGTGCCTCTTGTTGAGAACCTGCGCTTTATTAAAGAAGTTGTTTTTGTTACTCCAAAGATTGTAAAAGACGGCCAACTTAATCTGCGTGGACGTTTAGTACCCATAATAGATTGCTATGGAAAATTTTCCCTGCCTTTGCCTCAAAATAAAATAGGCTACCATACACACATGATTGTGACTCCAGATTTGGATAAGAACCACGAAAAGATGTATGCGGTAGCCGTTGATAACTTAGATATTGACGCTATATTCAAGTCAAGAATCGGATATAACGTAGTGCCTAATTGCGAGAATAAGCTTGCACAATATGCAAGGGAATGCTGGGATGCAACCGAAGGGTGCCAGATGGTTCTCGCCGATTGGGATAAGCTTTACAAGGGCTTAGCTAATGCCTAAACCCTGTAATAATTAATTAAGCAACCCGCAAGGATAGTCTTTCTTTCGTCATCTGTGAGTTCACCCAAGCGGAAAAAGGTTTCTTTAATAGAGTAGTCCTTGTGGGATATCACATAGGCTTTTATATCCAAAGCCTTATCATTTATAGCTTTAACGATATCCGGAACAAATATATAATCCGAATTTTCAAACTCGGGGGCTTTTGCATCCTTTGTAACGAAGGGCAAGAGCCCCCAATTTATTAGGTTTGAACGATAACGCTTTGTAGCATATTCGATAGCAACATTAGCAAGCCCACCCAAAACACGTTGGCAACTTGCAGCTTGCTCACGAGCGGAGCCGTCGCCGGGTTTATTTGCGAAGATACAGCTACCAAAATTCATTGCGTTTGTATCAAGCTCAGGGAATTGCTTTTTCAAAGCTTCATATACTGCATTGAGATCAGGCAAGCTCTCAGGGTTTTGGACAGCCTTTGCACGTGATACATAGGCTGGGTCTTTTCGTGAAAGCGTATATTCTGCAAGACCTATTGGATTAGAGCGGTATGACGAGGTTTCTCCGGAAGGGATTAATTCGTCTGTAGTTGTAACAGGGTCTGTAATAAAGCTTACAACCTTAAGAAGTATATTTTGAGAAAGCGATTTTTGTTCTGGCCAGTCTGCAATACCAGGGCCAAATTTAAGCGGTACACTTTCATCCGGCTTGCCGAACCCGTCGTATACTCGCATATTATATACATCACTATTGAAGTAATATTTTGGCTTTGTAAAGTTTACGTCAATCTCTGTTGCGGCGGTCAAGACTCCCTTGTTAGCCGCTGTTGCAGCGATTGTCCTTGCATCAGCCAACGCAACAGACGCAATCTGTCCCGCAGATGGCTTGGAACCTTCACGGTTCGGGAAGTTCCTTGTTGTATGGCGCAGGCTTAAACTGCCGTTTGAAGGTACATCACCCGCACCGAAACAGGGGCCGCAGAATGCAGTCTTAACAATTGCGCCCGCATTCATAAGCTTTACAATAGAGCCGTTATCAATCAACGAAAGATACGTAGGCTGACTGGATGGGTAAACGCTTAAAGTAAACTCGTCGTTTCCGATAGTTTTGCCAGAGAGAATATCTGCTGCGTCACAAATATTGTCAAAGGTTCCGCCCGCACAACCCGCTATAACCCCTTGCTCAATGAGTAGCTCATTATTCTTAATTTTATCTGAAAGGGTCAAAGAAATTCCTTGCGCCTTTGCCTTAACCTCGGTTTCGTGCAATATATCCTTAAGATTTTTCTTAAGCTCCGAAACAGCATAAACATTTGCAGGATGGAACGGCAACGCTACCATAGGCTCAACCTTTGAAAGGTCGATTGTTATTACGCTGTCGTAGTAAGCGTTTTGGGGGCAAAGCTCTTTATATTCATGACCACGGTTATGAGCCTCAAGATAGTCGCGAACCTTGACGTCAGTTGCCCAGATTGATGACAGACAGGTGGTCTCAGTCGTCATAACGTCAATGCCGTTTCTGTATTCAACGTCAAGCCCTTCAATACCGGGGCCAACGAATTCCAAGACCTTATTCTTAACAAATCCGTTATCAAACACAGCCTTTATAAGAGCGAGCGCAACGTCCTGGGGGCCAACACCCTTATTCGGTGAACCTGTTAAATAAACGCAAACAATCTCAGGGTAAGCTATGTCATATGTGCGTCCCAAAAGCTGTTTTGCAAGTTCGCCGCCGCCTTCTCCGATAGCCATAGTGCCCAAAGCTCCATAACGTGTGTGGCTGTCTGAGGCAAGTATCATCTTGCCGCAACCCGCAAGCATCTCGCGGTTATACTGGTGAATAACCGCCAAATGGGCAGGTACATAAATACCGCCGTATCTCTTAGCCGCAGAAAGACCGAACGCATGGTCGTCCTCATTAATCGTACCACCTACCGCACATAGAGAATTGTGACAATTCGTAAGAACATAAGGCACAGGAAATTGTTTCAAGTTACTTGCACGCGCTGTTTGAACTATGCCCACATAGGTAATATCATGTGATGCAATACAGTCAAATTTAAGCCTCAATGCGGACATATCACCGCTTGTATTGTGGCTTTTCAAAATACTATAGCTAAGGGTATTTTCTCTTGCCATATCCGCAGAAAGGACACAATCGTCCGAAATGTGGCCGTCCAAGTAGAAAATACCCTTTTTGTTTAATTCAACCATGATCTATCTCCCCTATACATCAATATCAATCATTTCACCCATATCCAAAATCTGGAATGGATTATAATTTCGTCCTTTGAAAGTTGTACTGTAGTTATAAAAGCAAGAAAAATCTCTAAAATTCATATGAGCTGTCAATGGTTTTTTCGTGTACTTTCCGACAAGCCTTGAAAATTCCATAATAACGTCCATATTTTCATTAGACAAAGCAACAACATGTTCAGACTTTAGACGTTCCAAAAATTCAGAGTCTAATGAAAGACGCCCCGATTTTGCAAAAAGCCCCATATTTTTGAAGCTTTTTTTATTATCCGAATAGAAGTCTACAATTTCCTCACGGAAATATTTAAGCTCACGACTTATTGTTTGCTCTTTGTAAAAATCCAGAGAAAAGTTTATGTATCCACTAAGATCCAACATATCAGATTCAATATACCTTCTACAAATCTCAATATTATCTATATGTCTGCCAATCGAAAAATTGTAGAAATCTAGGAGCGTGTTGTTTGCAGACAAAATCAGCCCATTAAAGTTCGAACTTATGTCAGCTGCATAGCGAAGAATGTCTTTTTTGTATGCTGTATTGAGAAAAATTACAACCTCACCATGATATTTAATTATGGGTTTTTCAGTTATGCTGTCACCATATACGCCAATCTTGTAGGGTATATAATGCACGTAATAATAGATATTTGTAAGCAAAGTACTCACCCCTGTCGCATTGTATCAAAAACTCTTGAAAAAATCAATGACTTTTACCAAGAAACCACGGCATTCTAATTTCCAGTTACTTCCAACGACTTGCATTTAGACAGGCGATG
>CAYPQA010000043.1:0-18417 GCA_964412725.1 uncultured Eubacteriales bacterium
CGGTTTTTCCGCCATAACCCTTGCCTACATTCCAGGTTAATGTGGCTGTAAATGGAAAATGCCCATCATGAGAAATGTCAAATGCGGAAATGAACTTATCGCTTGATGAACTGCTGATATTTTCCTCTTTTCCATAAACCACTTTTAAATCGTACCCCTTAACATCATTAGGAGCATTGTTTGCTGTCTTTCCGTTTATAGTCCAAGAATAACCGGGCATATTTATTACAAGACTTACATCCTTGCCTTTAAGAACAGACAATAATTTTGACGTAACAACAACATTGTCTTTTGCTTCAACAGTAATTGTATCGCCGTTTTTAGCAGAACTTACCTCTTTGATTGTTGATAAACTATCCAATAGATTAGGTGCTGATGTTGAAGCTTGCTGTGTTGTTTGTGTTGGGGGAGTTGATGGTTGCACACTATCCTGAGCATTATTGTTTTCAATCGGCAGAAAAGAACCTGTGGGCACCAACTCAAAATTAGCCGTTACTACCGTGTTATTTGCAGGCATGGTAAATGTAGTGCTTGCATTATAAGCGTTTGAAAAAGTTCCACCATTTGATGTCGTCCAACCCTTAAATGTATAGCCATTGTTAGGTGTTGCAACAAGGTTTATGACAGCTCCGCTTGCGTAACTTCCCGAAGAACCATCTGACACCGTACCACCATAAGTTGATACAACTTGCAAGTCAAATTTTGCTTGAGGCTTGCTTATAGCCGGCATGGTAGCCGTGTTTCTGAAAGGCCCTTCCTTTAATATCTTTATTTGTATGTCGGTTATATCTTTTGAATCAAAGAAAACTACACCTTTTGCACCTGCATCTCTTACAGCTACAACTTGCTTGACTGTTTCTTCAATCGGCAATCTGTGGTACATAGGTGAGATGCCTGCATAATTGTTTATGTCAGGATATCTGTCTACCATGTTTTTAACTTCTTTTTTCACTTCTTCCGGAACATCTAAGTAAGCCATAGGCGAAATAAAGTCAAGGTATCCTTTCGACATCCAATCCGGCCAGTTTTGATTCTTGGAATTAACTGCTTCTGAAATATTACCGAATACGGCTGTAGATATTTGAACATCCGGAGCTGTTTTCCGCATTTCATCAGATATTCTGTTAACAAATTTGGTTACATTGCTTGCTTTCCAATCGCTGAATTGTTGCCATTCAACCGTATTAGCGGCTTTTGTAATCTTATCAAGGTCAAATCCATAAAGCGATTGAATCTGAGCCTTTGAGTAGTCGTCATAACCTACAGAGTTTGTCTCGTCTTTATTTACAGGGTATCTGATGTAGTCAAGCTGCAAGCCTTTCACTTCATATTTTGTAACAATCTCTTTATACATATCTGATAAAAAGTCTTGAACCTCGGGCATAGCGGCATTCATAAACATATAACCATTTTCCGTTGTAAGGTACATCTCTCCGTTTTTCATCTTTGCAGCCCATGACGGATTTTTATCAATAATCGGTGAACCTGAAACAGTACCCAATTTACCTGCAAAGTCACGATGTCCTACATAAAAGTCTTCTACCCATGCATGAATATCTACGCCATATTTTTTGCCGGCGTTAACATATTCAGCCATAATATCAAATCCATCAATTTTGAAATCAGGCCTTTGTTGCGCAACAGCACTTGGGTATATTGTAAATCCATGATAGAAAGTTTCAAGGAAAATTACATTAAAATTTGAATCGGCCATTCTCTTTACGAAAGCGTCAACCATCTCGGTACTTCTTTCGACAGGACGATGCCATACTCCGCGCATTTCTATCTTCTTCGACTCAACTGTGTTAGCAAATGCAAAAACTGCTACCTCTTTTGCCTGACGTGCAATAAGCGCAGCTGTTTCGGGATCCGTTTCAGCTTTAGCTTGCTCTATAAGTTGGTTTGCAGAGGCTATCTTTGCTCTGGCCTCCTCCACAGGTATATCACGATTGGCGGCAATGGCTTTATCTAGCTCTGACTGAGCAAATTTTACTGCCGCTTCCGCTGATTCAATGTAAACGCTATGATCCAATGCAACGGTTACAAGCTTTGTTTGCTTGTCATAAGTAACCTTAGAACCAATGGGGAAGTTATTTGCTATCCAGTCTTTTGCAGTGCCATGTCCCGAAACAATAAAGCCATTTGCAGGGATTGTACTGTTATAGCCTGTAACCTCTGTAACTACACCGTTAATTACAGTAACTTCTGTACCAAACGAATTGGTTCCAGTTTTAGGATGTCCGTAATCCGGAGTATATACGACCAAATGATTTGCACCGCGTCCTCCTGGAAATTCTGTTCCCGGTGCTGTTCCTATAAGTGCGCCTGTTTCATCTGTCTTAACTGCGGGATCAATATTGTTTGCTGTCATGGATGCCGTTTTAGTTAATTTAACTTCCAAATCTTCCAGTGTAACTTCTGCACCAAGCGGGAAGTTAGCTAACAATTCTTGTCTTAAGACCTGTGAACCTGAAGTATCTATTACGGAAAGAACAAATCCGTCAGAAGGTATTTCTGTATTGTTTGTATTCGGAGCGATAAGACCGTTTACAACTTTTGAAACTTTATAAACACCATCTGTTTTTGTTACGGCAATTTCAACACCATAGTTACCTGTAGATGTGTATCTTCCGGCTTCAGGCGTATAGATAACAATTTTATCTGCGGGACGAGTGGAGTTATTAAGCGATATGAGTGAGCGCTTACCTCCGCTTGCTGCCGCACCGATGTATTTGTTCATAGTCGTACCACTTACAACTATGCTATCGCCTACCGCTATGTTGTCAAGCTTTGCATCACTTACCGAAAGAACAAAGCCTTTTGCGGGAATATCACTGTTGCCTGTTGTGCTAATAGCTACCACCTTACCATCCTTAACAATTATTTCTTTACCTCCTGTAGCTGTACCTGTTTTCAAATTAAATTCAGGCTTATATAATGCAATAACTCCCGCCACCCTTGTTGTAGGGTTAATTGAGCCGATTTCTATATCAGAGGTTTGACCGTCTGATTTTGTCAGCTTTGCCTTTGGTTGTGCAATGTAAGGAAGTGTAATATTTGTTCTTACAGCATCACCGACCTTAAAATTGTCTTGTATTGCCTTTAGTTTTGTTGCGTCACCTGTGAAGGATATTACATACCCTCCCTCTGGTATTGTTGAGTTGCTTGCACCTATGGCAACAACTTTATCGGTTTTTGTTATCAAATCATTTTGTATAACTACTTCAATGCTGTCTGTCGATGTACCTGTAGTGCCTGTTTTAGAAGATGAATTGCCACTTGTATAGACAGTGACCTTACCCGAAGTACGCGGTTTATTATATTCATCAACATTTAGCTTATATCCGGCACCAGGTGAAGGATATGCAACAACCGTATCCGATCCGAGCGTGTTCGAAACGGCAGCTAAAGCCGCACCGCTTGTTATAGATACTGCGCGACCTATCCCGCTAGCAGAGCCTGCGTCACTAAATGAAGGATATGGTGCAGGGAATGGATCGTTGCTGGATGCTCTATTGATATGTCTCAGGTATAGAACATAACCGTTAGATGGTATAGGAACGTCACCGCTGATATTTTGCATAGAGCGTTTTGAAATTACGCCGTTTTCAACGACAATTATAGAACCAAAACCAAGATAAGTACCGTTAGGAAGTTTGTTGCCGATAGAGTTTCCAAATTCCCAGGTATAAAGTGCAATATTGCCAAAGTCAGCACCCGCTGTATCTGTGGTATAAACTCCGTTTACAATGTTTATAGGTAAATCAATGGATGAGGATGCCCCTGTTTGCACCGTTGCTGTGCCGATTTGAGGTTTAATTGCAAGCAAAGATATTTCAGGCATTTGCTCCTCATTATAGGATATGGCTATACTGCTTGGAGTTGTTATTAAATTGTTATCCGGTCTGATATCAACTGCCAAATTATCAGTAATTTCATCTTGTGAATAAACTGTTGAATGTTGCAACGAAGATGTTGCAAGCGCAGTTAGCAATAAAAATAAAGCTACTCTACTACTTTTCATATTTCCCCTCCAAAAATATATTTTAATGTAAACTGTTGTGTAAATTATATAATAAAACCAAAACATAAAGAGAAAATTTATGAACAGTTCACACCAATATAAAAGAATATTAACATGGTTTTTACATGTTTTATATATTCTAATTTAAGCAATCAATTGTCCCAATTTAACATATTTGCAACCATTTTCTTTGGAGAATACCAAAATATAGACGCAGTGTAATAAAAAAGCCTTAATCCGTGAATACTTATCATAAAACCCAAAATTGGAGGTTTTATGATGAGCGGACGGACTAAGGCTTTTTTGCTTATAGGTATAAGTTTTATTTTGGGATTTTCTATAACGCGCTTGGATAGAATTGGAATCGTCACAAGCGTTGGCACAATGGCGCAAAGAGGGAATGACTATAACGTAAGGTTTGAGATTAAGGACGTGAACGCAAACCTTAATGTTTACGCGCTGAAGTATGTTAATCCGGGTTTGATTCAAGCTCACAGCATCGCTGACAGCTTTGAGATGACCTACGACTACGATGATGACAGGAGTTACTTTTATAAAAATGACGATGGTACACTGAGGGTGGATAAGTTTGTTAACAGCCTTGTATACAAGAGGACGGCTCCACCCTCTGATTATGCGCCGTCAATCTATACTTACGATGATTATATTAACATTGCTCTGGATTTTATGAAAACGCGACTTATCTATCTGAGCTATGAGGATATTTTGACAGAATACTATAGTTTTGATGATGAGATAAGCGTATCGGTAAGCTTTGTAACTATGCTTGACGGCATGAAAAACTACGCTGTTATGAGCCAGGTTACAATGAACGAAGTCGGGGATGTTTTGGAATGTCTGTACTATTTCGGCTCATATGAGCGTCTGGGTACAAGACCACAAAAGTCCGTGGAACAGGCAATATCCGAACTGCCAAAGACCGATTGCCGTATTATCCTTGAAGAATGCCAACTCGTGTATTTTTACGAAAACAGTATCGTTCAGCCCGCTTATCTGTTTATCGGCAAGGAGGAGGGCGGGCAACTTTTTGAATGTCTTGTTTCCGCCGTTACGTTTAATTAATCAAGTTAATTAACTATAACAACCTCCAACCCGATACCCCTAAGTTCGTTTAAAAGGCTTTCGCTAGGATTAACCCAAAACTCCTGCTTAAGCTTTGTTTTTATGCCCTTTTTCTTGTCAACAACGAAAACCGGTATCTTTTCACCGTTCGTATAATGTTTGAGTATTGCAGACAATTCCACCGCACCGATGCCGCTGTCCGTAAGATTTATCCAAAGGCCGGCTTTATCGTTGCGGCTTTCTTTTTGCGTATTTTGAAGAGGCTTTATGACCTTTGCAATAAGCTTGCCGTCCTCTTCCTCTTTTATATCCGCGGTTCCCCAGACGGTTACGACCATATCTTTTTCAAGCCATAGACATTGCCTATATATTTTCGGGAACACAATCACCTCAACCGTTCCGTACAAGTCCTCAATGTTCAGAAAGCACATAGCCTCGTTGTTTTTAGTTTGTTTCACGCTTTTTCCAAGTATAAGCCCTCCATAGGTTACATCCTTGCCGTCAAGGTTTTCGGATGTTGTATCCTCAATGGAAGTTGGGTGGAAGTCCAAGGATGTTATGTTTGTCTGCGAAAGTAGACTGTCCTTGTATGCATCAAGCGGGTGTCCGTTCAAATAAACCCCTGTCAGTTCCTTTTCCCAAGCCAGCATCTCAGGTGCTGGGCGTTCTGGAATATCCGGTAGTTCGTCTTTTATATCCGTTTCAAAACCCATGTCCGAAAGACTTATCTGGTTTGAAAAGGTCATACGGCGACTTTGGGTTATACCGCTTATGAGATTTTGATAAACCGCGAGATATTGACTGCGTTTACCGCCCAAATTGAATGCACCGGCCATAATCAAGCTTTCTATGCAACGCTTGTTAAGCTCACCACTGCTATGATGTTCGGCCATACGCGTTACAAAGTCCGATAGGCTTTGAAAACGACCATTTTTTCTTTCCTTTATGATGCCGTTCACTGTGCTATAGGCCACGTTTTTTATAGCCAAGAGTCCGAATCTTATACGTCTTTCGCCCTCAACTGTAAAATGCGCAAAGCTTTCATTAATATCAGGAGGCATTACCTCAATGTCAAGACGCTTGCATTCCCAGACGTATTCTGTCAAGCGTCCCCAACCCATAACCGACGACAACAAAGCTGCCATAAAATGCGCTGGATAATAGAGCTTAAGCCAAGCTGTCTGGTAACCAATCATAGCATAGGCTGCGGCGTGAGATTTATTGAAAGCATATTTTGCAAAGTCCGACATTTCGTCAAATATATGCATAGCCGTTTCAACTGGCACACCGTTTTTCACACAGCCCTCAACCGTATCATCTCCATGCACAAAAATTTTACGCTCACGTTCCATCTCGGCTTTCTTCTTCTTGGACATAACGCGTCGAACAAGGTCACTGCGAGCGAGGCTATAGCCCGCAAGGTCACGGGTTATTTGCATAACCTGTTCTTGGTAGACAATACAGCCGTAGGTTTTCTCAAGTATAGGCTGTAAAAGTGGATGAGCATAGCTTATTTCGCCGCCCAAGCGCGCTTTTAAATAGCGTGGGATAAAATCCATCGGCCCCGGTCGAAACAGTGATATACCGGCAATTATATCTTCAAGACTTTGAGGCCGTAATTCTTTCATGAAAGCTGTCATACCATTACTTTCAAGCTGGAAAACGCCCTTTGTGTGACCGGACGAGATAAGCGCATAGACAGCAGGATCAGCATAGTCTAATTTTTCCAAATCTATTTCGGGCTTTTCGATATTCTCAATCGTATGTCTTATGACCGTAAGTGTCCTCAAACCCAAAAAGTCCATTTTAAGCAAACCCAATTCCTCAATCGTTGACATAGGGAATTGGGTTGTGATTATACCATCGTTGCGGTTCAGCGGCACATATTCGCTTATAGGTCTGTCGCAGATTACAACCCCCGCCGCATGCGTGGATGCGTGTCGCGGTAAGCCCTCCAACCGCCTTGCATAGTCCAAAAGCTTTTGAATATCTTCGTCGCTGTCGTATTCATCAATCAAGGCCTTGTTTTGAGCCATAGCCTCCTGAATTGTGATACCTATACGGTATGGAATCATTTTTGCAATTCTGTCCACAAGCCCGTATGGTAAGTGCAAAGCCCTGCCCACATCTCGAATGGAGGCTCTTGCGGCCATTGTACCAAAGGTTATGATTTGTGCGACATTATCCTTTCCGTATGTCCTTATGCAGTAGTCTATAACCTCTTGACGTCTTTCGTAACAGAAATCTATATCGAAGTCGGGCATAGATATACGTTCGGGATTAAGAAAACGCTCAAACATAAGCCCGTATTTTATTGGGTCAACATCCGTAATTTGCAGACAGTATGCTACAAGACTTCCGGCTCCGGAACCGCGACCGGGGCCGACGGAGATGTTATTCTTTCTTGCATAGGCTATAAAATCCCAGACAACAAGAAAATAATGTGTAAAGCCCATTTGGTTTATGACGTCAAGCTCGTAATTAAGACGCTCGTTTAATTCGACATTCACCGTACCGTAACGGCGGTTAAGCCCTTGCAATGACAGCTCTTGCAGAAACACTTTATCGGACACGCCCTCGGGCAACTTATACTTTGGAAGTTTATAATCGTGAAACACAATCTCAACATTACAACTCTCTGCAATACGCTCCGTGTTAGCCAAGGCCTCGGGCACATGCTTAAAAAGCAAATTCATTTCCTCTGATGACTTCAAATAAAACTGTTTATTCGGATAAATCATACGGTCATCATCATAGATGTTCTTATTTGTCTGAACACAAAGCAAAATTTCGTGCGCATCTGCATCGGATTTGTTAATATAGTGAACGTCATTTGTGCAAACAAGCGGGATGGATAGTTCTTTTGACAGCTTTATAAGCCCCGCATTTACAGCTCTCTCATCCTCTTGACCGTGGTCTTGAAGTTCAAGATAGAAACAATCCTTCTCCATAACGTTTAAGTATCGCTTTGCAACCTCTACTGCTCGTGCATAGCCCTCACTTTGCAGTGTTTTACTAACCTCACCCGACAAACAAGCGCTTAACGCTATAAGTCCTTGGCTATGCTCCTTTAAAAGTTCAAGGTCTATGCGCGGTTTATAATAAAATCCGTCCGTATGTGAAAGGCTTACAAGACGTGTAAGGTTTGAATAACCTCTGAGGTTTTTTGCCAAGAGTACAAGATGGAAGTAATTATTTTCCCTAAGCTTATGGTTTGCGCAGATGTATACCTCGCAACCTAAAATAGGCCTTATCCCGAAGGATAAGGCCGCCTTGTAAAAATCTATAACGCCGTACATAACGCCATGGTCGGTTATGGCAAGGCTTGAAAATTCCAAGTCCTTTGCCCTTGCAACAAGCTCTTTTATTTTCGCCAGGCCGTCAAGCAGGCTGTATTCGGTGTGGACATGCAGGTGCGTAAACATATTATCACTTCTTTGTAACCATATCCATAGATACGGTCACATATGCGTCCGTTCCTGTGGCATCAGGTGAGGTTTTGGAAACCATAACGGCAAGTGTATTGTCCGGAACGGTTTGCCAGAAGAAAATGTCAATATCATTGCTCAACAGTGAGCGTATACGACTATCCGCATTAATATTCACAAATTCGATGTTTTTATTCAACATTTTGCTTATTTCTGTCATGAAAGCTACATTAAAGCCGTAAGGATTACCGTTTTCGTCTATAAAATCAAGCGGCGGTAAATCTCCGGAGATTCCAACCTTTAAGGTAGGTGCATCTTTGATTTCAGGTACACTCATATCCGTTCTTTCAGCCTTCGGGTCAAATTCAAAAACCCATTTTTGAAGCAATTCATCAAGTATTTTTTCCTGTTTAAGCTTTTTTATTGCGTCATTTAATGATTTCAAAAGCTCATTATTACCCTTTTTTGTTACCAAAGAAATATTGGTATCAATAGGTTTAACCTTAAGCAAAGCCAGTTCCTCATCGGTTTGTTCAAGATATTTTGCAGAAAAGTCCGCAACCAAAAATGCGGCAATTTTATCATCCTTAACGGCTTTTACACCGTCTTTTAGAGATGAATAATATTGAAGCTCTTTAGCGGACGCACCAGCCGCAACATTAAACATGGTTATAAAAACATCACTTAAAACCAGTGCATTAACCGTACCAATTTTTTTGCCGTTTATGGTAGCCATATTGCTTTTGTAGTCAATGGTTTCGGACGCTTTAGGAGCAACCTCGGCCGGAGAAGGTCCCGCTTCCGGCAAACCCTCAGCAGCCTCACACCCTGTAAGCAACATCAATACAAGCGCCAAGTTTATAACCTTTTTAAATTTCATAAAAACCCCCCGGTTTTAGACATTGTTAAATGTCATAGTCTTGTTGCAAATGAAATTATAATGTAGAAAAATATTTGTGTCAATTATATTTTTGTATATGACAATAATGGCTATTGCAGTACGCCGCTTTGGATGTTACAATACTATTAGGCATTAAGTATGCCTAAAAATTATAGAGGGGATGTTTTTCAATGAAAGCGAGTAAATTTTTTGCTGTTGCACTATCTGTGGTTATGTCTGTTTCGATGGCGAAGGTTTCGTTCGGGCAGGAGATGACGCTAACGCCGAAGGAGATGATTGAACAAGCAAGTGAGAATGCGTCTGCATTTACCAGTGTCAAGCTGGAAAGCGTTTCGGATATTAAAACCGAAATGAATATGTTTGGCATTGATGTAGGCTTTACAATGTCTATGCTTTACGACATACTTATTGACGATGATCGCTATGGGATATTAGGCGATATATCTATCGCTGACTTACCCGTAGAAAGTCCGTCTTCTTCTTTCGGTGTTTACTATGACGGTTTCACTTTATATAGCACAGATTCTGAAAATTCTGGAAAATGGACTACTGATGATGATGATGATGAAGCTACTATGACGTTGGATGATGTTTTACGCGGTGGCGGTATTGCAACTGTACTTCCAAAAACCCTTTCGACCAACGATGCTATAACCATATTATTTGACAATATGTATTTTGCTCCGGATGTGACTAACGACGCTGGCGAATTCTATGTAATTAAGGCAGATTTGGTTGCCGATGAATTCAGGAAAGTGCTTCAAGAGACCATGGGTACTCTTTCTGGGAGTATGGGTGAGATGCCAAACAACTTTGAAGAACTGGCCGAAACTATGGAGATAAGCGGAGAGTACACATTTTATATTGAAAAGACCAGCCTTTTGCTGACAAACTTTACTACAGTCATGCAACTATCATATCAAATGGAGATTGAGGGGCTTCAAGCCAAAGTTTTACAAAACATAACTACAGAATCTTCATACACAGGCTATGGCGAACCTATAGACTTTACATTTATCACAGACAATATTGTGTATTGATTTAAACATGCAATAGATAACGTATTATAGAAAGACATAGAAAATGCGCCCATAACGGCGCATTTTTTGTGTGCAATTATGCTGCATAAATCCGTGGAAAAAATATTTTGAAAATTACCAACGTTTGAACCTTGTCGATTGTATTGTTATTGAAGGGAGTTGAGAAAATGGCAAACCCTTTGTTTCGTACGGACAAAGAGATTGCGGAAATTTATGAGCGCCACAAAGACACAATTTACCGAATTTGTTTTGCATATATGAAGAACGCCGCGGACACAGAAGATGTTATGCAAGACACCTTCTATAACATGATAAAGTCCGAAGCTGTTTTTGAGAATACAGAGCATGAAAAGGCTTGGCTTATACGAACTGCGACAAATTTATGTAAAAATGCATTGAGGTATTGGTGGCGAAAACGTGAAAACTTAGAGGATTACGAAAATCTGCAAAAAAATAACCACATCGAAATTGATGAAACTTTCAGCGTGGTTATGGGATTGCCCGACAAATATAAGACAGTGATTTACCTGTACTACTACGAGGGCTATGACAGCGTTGAAATATCCAAAATACTCCGCAAACCGCAATCAACAATACGTTATTATCTTTCCGAGGCACGAAAAGTCCTCCGTGAAAAACTAGGTGGTGATTTTAATGAGGAATGAAAAAATTATAAATTCGTGGAGCAAGATAAAGCCCGACGATACAACACATGAACGTATTCTTAATAATATCCTTGAACGAACACATTACCGTGAAATAAAAAAAGTAAACCCATATCCCAAAATACTCAATCCTATTACGGCTTGCGTGATTATTGCGCTCACAATAACTATTCCTATTTATGCAAAAGCTCGTAACAAATATTCAAAAATTTGAGGTGATAAGAAACATGGATTACATTTTGAAACTTTTCATAGCCTTAGTTTCAGGCTACTTTTTGGGAAGTCTTAATTCATCTGTGATTGTGGGAAAAATATACGGAAAGGACATAAGACAACATGGAAGTAAAAGTGCTGGCCTTGCAAATGCACTGAGGGTTCTTGGCAAACCTGCAGCAGTGTTAGTTCTTGCCGGAGATATACTTAAGGGCGTAATTGCCTGCCTTATAGGCCTGTACATTAGCGTTTACTACTATTCCGGAGGAATTGAAGAATGTATAAGCATTTTAGCAGCAGGCGCAGGGGCGGTTATAGGCCACAACTGGCCGATATATTTTGGCTTTAAAGGGGGAAAAGGAGTTCTTACGGCTGTGGCTGTACTTTTTATGGTTGATTGGACTATGGCTCTTTTGTGCCTTTGTCTTTATCTGGTAATAGTTGCCTTTACCCGCTATTCTTCGTTAGGTTCTATATGTGCTACAATTCTTTTTGCTGCTCTTTCATTTATGCCAGGATTTGGGCATAACGTCTGTTTTTATATTTTTGGATGCATAATGGCGTTCATGATTATTTTCAGGCATAAAGATAATATTAAAAGGTTGCTTTCAGGAACAGAAAATAAGCTTATTTTTTAAAGGCTTACTTGTATTGCGGGGGTATATGAGGAAATAAACCCAAAGCAAAAGGCTTCTGGCATGTTTTAATGCTCAGAAGCCTTTTTTATTACGAAACCCTTATTTTGATTTGTAAGTTTCTATTTCTTCTGGCGTTCCATACACAAAATGAGATGGAAAAACCTCTACAAGCTCCGGCTTTTCTTTAGAGTAATCATGAACTTCATCGTTATAATATGTTCTTTTCCTTTGCTTTTCTTGACTGGGGTCAGGAATTGGAATCGCAGATAGAAGTGCCTTGGTGTAGGGGTGTAAAGGACGCTTATAAATATCTTCCGAATTACCCATCTCAACCAGTTTCCCATTATGCATTACACCAATGCGTTTCGAGAAATATTTAACCACGGAAAGGTCATGCGCAATGAATAGTATAGTTAAGCCCATTTCTTTCTTCAAATCATTTAAGAGATTAAGAACTTGTGCCTGAATGCTTACATCTAAGGCAGAAACAGGCTCATCCGCGATGATAAGCTCCGGTTTTGTAATAATAGCTCTGGCTATTCCGATTCTTTGTCTTTGCCCACCCGAAAATTCATGTGGGTAACGGTTTGCATGTTCCTTGGTTAATCCAACAATCTCCAGCATCTTGTATACTCTTTGAGTAATTTCATCCTTCGAACTGCACATCTTGTTTATAATCAAACCCTCACCAATAATTTCTCTAACCGTCATACGAGGGTTTAAGGACGAGATAGGGTCTTGAAAAATCATTTGAATCCCTTTTGTGACAGTGTTTCTTACATCTTTATCAAGCTTTCCTGAAATCAGTTTTTCCTTAAAATACACTTCGCCGCCGGTCGGATTATATAGCCTTATGATAGTTCTGCCTGTTGTGGTTTTCCCACAGCCTGATTCACCAACCAAGCCGAAGGTTTCCCCTTGATTAATATGAAAGCTTATATCATCCACAGCTTTGACAAGGGATTTAGATTTTCCCATTCCTTGGCTAAAATACTGCTTTAAGTTTTTTACTTTTAAAACTGTTTTTTCCGATTCAGACACTTTTAGCCACTCCCTTTTTATATTGTCTTTCAATTCTATTCTTTAATATTTCAGGCATCTCTACCTTTGGTGCCATAGGATGAAGTAACCATGTGGCTGCGTAATGGGTGTCTGACACACGAAACATGGGAGGTTGGTCTGTAAAATCCAATTTAATTGCATACTTGTTTCTGGCTGCAAATGCATCGCCATTAGGAGGATAGAGCATATTAGGAGGCGTTCCTGGTATGCTCATAAGCTGTTCTTCATGGCTAGTTTCCAAGTCAGGCATAGCAGCAAGCAAGCTCCATGTGTATGGATGCTTAGGCTCGTAGAATATTTCATCAACCTTCCCATATTCCACAATTTTTCCCGAATACATAACCGCAACCCTGTCCGCCATACCGGCCACAACGCCTAAATCATGGGTTACAAAAATAACCGAAAGATGCTGCTCCTCCTGTTTCTTTTTAATAAGTTCCAAAATCTGTGCCTGAATTCTTACGTCCAACGCCGTTGTAGGTTCATCACAAATCAGAAGTTCGGGGCCAGATGCGAGCGCACAAGCGATAACAATCCTCTGTCTCATACCGCCGGAAAACTGAAATGGATATTGATTAAATCTTTGTGAAGCATTGCTAATGCCAACGGATTCCATAAGTTCTACAGCTTTTTTAAATGAGTCCGCCTTTGGTATCTTTCCTTTAACAACCAGAGCTTCGGTTATTTGTTTGCCGATTTTCATAACTGGGTCTAAGGAAGACATAGGGTCTTGAAATATCATTGCCATTTTAGAGCCACGAATTTCAGAATATTGCTTTTCAGAAAATTTTGTTAAATCACTGCCGTTATATAAAATTTCTCCGGAGGCTATTGTGGCATTTTTAGATAAAATCCCCATAATAGCCCTGTTTGTCACGGATTTACCGGAGCCGGATTCACCTACAATCGCAAGGGTTTCTCCCTGAAATAAATCAAAGCTTACATCCCTTACTGCATAGACTGTGCCCGCATAGGTATTAAAATTAACGCTTAAGTTCTTAATTTCAAGAATTTTTTTATTCTCCATGTTTTCCTCCTATTCCTGTCCCCTGAGCGTAGGGTCAAAAGCATCTCTTAATCCGTTGTTAACAAGATTAAAGGAAAGCATCAGTAAGGAAATGATAATAGCCGGAAACAAAACCAGATGGGAATATGAAAACAGCAAAGCCTGGCCTTCTGACAGCAAAACACCTATAGATGATTCCGGCGCCTGCACACCTAACCCTAGGTAAGCAAGAGAAGCTTCAAACATAATAAAGCCCGGTATAGCCATAGTCACCTGCGTGATAGTTGGGCCAATGGCGTTTGGTAAGATATGGCGGAAAATCAGTCTTTTATCCCTTGCTCCCATAGTTCTTGAAGCCATAACGTATTCAAAGCTCTTGTATTTATAAAACTGCGCACGTATCATATTACTCATACCAATCCAACCGGTTAAGCAAAGTGCAAGTACAATAGGTATCATGCTTGCTCCAAAATAAACAATAAAAATAATGAGCAAGGGCAATGTAGGAATTGAGCTTAAGACCTCGGAAATTCTCTGGATAATCAAGTCAATCCATCCCCCATAATACCCTTGTAAAGAACCCAGTAAAACACCCAAGCAAAGGTTAATGACGAGGGCCATTAAACTCATAAGCAGAGAGATCCTTGCCCCTCTCCATAATCTAGTCCATAAATCTCGGCCTAAACCGTCTGAGCCAAACCAAAAATATTCGCTCTCTGCACCTTTTTGCTTGTAAATATTAATTTTGATTTCTGCCATAGGTACTTCTCTATTGTTTGCTTTCACAGTAAATTCTCTTATGGTCTTAATATAAGAATCGGCGTAGTTCACTTCAATATTGGCCTTTTGCACCGTTACAACCCTAGAACCGTCAAATATGCCTAACTTTTCCAGATAAGGTATACGTGGAGGAAGGTTATCCCAACCAATATTTTGACTTCTGTACGTATGTTGGTTAAAGCTTGGGCCAATAATAGCCATTAAAATAATAAACCCTACAATAACAGCAGCTACAATAGCAGCTTTATTTTTTGAAAAGCGTAGCATAGCATCTTTAAAAAAACCTATAGGTTCTGATTCAAATATTTCGTCCTTTATAGCCTTATCTTGTTGTACAATGGAAAAATCTTCTTCTGTAAGGGCACGCCCGTTCACCATATATTGTTCAGTCTTAAGATTTTCGTTACTTTGCATTTTTTCCACCTCCCATACGTATTCTGGGGTCAATAACTCCATATAACAGGTCAATAACCAAACGAGCCATCAAACCTATAGCCGAGTACAAAATTATGTTGGCTATAATTAAAGGATAGTCGGAGGAGGATATGGCCTGCAATGTCAGCCTCCCGATGCCGGGGATTCCAAAAATATTCTCAATAACCCATGAGCCGGAAAGTAAATCAAAGATCAATCCCACAAGCATACCTGTTATAGGAATAAAGGAGTTCCTCAATGCGTGGCGCAAAATAGCCTGAACCTGAGTTAAACCCTTGGTCTTAGCCAAGAGCATATACTCCGAATTTAAAGCTTCACTTAATTCTGCGCGTAAGTAGCGAGTTATAGCAGCAATGGAACCGAACGACAAAGCTAAAATAGGCAAAATCATAGAATGAAATTTCTGTAAGCCGAAACTTTGATCTGTGGACAAAATAATCGGAAACCAACCCAGTTTAAAAGCAAACACATATTGCATTAAAGACGCGAACACGAAAGAAGGTACGGAAATAAAAAGAACGACCATAATAGAAATACCATGATCGATGACGGTGTTTTTCTTAAGTGCGGCTAAGATACCGAAAAAGAACGCAAAGGGCAAGATAACAATGGTAGAAAAGATGTTTAATTGTATGGTAATGGGAAACTTTTCTTTTATGATGTCAAAAACTGCACGTTGAGGCTGGACTTTGAGGGAAACACCAAAATCCAGTTTAGCAACATTCTGTATATAGTAGCCAAATTGGATAATGATAGGTTTGTCCAGATGATACTTTGCATTCATAACCGCCCTAATCTCCGGCTTTATTGCAGGGTTATTAAAAACACCTCCAGGTGTTTTATGTATGATAATAAATGAAAAAACAATAATTAAAAATAGGGTTATTAACATAAGCCCTACACGTTGTGCTATATATTTTAACATTTGTAGCACCCTTTCAAAAATTATACAAGATGAGGGTGTAATGATTATACTTAGTATAAATCCATACACCCTCCTTGGCTATTCTATTTCATTAACTCATATTAAATGCAAATTAATCAACTTTAATTGATCTTTCAACGTTGTTATCCATATCTGCTTGTAAAGCCGCATAAGCAACACCAGTGATATATCTTGAAGGTTTAATGTGAATTCTGTCGCTATAAATGATAGGTCCGTCATTTTGGTAAATAGGAACCCAAGGCATATAGTCAAGTATCAATGCTTCCATTTTACCAAGAGCCTCAGCTCTTTCTTCTGTTTTCATAACTAAATCGCCGGTTGAGGTTCTTCTTTGTAATGAATCGAATTCAGTATTGTAAAAAGTATCGGCCTTTTCACTCGCGGTAGATGACCAAACTCCTAAGCTTGACCAAGGGTTAAATGAATCCTGACCCATAGTTCCGAAACCTGCTTCATACTCTCTGCTCTCGTAGGATGCGTAAGCTGCTTCAACGGGCATAGCCTTTAATTTTAACTCAAAACGGTCGGAGCCGAAAATTCTTTCATAATCCTCTTTTAAAACCTCGGCGCATTTTTTCTGGGATTCAGATGAATCAAAGTAAACAAGTTCCATGGTTATCTTTTTATTGCCATTTTCCTTATAGGCTTTCTCGAAATATTCTAAAGCTAAAGCTTCATCGAAACTGTAATTAGGGCCCTCGTTTGCTTTACCATAGGCAGTGTCTCTATACCTCTGAGCGTTGCTGAATATATTTCCTACAATCGCACGTCTGGAAACAATGTAGTTAGCGGGTAAATAAACCTTGTATACATCCTTGGAAATGGCAGCTCTGTTTGTTGCATGGAAGAAAGCTTTTCTTAAGTCATTGCTTTGCAGAATGGGGTTTTTATCGGACAAGCCGTTAATATAATATCCCCATACAACAGGACCTTCTGCCATAAGAAGTCTTGGGTCTTCCTTAAATGCTTCATAAGTAGCTGCTGAAAGAGTCATTACATCCAACTCATTGTTTTGGAACAATTGTATTGCTGTTTTAGAATCTGTAATTTCTCTTTCCTCAATTACATCAGGTGTATAGATATTTGCTGTAGGATAGTCCTTATTTTTTTCATACACTCTGTATTGGCCATCTACCCAAGCCTTCAGAACATATCTACCGGATTGTGCCAATAAATCAAGGCTTGTTCCGTATGTGTTTTGAGTCCTGTCATTGTTCATGCAAGCTTCATACATTTCAGGATCAACAGGTGATAAGGCAGCAACGGTTGAGAAATTCCAAACCACGTCAATTTCTTGGCACTCACTCGCAAATGTAAGCTCAATAGTATAATCATCAATTGCCTTTATACCTACGTCTTCCCATTTTACAGGGTTTTCAGATTTTTCTATCTTACTCCAATCTGTGTCAGGGTTATCCACTAACTTTTGATAGTCCTCTGCGGATAAACCTAAGTAGTAGGCTTCTGCATTCTTAGTAGGCAAGCTGTCAAATAAATTGCCTGCTTGTGGGTTAGCTAAAACAGGATCAAGAAGCATCTTCCAAGAGTATTCAAAGGTTTTAGCATTAATAGGCTTGCCGTTTGTGAATTTTAAGTCATCACGAAGTTTGATAGTCCAAGTGATGTTGTCTTTTGTAACAGGCATTTCTTTAGCCATTGATGGTATAAATTTCATGTTGTCTTTATCTTCATCATAAATAAGCTCAAACAAACTACCTTCAACCAAAACCAATACTAGACGTGTTGCATCTGAAGTGTATTGGTGAGGGCTTAATGTGGAAATAGATGAACCAGTATTTCTGTATACGATTGGTTTATCGGTGTTGCTAACGGGTTCTTTTGAGCTTTGTTCTGTTGCTGTTGAGCCACTCTTGGGATCTTGGCTTGTACAACCTCCGACACCCGCTACAGCCAAAATGAGTGCTGTTGACAAAGCCATTACTTTCTTAAATTTCATTTTTACTCCTCCTTAAAATTATATTTTTATATTTTATGCAAAGAAATGATTTATGCTTTGCAAAAAAACTAAAATATGATATTCTGAATAAAATATTAGATATCTACAATTTTTTATATTAAACTTCACCTATAATAAACAATATTAGTATTTACGTCAATATATATCCATTAAAATTTTCCCACCGAATATACAAAAAAGGGGTATTTTATGCATAAAAACATAATGATCTTAATATC
>CAYPQA010000044.1:0-18389 GCA_964412725.1 uncultured Eubacteriales bacterium
AAATCGTCAAAAAATTGAGACATTGTGCGTTGGCCTTCATCAAATTTATCAATAACATAAAATTTATCGAAGTTTTCTATTTTGAGATGATTTTTCGCACATTCAAACATTATTTTTAGTTTTGGTACATAGTCGCCGTCTAAGCGATATGGCAAAGCATAGTCCTTTCCAAAGCGCATATATTGCCAAACGGCAGGAGCAACCTTGGTTACAAAATCATTTACATTCACAATATTATGAATAACGTTGTAGCGCGGATCGGACGGCTGTATTTTTCGATTTTTTAAGACACCGGCAGGCGTTTCAAAAGTATAGGCATAAATATTGGAGTTGGATTTAATATACGTCTTGAATATGCTGCCATCATCGTCTTGTATTTTGTCAATAATCTTTCCGGAAGCAAGGTTAGCCGTTGCGGCTCCTCTCGAATAACCAACTATCCACAGCTTTACGTTTTTGTTGTTTAGTTCGGTTCGACGTTGTTCAATGTAGCTTTTGAGCTCGTTTACCACGATTTCGCTTGAAATATTAAAGCCGTTATGGAATCCGTCATTTTCCGGAAGAACGTTTACATTTCCGCCCCATTCCGACCTGTACCCGCCCCCGCGTATGCACACGGACAGCAAGACGGTTCCTTCATCCAAATATTTTTTTGCAATTGCAACGGCTAATGAATTAATCTCTGATTCTTCTTTGTAATATTTGTTTGAATAATAGTCCGTAAAGCCTAGAGGTTTCAAGTCATCATATAATGGATAATCGGGGTATGTCGGCTTTCCTGTAAGAAGATAGCTTATGTTGCTGTCTTGATAGTGCAAATTTCCCTTATCTTTGCCAATAAAATAACTGAAGCTCGCCATGGCAGCAACAAGACTCATAGATGCAAGTCCCGGATTATACCCGTTATTCGATTGAAAATATTCCGTCTTAAAGTGGTATGGAACCGGAATACGCTTGGAACTGTCTACTTCGCTTTCGGCAAGGTATACTCCATTAATTTCTTCTTTTCCTTTAGCGATAGATACTTCGATGAACTCTGACATGACATTACCTCCACAAAATTATTTTGTTTGACCAATAGTATCTTATTTCTATACAAAAAAATCAATAGTCCTTGCACGAAACGCAATTTTTTTGTCTAAAATGCATAGTTTGACAATGTGGACAGTTACAACTTTTTGTTATATAATGAACTACCCCGCCCCAAGAGGCGTGGTAGTTCATGCGCGAGCATTCGCCAAATGCTCAAGTGGCTCCGACGCTTGGCGCTTGGCTCATTTGCTTACGCGGCAATAAATACTACAATTATATTTTGGGAGGAACCCTATGAGGATTGCTATCATTGATGACAGGACATCAGATCGCGGACTGCTTGCCGAAAAAATAGAAGAATACATGACAAGCCATGGGCTTGATTATGAAGTTGCCGAATTTGACAGCGGTGAAACGTTCTTGGACGCATTTGAAGAGGGCGGATTTGCTCTTGTGTTCTTGGACATCTACATGGATGGCATAAACGGCATGGAGACGGCAAGAAAGGTTTTTGAATTGGACAGGGCGTGTAAAATTATTTTTCTTACCGTAACCGGTGACTACTCTGTCCAAGGTTATTCTGTTCGCGCGGTCTATTACCTTATTAAGCCTATTGACAACTCAGAATTTCTTCGGGCGATGGAATTGTGCGAGCTTACGCAGGAAACGCAGACAGCTATGCTGAAGGTTGTTTCCAACGGCGTTGAGTTGTCGCTTTCTGTCACGAGGATTTTATATGTAGACTACATTGAACGAGTAACCCGAATTCACACATTAGACGGAGTTCTGAAAGTAAACGGAACCTTTTCGGAGGTGACAGCCCCTCTTTGCAAAGACGAACGATTTATTGTCTGTATTCGGGGCTTAATGGTCAACATGCAATACATTGACAGGCAGGAAAATGACATGTTTGTTCTAAAAAACGGTGAGCGTCTACCGATTAACATACGGCGCAAAAAGGCTTTTGGAAAAATTTTTCGACGCTTTATTTATAAAGAAATGGAGGAAATGTAATGAAACGTATAATGATGATTTTACTTGTTTTTGTTTTGAGCTTTTTAAGCACGCTCCCCTCACTTGCAGAAGAAGGTGAACCCGAACAACAATTCATATTGATAGAGGATGACGAATACGAGCAAGAGCCCTCGGCAGAAGAAGATGATGGGGAAGTTGAAGTGCCGATGGAAGATGAAGCGCAAAATGAAGTTGAAGATGAAGTGCAAAATGAAGTGGAAAATGAAGTGGAAGAAGATGAACCCGAACAACGCTCAATCTGGACGGTTAAATCTGTATTTTTCTACAGAGTGACCCGCTCCGCACCGGTTAGTGAAATTCCTGAAACTCTCTCAAATATTGCAGCCCATTTTGACATTGTTAAAATCAATGTAGAGAACGAAAATGGATTGTCTGATTTTTTGGATGTGCCACTGCTCTGGTATCTGGATGATATTCCAACCACCGCAGGTTCATATTCATTTTTTGCAGACGTGATTATTCCGGTTGGTTGGCTCTTTTCCCCTTATGCTCCACAACAAGTTTCTGTGACCTGTGAATTTTATGATGATGGATCAATTCGCCCAAAAGAACTTGAATATTTTGAAGTAGACTTTGATTTAAACGAATGTTACATACTTAGATTAGGGGATGAAGCGTCCCTTCTCCAACTGATAGAACGTTTACAAAAAGAGTTGCCGCATGTTAGGGCTTATACTGAAGATTATTCGGAATGGGTAGATTTGGTGTTTGAAAGCATAGATACCTTTTTAGACATGGAAACGCCAGACATCTATGAAATATACTTTAATTATGTGCTTGCGCCTGACGATGAGGAAAGCTATATTTTGTATAATGATATGTACCAAGTTGAGGTTTCTGTTTGTGTCTACAACCCGCTTTATTTCACAATTATGTATAACAATGCTTCTGATGATACGGTTACGATTAAAATTTCAGAGCCGCTACGCCCAGATAAAGGAACACCCGTTTTAGAATATGTGTTCGATCCAGAGGGAATGTTGTTACAAAAAGATTTGCCACAGGCGAACTGGCAACCGTTACCCGAAGGACAAGTCCGGTACGGTTCAGATTACATCACGTTTTCACGTAGCTTTTTAACTTTGTATGGCGATTATTATTTCCGACTTAGGGCAAACGGAAAAAACTCTAATATCGTAAGATTATATGAAAGTGGAGATAAAATTTCGTTCACATACATCGGCGATTTGGCTTCTGGCGACCGCGACGGCGGAGATGGTGATGGCGATAATCCACCGGATATAAACCAAAAACCTCCTATAATAGAGGATGAAGCCGGAGAGGAGGAAGAGCAGGAGCAAGAACAAGAGGAAGAACAGGAGCGAGAGGAAGGGGGAGAGCAGGATAATGAAGATGATACAACATCTCCCGAAACAGACAAAGAGATAATTCCACCCAATGAGGAACAGGTGGTTCCCGACAATTATGACCAATCTTTAAGGCAACCGTTGGTGGTTCAAACATTTACAGTCCAACCCCGTATAGTGCAAGAACCGATAGATAGTAGTACACAAAACTCAAGCCCACCTGTACAAGAGCAATTGAAGCTTAATAATACTGAACAAATGATAATCCAGCCGAAGATAGTTTGGCCGGAGATAGTTCAATCGGAGACAGTGCCGCACGAGACAGTTCAGCCCCAAACAGCCCAACAAGATGCAGTCCAATCCGAGATAGTCCAGCCCGAGGAGGCCCGTCATGAGACAATCCAACCGGACACGGACGAAAAACCACAAGTCGTCATGGAAAGCCTTGAAGATCAGCCCCAAAATATAAGTGTGAACACTATGCCAACCGAACAGCAAGAGCCATCGAAAACCAACGTGGCAAAATCAAATGACACACCAATTGAAACAAGTAATCATACCGAGGTGAACACTCCGGCCGAAACCCAAAAACCTATAGAAGAAGAATTTATGGAGTTTTTTGGAGAAACAAAAGACATTATCTCCGGCACTCGTTTACTTTTAATGTTAAAGGATGCAGAGACAGTACGTTTTTCAAAGCAGGGCATTACCGTTTCCATACCATCCGAGGCATTGTTTCCGCATGAAATTCGGGACAAAGACCGCTTTGAGGTTAGCATCGAATGGCAGAGTAAGACAGAGTTTGCATTTTACGTGGAGTTAAACGGAGTACCGATAGACCATATACCCAACACCTTGGTTATGGTGCCGTACCGCTTGCAAAACGAAACAGCCAAGATAATTTTAACAGATGACCAAGGGATCAGCTACACCGGAAGTTATGATACGAACATTTTCGTGGCTACATTTACAATTGGCAACACAGGACACTATACCATAAACGAGCAGTTGTCTGCGGAAATCCCACCAGAATCCAAAGAGCCGACTTCGGACGAGTCTGGCAATACGCCTCTTGTGCCTTTAGCTGTTGCCTTGCCTGCGTTAGGAGCCGGAGGTTGGTTTCTGCGAAAACGTTTCATACGGAGATGAAAACCCTGTCTATCAAAAGATTTCTTGCACCCTTACTTACGATTGCATTGTCCTCGGCTCTTTTTTCCTTCCTGTACCGCTTTGATAACAAATACACCCATACCGCAACACAGGCGGCAGATGGTCTTCTGGTGATTTCAAAAGAGGATATTCAGGATTACCCACTACGTTATCTGACACATGGCTGGGAGTTCTATCCCGGCGTATTGCTCTCACCGGAAGATTTGAATAGCGACAAACCCCCGCCATATATGTTGTACACAATGATAGGTGAGCGCACCCGCTTTGACTTTGGTGATGGCAACCCACACGGCAGTGCAAGCTATGTTATGCGTTTACAGCTGCCACAGCAGAAACATACTTACGCGTTAGATTTGCCGGAAATCTTTTCATCATATCACCTGTTTGTCAACGACAAGCTAATGCTTACGGTAGGCACTCCGGAGACTAATTCGTACACTGCCCTCACAGGAAATCGCCTTATTACCTTTGAGGCCTCCGGACGAACTTTGATTTTGCTTGCCGTGAGCGATGAGTCTCACTTTTACAGCGGTCTTGTTTATCCTCCGGCATTCGGAATGCCGGAGGCTGTCTATTCTGCTCGCGATTTACGGCTTTGGTTGCGTATCATTGCGCTTTCGGTTGCAATACTCGCCGGACTTGGTTCACTTTATCTTGGATTTCGCATGAATGAGCAAAATTCATTGCTCTTTGCTTTACTTTGCCTTGCCGTCTGTGGGTTTATCTCCTATCCAATTCTTCGTACCGCATTCACATTGCCCGTTTCACCTTGGTATGCTCTGGAGCTTTTTTCCGGATATGCTGTAGCCTTACTGGTAGTTGTCTTACATAATCGCCTATGCGATGTGGCGGGAACAGCACGAACGTTCAGCATCGGAGCAACCGCCACAGTTTGCATTGCCGCACTGCTTTATGGGATTTTTTCATCCCAGCTTACCGTTCCGGTTATGAAGGCTTTTTCCGTTTTGGTTTTTGTTTTCAAATCAGCAATGGCGGTGTATTTGTTGATTACATCTGCCTTTGCCTTGAAAATTCGTCCCGAACAAGGACGGATTCTTTTTTGTTCGACCCTTGTCTATGCGATGGCGTTTGTTTGGGATAGAATTTTGCCGCTTTATGAACCTGTTTTGGGCAGCTGGTTTTCTGAAATAGGTAGCATTGCATTGGTTTCCGCTGTAGGCTACACACTTTGGCAAAATATAGCCGACGCTTACGCAAGCAGTATCTCCATCGCCGAGGAACACCGGCAGATTTCACGCCAGCTAACCATGCAAATTGAATATGCGCGCAGACTTGCAGAAAAATCCGAGGAAAACCGTCGTCTTGTTCACGATTTTCGCCAACACATCCGTACCATAGACGGTTTGGTGCTTGCAGGCGGAGAGCCTTCACTTCGCTCATATTTGGATATGATGACGCAAGTTATCGACAGAGCAGATTGTTCTGAGGGCATATCCTTCTGTACAAACGCCGCGGTCGATGCTCTTCTCGGATACTATTACAGTTCGGCAAGGAAAATGGGTATCGAAATGACAGTGCAACTCACAATATCGGACAGATTGCCGCTTACTGATGTGGAGCTTTGTACTATGTTTGGAAATCTCATAGAAAACGCCTTAGATGCCTGCGGGCGTATCTCTCAGGGAAACCGTAGCATCGCCATCAGCAGTCTCATAAACGGTTCAACCTTATTCTTTCTGATAGAAAACACTTACGACGGTATTGTTAAAACCGGCGGTGAGTGGCTCTTATCACGCAAATCCAAAGAGGAAAGACTTGGCATTGGGCTTCGTTCCGTGCGAGAAATTGTAGAGCGTCACGGTGGTGTTTTGGACATTCTTCCACAGAAATCCGTATTCCGTGTTGGCATTTGCATACCGCTTTCGTAAGTAGTTACAAAAACAGGATTATTCATATTTTGTGGGGGAGTATATGGCAATTTAAAATGCAGCAAAAACGATCGTTATCCATAATGACAAGATACTTGTGAACAAATGTATTACTGAAAAAGACGAGATTTATTTTGACTTGCCGGGTGGAGGGCAACATCAATTTGAGACAATGGAAGATGCGGTCGTAAGAGAGGTTTTAGAAGAAACAGGATATACAGTAAGAATAGTTAGCTTCATTGCTCTTGCAGAAGAAATTTGTGATAATATTGAATTTAGAAAAGAAGCTTTTGATTATTCCCATAGAATTTTACACATATTTATAGATGAATTAACTGATGAGACGTCTGTAGAAGTTAAATAAAAAGATCACCAGCAAGATGAAGTTTTATGGCTATCATTTGATGAAGTGGATAATGTTATTTTTCGCCCACAACATATTACGGGTAAAATTAACAATCTAATCAAAAATAAAACTCCGCAGTATTTAGGTTATATTCGGATACCTTAATCGTACCAAATGGCATATTTGTTATTCTTAATTGGAAGTGAGCATTACCGGCCTCAAAAAGGCATAGCAAGCGTTTTGTTAGGCGCAAGGTGGCAACTTGCCGAGTGCATTGTATGCGCAATATTCTCCGTCATGTAGCCCATAAAGAGCAAGGCATGGTAAAGTTAAATCGCAATATTGTAAATGGGTTACTAATCATACTATAACACTATTCACAATAAAAATACTGCCGTAAAATCAATGATGATTCTACGACAGTATTTTTAGATTAGGTTTTCTGCAATTTTAGTTACTTAAACATTAATAAGGCTGGAAACGTGTGTCGCTGCAATATAAGGGTCATTTTCATCGACCATAACCTGACCAACCGTTGAGTTGGTTTTTTCACGCATAACATCAATGCCGTAGGTTGTCCCCGCTGAAAGTGCGGTTATAAGAATACCTTATGTGGCAATGGTTACCAAGCTTTTCAAGAATTCCATAATCATACGCGGTGTAAAATCCTTTGTGTCAACCCTGTAGGTGAGGTATGGGGCGGGAATGTTACTATAGAAGATTTTGCCCTTGTTGTCCTTTATTAGTTTAAATAGGTTTTCGCCTCGGGGATCAATTTCTGGTGTAAAGTCTTGGTCATTTTTAAAATAGAACATAAAGCTGTCTTCCTTCTGAGTAAGCGACACTATGCCCATCTTGTGTGCATAAGCCTTGAGTAAAGCCACATCCAGAAGGTTTTGCACAGATGCGGGTATGTCCCCGAATCTGTCCTCCATTTCCTCTTGAACGTCATAAAAGTCCCTCTCGTCGTCGATGAGGGATATTTTTTTGTAGACTTCAAGCTTTTGAATCTCGTCATCAATGTAATTTGAGGGTATGAAAGCGTTAACCTTAATTTCAACCGAGGTTTCAAAGTCCGGACGCACAAGCTTACCGCTCTGCTCCATAATACATTCGTTCAAGAGCTTGCAGTAAAGCTCATAGCCTACCGCATCGATGTTGCCGTGCTGTTGCGCACCTAATAGGTTGCCAGAACCGCGGAATTCCAAGTCCTTCATGGCTATCTTGAAGCCGGAACCGAACTGTGTAAACTCTCTTATGGTTTGAAGCCTCTTTTCGGCTATCTCGTTCAAAACCTTATCCTTTTTGTACATCAAATAGGCATAAGCAAGACGGTTTGAACGTCCGACGCGTCCGCGAAGCTGATAAAGCTGTGCAAGACCCATTTTGTCTGCGTCATTTATGATGATTGTGTTAACGTTGCTTATGTCTATACCGTTTTCAACAATCGTTGTGCAGACAAGTACGTCAATCGTACCGTCTATGAAGTCCATCATAATGGACTCAAGCTCCTTCTCCGACATCTGCCCATGGGCGTAGGCAACGTTTGCTTCGGGAACAAGCGCGGATATCCTTGCCGCAACGTCCGCAATGTTCTGAACACGGTTGTGTAGATAATAGACCTGACCTTCACGGGACAACTCACGATAAATGGCATCTTTTATAAATTCGGGGTTGTATTCGGTAACATAGGTTTGAATCGGGCGGCGCTCCTGCGGTGGTTCTTCAAGTATGCTCATATCACGTATACCTGTAAGACTTAAGTGCAAGGTACGCGGTATAGGCGTTGCAGAAAGCGTGAGTACGTTCACGTTCTCTTTTAAAGTCTTAATCTTCTCCTTGTGCGTAACGCCGAAACGCTGTTCCTCGTCCACAACCAGCAAGCCCAAATTCTTAAAAACAACATCCTTAGACAGTATCCTGTGCGTGCCCACAATAATATCAACGCCGCCGCGCTTAAGCTTGGTTATCGTAGCCTCTTGCTCCTTCTTTGAGCGAAAACGCGAAAGGCACGCGATGTTAATTCCGAAGCCCTGCATACGTTGCACAAATGAATTGTAAACCTGTTGCGCAAGTATGGTTGTGGGCACGAGATATGCAACCTGATATCCACCTAAAACGGTCTTAAATGCTGCTCTTATTGCAATCTCGGTCTTGCCGTAGCCCACATCGCCGCAGACAAGCCTGTCCATGATCTTGCCCTGCTCCATATCCGCGCGCACGTCTGCAATAGCCAAAAGCTGGTCGTCCGTTTCCTCGTAAGGGAAGGTCTCGTCAAATTCCTTCTCCCAAACCGAATATGGCTCGAAAACAATGCCTGTTGAAAGGTTTCGCTTTGAATAAAGCTCAATCAAATCCTTAGCTATATCCGCGGCTGCTTTTTTCGCGCGTGACTTTGTGTTTGCCCAGCTTGAACCGCCGAGACGGTTCAGCTTTGCGCGCCCGTCCTGACCGATATATTTCTGAATCATATCCATCTGGTTGACATTAACGAACAGCACGCCGCCGTCGGCATATTCCAAACGCAGATAATCCTTTCTTATGCCATCCGAAACAATCTGCTCAATGCCTCTGTAGATACCAATACCATGGGATTCATGAACGATAAAGTCGCCCACAGTCAAGTCCATAAAGCTGTTTATAACCTCGCCACGCTTACGTGCCTTAACGCGTTTTTTGGATCTTTCAAAATCTCCCGTCGAAACCACAGCGAATTTTATGTGTGCATAATCGAAGCCATGACGCAATCCTCCTCGTGTAAGAGTAACTTGTCCACGTGAGATATCCACACTATCAACAAAGTTATCCACATATTTTGAGGAGATATCCGCTTCGATTAGTGCTTTTTCGACATCTTCGGCCTGTTTTTGGGAATTCGTGAGAATAACAACCCTATAATCACTCTTACACCAATAGCGTAATTCTTCGATAAATCCGTCCGTTCCCTTAATGTCGCCCGCAAGCTTAAATGATGAAACCGAACGCACATCAAAATGAACAATGCTCGTAACAGTAAACAGCTTTACGGTGTGCGTGAGTGAGGAAAGCAGTGTGACAGGAAAATTTTTAAGCTTGTGCAAAACCGCAGAAGGCTCTAAAAGCATTTTAGCCTGAGACGCGGGAAAGTGCCCGCTCATTATGCGTTCCTTGATGCTCTCCTGAAACTCATAATAAACGTTTTCAAGATGCGCCGTAACGCGTGAAGGTTCGTCCACAAAAATAAGCGTGTTTGGTTTCAGATAATCGCAGATGTTTATATCTTGTGTAAAGTCGCTCTGAACGAGCTGCGAAACAGGATAAATGCAAATATCATCAATGCGGTCAACAGAACGCTGTGTAAGCGTGTCCAAAATGCGTAAAGAGTCAACCTCGTCTCCCCAAAACTCCGCACGAATAGCATAGTCGGAGTTAATCGGAAATAAATCAAGAATCCCGCCGCGCACAGAGAACTGACCTATAGCTACCGTCGTCGCACAGCGCTCATAGCCCATGCCCACAAGCCGTTCTATTATAGTGTCCAGAACATAACTTCCGCCGCCCTCAATCGTAAAAACAGACGAAACAAAGCTTTCCTTAGACACGAACCTGTCCATAAGAGCTTCCGCAGACAGCACCACAACATGATTTTCTTCAAAAATAGAACGAATCGCTCGCACACGCTGTGCATCTATATCCAGACTTCGACAATCTGCGGCATAAAATATAAAATCACGGCTCGGATAAACGCTAACAACATCACCCGCAAAAAACCTCAAATCATTATAAATATCCTTAGCCTTTAATTCGGAATCTGTTATTATAAGAGCCGGCCTGTTCTTTGTTTCAAAAAGCGAAAACATCAAGTGGGATTTTTGAGAATCAATAACACCCGTAGCCAAAGCGCAGGGGATTTTCTTATTGTCAAGCACGGAGGAAAGCTCTCTAAAACTTTCGGACTCCAATAACGGTGAGATAAAGCTATTCATTTTCGACCTCGCTTTTTTTCTCGATATCTTTAACCTTGTTGACTTTTTGATTAAATGTGTTCATTGCGCCCGAAACTTCGCCCTTAACCAAAAGCTCCACTGCCTTGGAAGCCTTTGTATAACCCTCAACAATACCGTCAAACTCAGACTTATGAAAACGGCTCAAAACATAATCAGCCAACACAAACTCTTTGGGCTTTTCGCCAATACCTACGCGGACGCGCAAAAAGTCCTCCGACTCCAAGTGCCAGAGGATGCTTTTTATACCGTTATGACCGCCCGCACTACCCTTCGTGCGAACCCTAACCGAGCCTATATCTAAATTACAATCATCATATATAACAATAAGCTCCTCGGGTAAAAGCTTAAAAAAATTAACAACCTCGGCCACAGTCTCGCCGGAGTTGTTCATATAAGTTTGGGGCTTTAGAAGGATAACGGGCTTTCCAAGCATCCGCCCTTCGCCCGTTATTGCCTTAAACCTGCGTTTGCTCATCCCAATTTGAAAATCATAAGCCAACTTGTCGATAACCTCAAATCCGGCATTATGCCTTGTGCCCTTATAACGCTCCTCTGGATTCCCAAGTCCGACTACAGCAATCATCGAATCACTCCGTCTATAATTTTCTCAAATGCAACCCTATGCATAACTTCACTACTGCCGTTATAAACAACCATACCCCGCTTTTCAAAACCATTACGTGATATAACGCCAAGCATGGGTTTATTTTGCTCATGCGTGTCTATGCGCAAGCTTCTTACGCCACGTTCCAAGCAAAGGCCTTTTGCAAATTCAAATAACTTATCCACATAACCGGTGCCACGCAACCTTTCAGACAATGCGCAGCGGTGAATAACGCCATACGGCTCCTCCGCATAAAAAGTTGGTGTCAACCAGCTTCCGTCTATCTCAGTGTAAGCCATTTCTTCTTCAAAAAGCACAGATATAACGCCAGACACGACCCCATCTATACACAACACATAACAGCTTTCCTTATTTATATCATTTTCAAACATCTTTGCAGAAGGAAACCCTTTCTGCCATTGGTCAACGCCCTGACTCTTTAAGTATGCAACCGCCTCCGAAACAATGCCCATAATTGACGGTATGTCATCTAGTGTAGCCTTTCTAATCATTTTAATCTATTATCCTCCGATTTTCTTTAACCCTAAAAACCCTGACTTTTAAAAGCAAAGTTGGGTTTTAGAGACTTCTTTAATGTTTATCAAAAAATTCCGAAGCCGGAATAGGTTTTGAGAAGTAGTAACCCTGAACAATGTCACAACCCACTGTCTTAAGATAATCCACTTGCTCACGCGTTTCTATGCCCTCTGCAACTGTGTGTACACCCAGTTTTTTTGCCATTTCCATAATGCTAAGTATAACAACCTTTCCGTTAGCCTCTCTTTTTGCATCCGTAAAAAATTTCCTATCCATCTTTATAACATCAACAGGTATATTTTTCAAAACACCCAATGAAGAATATCCGGTTCCAAAATCATCCATAGCAATAACAAAGCCCTCTGTATGCAACCTTTCAAGTGAATTTATCAAAAGGCCTTCGTTTTCAAGCATTATAGATTCGGTTATTTCGATTTCAACCAAATTTCTGGGTACAGAATGCTTGTCAACAATGCGGCAAATGTCATCTACAAAATTTACGTTATGCAAATGCGCTCGCGAAAAGTTAACAGATACAGGTACAGCCTTTCGCCCGCTGTCAATCCAACTGCGTATCACATCACAAACTGCGTCCAGCATATACATGTCAAGGTTTGCAATAAAGCCGTTCTTTTCAAATAGAGGTATAAATTCACCAGGAGAAATGAATACCCCTTTGGCTTCATGCCAGCGCACCAATGCCTCCGCTCCAACAAGGCTCTCGTCCACAAGACTATACTTAGCCTGCAAAAAAACCTTATATTCATTGTTTTTAAGGGCTATTTCCATCTTATTCTCAAGCTCCTGCTCACGAATCATGTCCGACTTTAGAGCCTCGTCATAAATGCAGACGTTTATTTGCTCGTCTGCCTTTGCACGGCGGTGCGCAATATAAACCTTTTCAAGCGCACCGGTTATGTCCGATTCTCCTTCTTCAAGTAGATATACTCCATATCTAAATGTCAAATTATATTCATTTAAAAACGGCGCCTCAGTTTTAAGCATATTTTCAAATTCTTTTTGCCGAATCTCAACATCCTCAATCCTGTCAATAACGTCCAGAACAACAAATTCGTCTGCATTAACACGACCAAAATACCCTGCGTCCTTGTCAATGATTTTAGCTAATGTTCTTGCAATACACTTTATAATATCATCACCAATCGCAAAATCAAAAATCTCATTTATAAGCTTGAATTTTTCAATATCCAGCTTTACAAGCGCATACTGCTTTTCTCTTTTTTTGCTCAAAAGACTCTGACAGTCTCGTTTGAATTTAAGAAGATTGGGAGAATCGGTAAGCTCATCATAATATGCAATCTTTTTCAAACGCCTTGTATTCTCAATCTGTGAGGAAATGAAAACCAATGCGAAAACAAGAAATATGAGAACAATGAACAGAATTAGTGTTATAGCATCCTGCAAAATAACAACTGCGTTTTCATTTACAATATCCTCAGTTACAACGGATGCAATAATCCAATCGTTTATACCCAGAGCCTCATAATGCATAAGATAAGGAATTGCGTCTATGCTATACTTTGAATGTCCGCTTTTGAGCCTTGAAAATTTATCGCGCATTTCACCAAGACTGTCATGACTTATAACTTTAGCGTCGTCATTTTCCATGGTTTCAAAAAAATTAGTTCGTTTAAATATATGAAAATTTTCACTCTGCCCTGATATAGAAATCAATACGTCTCCGTTTTTGTCCAAGATATTTGTGCAACCGCGATTCTTAAATGATGTAATAAATAATCTCTCAAAATCCTCAACCTTATACAAACCCGTAACAATGCCTACAATCCAATCGTTATAGACCATTGGTGTTGCAAAAGCAATAACACGCTCGTTATCACTTCTTGAAACAATAATGTCAGAAACAAGGGTCTCTCCTTTCGAAGCGCGCTTAAAATAGTCCCTATCGGAAATGTCGTCTGAAAAGCCTGTGTTTGAATTGGTGTTTCCAGACATATTCGCAATTAAAATTTCAGAAAAATTGCTTTCCGGTACAGCCTGAAAGACAGCGTTAAATATATCATCATTTTCTGTACCCTCATGCGACATAAGCGCGGTTATCTTTGAGATAGATTTTATTGTACTTAAACGCCCTTCAAATTCAGAAAGTATAGTTTGCTTTTGCTGCCATAGATTTTCATTCAATGCATCACAGGCAGAATCAGAGAGTTTGTTCGTTAACGAGTTGTAGTAAACCCAAAGCCCAATACCAACAAGAATGATTGACACGAGTATAAGAACTCCAAACATATATTTATTCTTTCTATGCATAGGCAGGCTCCCCGAAAATTCAGAATGATTAAAATAATTTTAATAAGTATCATGAGAATTATTTTAATATACAATAACCTACTGAATAATACAAGGGTGGTGAATGTTTTTTTATGATAATTGCCCTAAATTTTGAACATAATAAGAATAGCTATATATTCGGCAATAATTTCTGCGTGTTTAAAAACACGCTCAAATCTCTTGTTCGTTCAGATCAGGAAACTTGCCTCTGCAAGTTTCCAATCACTCCAAGATATTTGGAAATTATATTGCCTCATATATAATATAAATTTAAGGAGGTTTACTTATGAAGATGAAATTAATCATAGCGTCCATAATCGTCTCGGTTCTTGGCACACTTGTGGGTTGTAAGGATATGGACAAGCAGAAGGTTACAACAAAAGTTTATATAAAAGAAAAGGAACAGGTCACCGTTCCGAATGCTCAGGAAAAGCATGAGCGCGAGCAGAAATTGATGGAGCTATTACAGAAGATGGAACAGATCTATGCGGCAACGGTACTTATCTCAGACGACGTGGCCATAGTCGGAGTTAAGATTGCAGACGGCTTTGACAACAACGAGGTTCCCCATCTTAAAAAGAAAATTGAAGAAGAAATTAAAAAATTGGACATGAAATTGAAGCGTGTTGCGGTAAGCGTTTCGCCCGAGATGTTTGACCGTCTTGAGAAGATAACATCGCCCAAAGATGAAAAGGCCAACGAGGTTATAGATGAAATCTCTCCTATATTATAATTTTGTAAAATCTATTGTAAAATTCCAAGCACTTAGGTATAATGGCTAAACAAAATTAATAATAATGAATAAACCATAACCATATTTACGGGAGGCCGCATATCGATGTTAAACTTCTTAAAAAAGCAAAAGTTTTTAGCCGGAATAGCAGTGGGTATCGCTGCTGTTTTAAGCATAAACAGCATTAGAGAAAGCATGGTGCCGTTTTTTGTTTCAAAAGATATCTTCGCCGCAACGCCCTCTGCGGTTGGAAGTGTTGAGCGCAAGAAAAACGAGATACTTTCATTGTTGGATCGCTACTTTGTCGGAAAATATAAGGAAGACTTCCTTATAGATTCCATGTTTGCAGGTATGCTTTACGGCGTTGGCGATCCGTATACCAACTATATGGACAAAGAAACCTTCGATAAATTTATGGAGCAAACAGAGGGTACATATGCCGGTATAGGCGTTGTGGTATCCCCTGATGTTAAGGACAACCGTATTATGGTTCTCACACCTTATGAGGGTGCGCCGGCAGCCGAAGTGGGCATTCTGCCTGGTGATAAGTTCATGAAGGTTAACGGTGAAGATGTTTGGGCCGATAGTATGGATTTGGCTGTTTCTATGATTAAAGGCACCCCCGGAACATCTGTTAAACTAACCATATACCGCGAAAGTGATAAGTCCACCTTTGACGTAGAAGTTATGCGTCAGATGGTTGATATACCCACAGTGAGCCATAAGATGCTTGACAACAACATCGGTTATCTGCGTATAACTAATTTTGACAGGGTAACATACAAGCAATTTGTTGAGGCCTATAACGATTTGAACGACCAAAAAATGAACGGCCTTATCTTGGATTTAAGAAATAATCCGGGAGGTCTCTTGGATGTTGTGACAAATATTACAGATTTACTTGTGCCTGAGGGTTATATCGTCTATACAGAGGACAAGGCAGGGAATAAATCGTACACTTATTCGGACACCAACCGCATAAACATTCCGCTTGTTGTAATTGTAAACGAAAATTCCGCATCCGCTTCAGAGGTTCTGTCCGGAGCAGTTAAGGATATGAACGTTGCAACGCTCGTTGGAACAACCACATTTGGCAAGGGTCTTGTACAAAACCTATTCCCGCTTAGCGACGGAACCGCTATAAAGGTTACCGTTGCGAAATATTACACCCCATCCGGCGTTTGCATTGACGGAACAGGCATTGAGCCTGATGTATCCATCGAAATGGCACCTGAGCTATCCGTTAAGCTTGGTTCCCTTACTCTTGACGAAGACGCTCAGCTTCAAAAAGCCATTGAGGTTATGAAGGATAAGATGAAAAATTTCAAGAAATAATTAAAGAAAAGTTCTAATACTTTTTTCCCACACAACCGATATTACTAAAGGAGATTGGAGATGTTTGGTTCCGATATTGGAATTGACTTAGGAACATCCGGCGTCCTAATTTATATCAGAGGTCAGGGTATTGTTTTAAATGAGCCTTCCGTTGTTGCAGTTGACAGCAACGACGGAAGCCTCCTTGCCATAGGTTCGGAAGCGCGTAGCATGATTGGCCGCACACCGGGCAATATCTTAGCCATTCGCCCGCTTCGTCAAGGGGTTATCTCTGACTATCAGATTACTGAGAGGATGCTTAAATATTTTATAAGAAAGGTTTTAAGCCGAAATTTTTTGCTTAAGCGCAAGCCTATTATAGCGGTTTGCGTGCCATCCGGTGTTACAGAGGTTGAACGGCGTGCGGTTGAAAATGCAACAAAGCAAGCCGGTGCAAGGTCGGTTTTCATTATAGAAGAACCTATAGCCGCGGCTATAGGCGCCGGGATTGACATTGCACGTCCCTGCGGAAGTATGATAATTGACATAGGCGGCGGTACAACCGACATAGCGGTTATATCCTTGGGCGGTACCGTTGTCAACAGTTCGATAAAGATCGCCGGAGACAATTTTGATGAAGCCATTGTCCGGTATATGCGCAAAAAACATAACCTTTTAATAGGCGACCGTTCGGCCGAAGAGCTTAAAATGAATATAGGAACCGCGGTTTCAAGGTTATCCCCCGCATATGCGGAGATAAAAGGGCGTGACCTGGTTACAGGACTTCCAAAAACCCTTACCGTTAGCTCCGAGGAAATGAACGAAGCCTTGAGCGAGCCTGTTTCAAACATTGTTATGGCCGTTCATAATGTTTTGGAAAAAACCCCTCCCGAGCTTGCCTCGGATATATCCGACAGGGGTATGGTTATGACAGGCGGAGGCTGCCTCCTTTACGGACTTGACAAGCTTCTAACCGAAAAAACGGGTATTAATACGATTATAGCCGACGACCCTATGACCTGCGTGGCTGTGGGAACCGGCAAATATATAGAATTTATTGCACAAAACAACGGCAAGAGTAAGGAATTATACAATCTTAAGCTAAATAATCCGTCTGAATAGGAGGACGCATATGGTTAGAGGTATTTTTACATCAGCTCTGGGCATGACAACTCAAATGCAAAAGCTTGACGTTATATCTAACAATCTAGCTAACGTACAAACTGCAGGATATAAAAAGGACCAGACTATAACTCGCTCATTTACTGAAGAATTGATTTCGAGGATTAACCAGCCAGGCGACTTTATGGGTAAAAAAGACATTGGAAAGATTTCACGCGGCGTTTTTGTTGACACAATCTTTACAGACTTTGGAACAGGAACCCTTGTAAAAACAGATAACCCGTTTAATGCCGCCATTTTAGGTGACGGTTTTTTTGTCGTTAATAAGGCAATGCCTGATGGTACAGTCGTTGAACGTTACACAAGAAGCGGTGAATTTACCGTTGGTCTTGAAGGTCAGCTTGTTACAAGCGACGGTTCAGTTGTTGTTGGCGAGAAAGGCCCTATCGTGCTTGGCGGCGGTACAGTCAGAGTAGATGAACATGGCTCCATTTTCCTAAACGACGTTTTTGTTGATAAGTTACGAATGGTTGCATTTGAGAACAACGATACTCTGCGTAAAACAGGTGACACACAATTTAGTGCAACTGCAGATTCCGTTCCTACTGCATTTACAGGCCGCGTTCTTCAAGGTAGCGTTGAAAACTCCAACGTTAACACAGTTAAAGAAATGGTAGATATGATATCAACAACACGTGCCTATGAAGCGAATGCAAGGGTTGTATCCATTTTTGACACAATTTTGGGCAAGTCTGTTACAGAGATAGGAAGAAAATTTTAATTTTCAGAAGTTTTAATTTTTAATCTAGGAGGATAAATCTATGATGAGGTCACTTTGGACCGCCGCAAGCGGTATGACAAGTCAGCAGACTAATATTGATGTTATTTCAAACAACCTGTCTAACGTAAACACAACAGGTTACAAGAAAGAACGCGCGGAGTTTAAATCCTTGCTTTACGATACAATGCAACGCGCAAACCTCGACCCGGCCAACAGCTCAAAC
>CAYPQA010000045.1:0-18220 GCA_964412725.1 uncultured Eubacteriales bacterium
AAGGCTTAAGAATGTTGGTAAAGCAAAACGCATTATACTCTTAGCGTCTACGTCCACATCTTTTTTCGGCGCTTTGGAGGCTTTGAGCTTGTTAAACTGCCTCGGCTGTGAAAATTGTTGCATGGCACGAAATTGGTTGGGAGGTATATTGGGATTAGACTTTCTCATAAGGCTCTCCTTTTGTCACCTTTAAAATTATATAGAAAGATTAATTTCTCCGTTTGAGGTTTCCATGCTTAGCTTAAGTTTTTTACCAAATGAATCGTATGAATTGCTCTTTGCCTCAGCATAGTTACCTGTGTTGCTTATGAAATTCAGATTAGGCAACGTCACATTGACAGAGCCAAGCGTAGATTGAGCCTTTATCAGGCAACCAATGTCGTGGTAATTTGGAATGCTCAACTCTACATCTGCATTATTCGTGTCCAGTACCCAAACATAGTCTGTATGCTTGGACAAAGTTTTTGTTGTAAAGCTTATGGGCGTATTCAACCCACTCAGATTTATCTCTCCAAAATCCAAACCTTCAGCCTGTATCTTTCCGTTTGTGTCCGAGATTACTATGCCATTACCCTCGCAATCATTGAGGATGACAGTACCGTTTACGCATTCACTCATAAGTCTTTTGGCTTTTATATCCTTAAGCCTAATTTCGCCGTTTTGAACCGAAACTGAGAATCCCTCAGATTGCAATTCTGTGGCTGAAATTTTTCCGTTTGTACAATTAAATTGGTACATTTTAAAACGTGATTCGGGTACGAAAGCATGAACGCTAACGTTTTGAAAATCTCTCGCATCATGCTTCAAAACATATTGCATATCTGAACGAACAAGTTCAATGAATGGATCCGGCATTTTTGCATTATATGTTACCTTTACGGTAAGCTTATCTCCGTTATAACCTTGGATGGTTATGTCTCCGTTTTGCACAGAGAAGTTAAGCTCATTGTTATCGTTCAATACATTAAATTCAAAATTTTTAGTACCGTCTGTTGGTGATGGTGCCTTTGGCTTAATGGGTGGCGTTGGTATGGTTACGGTCGGTTCCTTTCTAGGGGGTGGGGTTACAGTGGTTGTCCTTGTTGTCTTTGTCGAACTTGCGAGTGATTCACCTATCTGCTTTGAAAGCTTATCAGTAACCGCTACGGTTGTCTCAACAGCTTTTTCTGTAAACTTTGTAAGTTTTGGCTCCAAGTCTTTTGCATAGGCGGAAATTCTTTTCCCCCACTTGTCAGCAAATTCATCAAAATTAAATTTGCTTTCGGCTCTCTCGCTAGCCTTTCCTTCCGAGCCTGGTGCTCTTTGTCCGTTACTGCTACTGCTTGCCGAGCTGCTTGTTGGCTCCGGTTTAACTGCCTTTACGGGTTTTTCTAAACCTTCCAAAAGGCTTTCGGCTTCCTCAGCCGTTATCAAACCCTTCTTAAGCATATCTAATATCTTATTGCGATCTGCACTCATACTTTCCTCCTCAATTCTTCGGCCGCCTTTAAGGACGCCTCTGTTGTCTCGCTACCCATAAGCCTAACCAATTCCCCTATAACACCATTTTCATCAAGCTCTGTGACTGTTGAAGTTGTTTTATTGTCGTTCATATGCTTTTCTATGAAAAAGTGTTTTTCAGATAAGGCCGCTATTTGGGGCAGATGTGTTATAACTATCAATTGATGTGTTTTTCCGAGGGCAGCAAGCCTTTCGCCAACCTTTCTTGCAGTCTGGCCGCTAACACCTGTATCTATTTCATCAAAAACAAACGTTTCAATATCGTCAACATGTGCCATTACGGACTTCATTGCAAGACTAACACGAGACATTTCACCGCCTGAAGCTATCTTCGCTAAGGGTTTGAGCGGCTCGCCAAGATTAGGTGAAATAAGAAATTCTACCTTATCAAAACCGGTACTTCCAACACCGCTCTTTTTCTCAATGCTTATTTCAAATGAAACATTCTTCATTCCCAAAAACTTAAGCGTGTCTTCAATGCGTTCCTTGACTGATTTCGCCCCTTCAAGACGTAACGCAGACGCTTTCTGACACAGTGACAAAAGCTCGTCCTCCAAAAGTTTCTTGTCCTTTAAAAGACGTGATTTTTCTGTTTCGCTATTTTGTATACTGTCTATTTCAGTATTAATTTGTTCATAATATGACAGGACACCTGCAACATCCATACCATACTTTTTCTTAATAGATTGTATAAATTCAAGCCTTGCCTCAACCTTATCAAGCTCGTCCGGATCGGAAAGCGCATCTGCAAAGTGTGATAGGCCATGCAATGCATCATCAATTTGTAATATAGCATCGTTAAGGTTGTCCGCAAGCGTTTTAAGACTTTTATCATATTCAGACGCTTCAGCTATAAGCCGCTTGGCCTTAGAAATTCTGTCATAAGCGGACATACCATCTTCATCGCCGGTTATTAATGCAATAGCTGACAAGGCCGCATCGGAAATTTTGCTTATACCGCCAAGGTTTTTGCTTTTTTCTGTAAGCATTTCTTCCTCTCCAACCTTCAACGCGGCGTTTTTAATCTCCTCTGATTGAAAACGGTAAACGGAAAGCTTTCCGGCAAGCTGTTTCTCATCCTCAACGAGTGTGGTATATGCTTTTGAAACCTCTCTGTAACGTCTAACAACGTCGTTCAACTTTGCTTTGACCACAGATAATTCCTCGCTGCAAAGTCTATCCAACAACTCCAAGTGCCTTGATGGATTAAGCAAAGTCTGATGGTCATGTTGCCCTTGGATGTCAAACAAAACGGCTGTAATTTCGCGCAACATCGAAGCTGTAACAGTGTGGCCATTTACACGACAAGTACCTTTTCCGTTTGCAGAAACGGTACGTGAAATCAAAATTCCGTCTTCATATTCGATACCCATTTCGTTAAGGCGATTGTGTATAGTTTTATTTTCAGACGTAATCAAGCCCTCAACCAACGCGGTTTCGGCGCCTGTACGCACATATGATTTGTCAGACTTCGCACCCAATAGAAAATTCAAAGCGTCAATAACAATGGACTTGCCCGCACCGGTTTCGCCGGAAAGGATGTTAAGCCCTTTATCAAACGTTATATGAACTTCTTCTATAAGGAACATATTCTTAATATGCAATTCGGCAAGCATAGTTCACCGCCCGTCCGGCAAAAGCCTTTTAAGTTTTGAAATAAACCTTACGGCACTGTCTTCGTTTTTCATAAGGCAAAATATGGTATTGTCACCCGCAATTGTGCCAAGAACCTTGGTTTCGGGTATCGCATCAACAGCCGAAGCAACTGCCATAGCCAAGCCGTCAATTGTTTTTATAACAACCATGTTGCCCGAATAATCCACATTCAATGCACCTGCCTGTAATATGGCAATGAGGTTTCCTTCTATTTTATTGGACTTGTCGTTTAGCATGTAGCCGATACGACCGTCCTTATCCGCAGCCTTTGTAAGATTAAGCTCTCTTATATCCCTTGAAACAGTTGCTTGAGTAACGTTGAGCCCTGAATTACGCAGAGCTTCTGTAAGTTCTTCCTGGGTTTCAATGGTAGAGGCTTTGACAAGCTCAATGATTTTAGATTGTCTTAAAACCTTGCCAAACCTCTTTACGCCCTTATCATCCTCACCCATGCGAACTCCCCTCCATCATTTTTTGTCGCAAAATATCATAGAATCCCAAGCCGTTAGTTTTGATGATAGACGTGTAATATCTCGAACGCCGCACGGTAAGCACAGAATCTTGCTCAAGCTCACATATACTGCGCCCGTCATGAGCAAGCAAACACTCCCCGGTTGGAACGCTAGGCACAATCTTTAAACAATCCTCAGAGGAAATGACCGCAGGCCTGAAGTGCAACGCATGCGGACATATAGGCGTAACCGCAATCATTTCACAATCGGGCTTAAGTATAGGCCCTCCAGCCGCAAGATTATAAGCGGTTGAACCGGTCGGCGTGCAAACAATAATGCCGTCGGCTTTGTAGCAGTCTATATACTCATCATTGATATAGAGTTTAAATAAAATTGTTTTTGAAAAATTTGATCTAAGTACGCAAATATCGTTAAGTGCAAGATGTGGTTTTTTGTCCGCACCAACCGATTCAAGCATCATGCGTTTCTCGCATTTAAACTCGCCATTCAAAACTTTGTCCAACGCTTCAAAGGCGCCATTGCGTTCCGCATCAGTCAAATATCCAAGGTGACCCAAATTTATACCGATAAGCGGCGTGTTATGAACCGCTGCCACACCGGAAACGGAAAGCAGAGTTCCGTCACCGCCAAGAATAACGATGAAGTCTGCACTCTTACATAGCTTATCTAATTCCGCCTCGTTTTGTTCCGTAACAAGCAGCGTGATGCAGCCTTTTTCAGATAAAAAACCAACAATTTCTGCTGCAAAGCTATGATTATGGTCTCTTGCGGCATTTGAATAAATGCCAACAACAGGACTTTTTCCGAACATACAGACTCGCCTCCATGAGCATTCTCTTTTTAAAAATCCTTTTTAAAAATCCGTATCAGTTTGATTATATGCTTGGTAAATATGTATGTCAAGAAAAAGCAACGCGAAAAATTCCAAAATATCATTGACAAGGGGCGGGTATTTGTATATAATCCGCCTGTACAGGTGGTAAGCTTTACAGTATTATGAGATTGGGAATGTATGCGGATGTCTAATGAGATTTTCAAAAGCGAAATTCTTTTTCTTGCATTAGCTTTTGATTTTTACGGTGTACTTCTTACACAAAAGCAAAGGGAGATTTTTGAATTGCACAGAATGCAGGACTTGTCCTTGTCTGAGGTTGGTGACGCGCTTTCTGTATCTCCGCAAGCTGTTAGGGATTCTTACAATCGTACTGTGTCCGCTTTCCTATATTATGAAGAAAAGCTTGGGCTTGTTTCGGCGTTTAATAAGCGTAAAGAAACCTGTGAAACAGTTATTCAATACTTGGACGGGATATTGTACAGCGGTTTTGATGATGAGAAACTTGCCCATATAAAGGGGCTTGTCTCATCGTTGATGTGTTAATTGGCCGAGAGGAGGGCTAAATGGCTTTTGAAAGCTTAACGGAAAAGCTTACGGAGGTTTTTAAACAGCTAAGAGGCAAGGGGCGTTTAACCGAGAAGGATTTAAAAGAGGCTATGCGCCAAGTTAAATTAGCTCTTTTGGAAGCCGACGTAAATTTTAAGATAGTTAAAGACTTTATTAATACGGTTACGGAGAAATCCATCGGCACTGATGTTTTAGAAGGCTTGAACCCAGGTCAGCAAGTTGTAAAAATCGTTAATGATGAGCTTATCGCACTTTTGGGCAGCACTCAAAGCAAGCTTACTTTCTCGCAAAAGCCCCCCACAGTTTATATGCTTGTGGGTTTGCAAGGTGCAGGTAAGACTACCACGGCCGGTAAATTATCCGGACAATTACGTAAACAAGGCAAGAAACCTTTATTGATTGCTTGCGATATATACAGACCCGCGGCCATAGAACAGCTCAAGGTTGTGGGCAAAACCTTTAACATACCCGTTTATTCAGAGGGTAATAATGACCCTGTTTTGATAGCCAAAAATGGTGTTGAACAGGCCAAAAACGACGGAAACGATGTAGTTATTATAGATACGGCCGGGCGGCTTCATATAAACGAAGAATTAATGGGCGAATTAAAGAACATAAAATCTTCGGTTAAGCCTCAGGAGATTCTGCTTGTTGTTGATGCAATGACGGGGCAGGATGCCGTTACGGTTGCCAAGAGCTTTGACGAGCAATTGGGGCTTGACGGCATAATTATGACAAAGCTCGACGGTGACACCAGAGGCGGTGCGGCTCTATCGGTTCGCAGTGTAACAAACAAACCTATTAAATATGTGGGTATGGGTGAAAAGTTGGACGAGCTTGAACCGTTTTTCCCAGAGAGAATGGCTTCACGCATACTCGGAATGGGTGATGTGCTTTCGCTTATCGAAAAGGCTCAACAAAGCTTTGACGAAAAGCAAGCCAAAGAACTTGAAAAGAAGATGTTGACCAATGACTTTAATTTGGACGACTTCTTAAGTCAAATGCAGCAGGTCAAAAAAATGGGACCTATTAAGAACCTTCTGGGCATGATACCCGGACTTAATATGTCCGCCATAAAAGAAGAGGATATAGACGAGAAACAGCTTGTGCATGTCGAGGCTATTATCCAATCTATGACAAAGGCCGAGCGCAGAAATCCGGATATTCTCAACGCGTCAAGAAAACGCCGCATCGCAAAAGGTTGCGGCATGACCGTTCAGGACATAAATAAACTGCTTAAACAATTTGAGGATATACGCACGATGATGAAGCAGTTTTCAAATATGGCAAAAGGTAAAAAAGGTAAGATGAAATTACCTTTTTCATTTTAAGGAGGTGATAAAATGCTGAAGATTAGGCTTAAAAGAATGGGTGCAAAAAAGGCTCCTTTTTACAGAATCGTTGTTGCAGACTCACGCACACCGAGAGATGGTAAGGCGGTTGCCGAACTGGGTTTCTATGACCCTACAAAAAACCCTTCTGTAATAAAAATTGAAGCCGATGAGGCTAAGAAGTGGATATCAATGGGTGCACAGCCCTCTGATACAGTTAAGAAGTTACTTAAAATTGCTTTATAATTCAACGGGAGGAATCTAAGTGAAGAATTTACTTGAAGTTATTGCGAAAAATTTAGTTGACGAACCCGAGGCCGTTTCCGTTAATGAGGTAGAGGGGGAACGTTCCACAATCCTCGAATTAAAGGTTGCTTCCGAGGATATGGGAAAAATCATTGGCAAGCAAGGCCGAATTGCAAAAGCTATCCGTACTGTGGTTAAAGCGGCCGCGATTCATAACAATAAGCGTGTTGTTGTTGAAATTATTCAGTAAAAAGGCATAGTAACTTGCGGATTGAGGCTTGTATATGCGACTTTTAGTCGCATATACGGCTTATTGATCTTTGTAAAGGAGGCGTTTAATTTGAGCGAGCTTTTTGAGTTGGAGCATAGCTTTGCAAAAGAGTGCAGAGCTTTTTTAGAGAGCCTTGACCCCGACAAGCCTATTGAACAATTTCGTTTTAAACAAATTCTTAAAAATTATGAACGCTTGCTTAAGCAATCCGAGCGTATGGTTAAGATTTCCGACAGAATTACAGGCGGGCTCAATTCTTATAAAGATGAGTTGCTGGAAAAGGTTAATATAGACCCGCTTACCAATGTCTACAATCGCAATTTTCTTCAACTTATGGGCGAACGCTACATAAAATCAATGAACCGTTCGGTCTTTCCTTTGGGAGTAATTATCTTTGATATAGATTTCTTCAAGAATTATAATGATACATATGGTCATGCACAGGGAGACGTTTGCTTAAAGGCTGTCGCTGGTGCGCTTAAAAGCACGGTTAAACGTGCGGATGATTTTGTTGTGCGCTATGGCGGCGAGGAATTTCTGATTGTTATGCCAAACACGGATAAAAACGGGGCAATGATAATCGCAAATCAAGCCTTGCAGAATGTAAGAAACCTTCAGATTACACATGAAAAAAGCTTGACTGCCCCCTATGTTACGGTTTCGGTTGGGGTTACCTGTGCTATTCCAACCAGCGAGCATAGCATTAAAAATTTTGTTACGGCGGCCGACGAAGGGCTTTACCGTTCAAAAGCTAACGGTAAAAATCAAGTGACCTTTGTAGAAATGGAGGTATAGATGACGACGTTTGAACTATATGATTTTTATGAGCTTACAAAAGATAATAATATAATCCTTTCATATAGCGGCCCTATATTGCAGGAGGGCTTGGAGGGCTTGGCAAAGACGTTGCGAGCAAAGCTTGTTGCGGACGATGTAGACATGAACAAAGCTCAGTCACTATTTTCTGTTTTTGTTGAACAGATGCAGAATATTTCTAGGTATTCTGCTGAGAAATATACAGAAAATGGCAATGAATTATCGTATGGAATCTTTATTCTTGGCACAATTAACGATGGACACTTTATACACTGTGGAAACCAGGTTTTTAGAAAGCAGGTCGAGGTCTTAGCCGAAAAAATTGATTATATAAATAGCCTTAATAAAGATGAATTGAAAAAATATTACCGCGAACGTCGCCGAATGGAGCCGGACGAAGGAAGCCTTGGTGCCAGCATTGGTCTTATTGAGATTGCAAGGCGTTCCGGAAACCCTATACAATACAAATTTACTGATGTTAACGACGAGATCGTATTTTTCTCCATGTACGTTGTGGTATGAATTAATTAAGGAGGCACAACATGATAGAGCTTAAAAGAACCAGTTCCACGCCCTATGTCTTATTTGACGAGAATAAGAGCTACATGATGTTTAAGGGCGAATCCTTCCCCGAGAATGTTACAGCATTTTATGGCGATATACTTGCAAAGCTTAAAGAACATCTCGAATCCTCCATAAGTGTATTTGTTTTTGACTGTGAATTGGTATATTTTAATAGTTCTTCGTCCAAACTTTTAATGAATATGATGGGGCTTATGGATGATGCCGCACAAAAAGGCAAGGATATAACCGTAAATTGGATAACAACCGCAGATAACGAAATTATAACAGAGTGCGGTGAGGAATTTGCAGAAGATTTTACCAACTTTACTTTTAACATAATAGAAAAATAACCGGAGATTTTATGGAAAATTATTTTGAAATTGGCAAGATTATACGGCCGTTTGGCATAAAGGGGGAGCTAAAGGTCTTCCCCTTAACTTTTGATTTGAATAGATTTTCATTGCTTGATGAGGTTCGTGTTGTGTCACCAAAAACCGGTGAGGCCACATACCATATTGAGCGTTCTTTTGTGCATAAAAATATCGTTGTCTTGAAATTTAAAGAGATTAGTACCTGTAACGAGGCTGAATTGCTTAGGAACAGTTTTATAACAATACCCCAAGACAAAGCATTGCCTCTTGATGAGGATGAATATTATATTAGGGACCTTTTGGGAATTGATGTTTTCACAACGGATGGGGAAAATCTCGGAAAGTTAGACGAGGTTATTGAGACCGGAGCAAACGATGTATACCGTATAGGGAACCTGCTTATACCCGCAATTAAACAATGCATTGTGCAGGTTGATATAAAGCAAGCGAAAATGATTGTAAAATTACTTGAGGGATTGAGATGACATTTCATATCTTAACGCTGTTTCCGGAGATGTTTGACTGCTTAGATTACAGCATACTTAAACGCGCCGGACAAAACGGATTAATTAATATTAACGCTATTAATATCAGGGATTTTTCTAAAAGCAAGCACAAACAGGTGGACGACTACCCTTATGGTGGCGGTTGCGGCATGGTCATGATGCCCTGCCCCATTTACGATGCTTATACGAGTATCGAAAAAAGGGAGGGCGTGCCTGTTTTTTATATGTCACCGAAAGGGCGTGTTTTGACACAGCCCAAGGTGAAGCAAATTGCGCAACTGGACTCTGCGATTATTCTTTGCGGCCATTATGAAGGCGTTGATCAGAGGGTTATTGATGAGATTGTTACAGAGGAGATTTCTATAGGTGATTATGTGTTAACGGGCGGTGAATTGGCCGCGGCTGTGCTTATTGACTCGGTTTCTCGATTAAAGGACGGAGTTTTGGGGGATGCGGAATCCTCAAAGAATGAAAGCTTTGAAAACAACCTGCTCGAGTATCCGCAATACACACGCCCGCGTGAGTTCATGGGGCGTGAAGTTCCCGAAGTTCTGCTGTCCGGTCATCACGAAAACATCAACAAATGGCGACTGGAGCAATCCATTCTTCTAACTAAAAAATTAAGGCCGGATTTAATGTTAAATTAAGGTATGTTAAAAAACAGAGCTACTCTACGAAACAAGTAGAGAGGCTCTGTTTTTTATTTCGTCAAACTGCATACGCTTTTCTTTTTCATCAATGACTGATATAATATCAAAGGATAATTAAGGAAACAAAGCTCTCTTAGATTACTGCGGTTATAGTATGATTTATATTTTCTCAAATTCTATAAAAGTTGGCGTAATAATTGCCTAGGATTTGACTATAATTAATAATAATATATGTTGGAGGTTGACATGGATTTTACAAGTGTACATTTTATAGGTATCGGTGGAGTAAGCATGAGCGGGCTCGCGCTTATTTTAAAAAATAGAGGAAGTTTTGTTACGGGTTCGGATAGGCAAAATTCCGAATTCACAGATATGCTTGTCAAAGCTGACGTTAAAGTGCATATCGGTCATTCTGACAAAAACATTTCTGAGGGTGTAAGCTTGGTTGTTTATAATTCTGCTATAAAGGATGATAACCCTGAAATGATTGAGGCAAAGGCGCGCGGTATTGAACTTATGGGACGCGGTGAACTGCTCGGATTTATTATGAGAAGTTTTGAGCAATCGGCGGCAATCGCCGGCATGCACGGAAAAACAACAACCTCCTGCATGCTTTCAGAGATATTCGTAAACGCAAAAAAAGACCCAACGCTTAGCTTGGGCGGTGTCTTGCCGTCTATTAAAAGCAATCTCAGGATAGGTAACAGTCCGTATTTTGTGGCCGAAGCTTGCGAATATTACGATAACTTTCTTAATTTTTATCCAAAGGTTGGCGTTATTTTAAACATAGAGGAAGACCATTTGGATTACTTTGCTGACATTAATGCTATTTATAAATCTTTCTCGCGCTATGCTGAAAATGCCGAAACCGTACTTATAAACAGTAGTATTCGTGACTGGGAAAAGGTTACAGAGGGCTGTGTGGATGTTGTAACTTTTGGGTTTGACAATGCGGACTATATGGCCCTAGACATACGCATGGAACAGGACGGGAATAATTCATTTGATTTTTATGAGAAAGGAACATTGCTTGGCCGCATAAAGCTCGGGGTTAAGGGGCATCATAATACCTTCAATGCGCTTGCAGCTTGCTCCGCAGCAAGGCTACTAGGTCTTGAATTTGAATCCATAAGAGACGGTATTGTAACATTTTCCGGCACAGTTCGCCGCTTTGAGGTTTTAGGGCAATGCAACGGCTTTACAGTTATAGATGACTATGCGCATCATCCAACAGAAATTAAGGCTTGCTTGGAAACCGCCAAATCACTTTCCCACAACAAACTTTTGTGCGTTTTTCAACCCCATACTTTCACCCGCACCCTTTCCTTGCTTAAGGAGTTTTCCGAGAGCTTTTACCTTGCAGATGAGGTCATTATTGTTGATATTTACCCTGCAAGAGAGCCGGATTTGGGCCTTGTACACTCCAAGGACTTGGTCAAATTGCTTATTAATAATGGCGTTAATGCAAAATATTTTAGCGGATTTTACGAGACGGAAAATTATATTCGAGAAAATTGTTTCCACAATGACTTGTGCATAACTATGGGTGCCGGAGACGTGAGATTAGTGGGAGAAAGGCTTATTACAAAATAGTTATCCACACTATCCACATACTTATCCACTATTTCCTCACACACTTATCCACGTTTAAATTTCCCTTGACTTATTCCTATAATCGTTAAATTTAATAAATTTGTAATAGTTTAATTGGTATTAAATTATATATTTGGACGTTTTTTATTTTTATCACAAATTCGACAAATTACGACACCAAGAAACCCATAAAAATAACCGCCCTGCAAACCAGACAGAGGCGGTTGTTTTTTATTATCGGAGCAGCCGTCGCAATTTATCTGACGACAGAGAGAGGGTACTCAGAATACCTTCTCTTTTTTTATTTATACGCTTATTATAACAATTTGATACATGGACGTCAACTTCCTTGGAATATTTCCTTGTATTTTTCCAAGTTTCGTGCTATAATTCGATATAATTTTATAATATATATGAAATAATAGAATTTCCAAATATACAATTAGTGTGAGGCCATTATGCACAGGAGAATATTATTTTTTTTAGCATTATTTGCTGTAATATTAACATCAGGATTTGACATTACATATGACGGAAAAACCGTTAAGTATACCACAGCACCTATAAGGCTTTTTGTTGAAAATATAGAGCTTACCAACCTTGAAATGCCTCCGGTTGTTTATAACCAGTATATTCTGGTTCCTGCAAAAGAGGCTTTTGAGCTTTTGGGCGTTGTTGTGGATTGGAAGGCCTCCACTAATGAAATCTATATGTCCCATGATAATCACCTTCTTGTAATGGCCATAAACAGCACAAAAGCTCTTTTAAACGGTCAGACCAAGGAGGCTTTAGTTACGCCAAAGATTATGAACGACAAGGTTATGGTTCCGATGTCGTTTGTAGCAGAATCCCTTGGCTTGGGTGTAAGCTGGGATCAGAGCCAGCGTATTGCCAGATTATCTTTAAATAGTTTGCCAACACCTACTCCGTTGCCAACGCCCGTTCCTACTCCGGTTCAAACCGCAACCCCTGTCCCCACACAAGTGCCAACTTATACGTTTTCACCGCCATTGGAGCTGTCTCCGACACCTCCACCCGAACTGGGTTATGTTTACCAGCCCCCGAATGCAATGCAACCCCCTGCGGTAACAACTCCTATCCCCGAACCGGTGCCTATGGAGCCTATAGAGAAAATACTGGACAGTAAAACAGATGTAATTCCCAGCGATAACCCATATGAAATCCCAGATGAAACCGAGCAAAAGCCTCTTGAGGAAGGGCAATTCTACATAGTTGACAAATCTACACAGATTATCACAGAAGAAAAACGCCTTGAAACAACCATAACAGACATTTACGGACCAAGTAATATTTACCAACAGGTTTATTTGATTAACTCTAACTCGCCTATGCAATACGTGAGTTATTTTGTGTTGTTCAATAAAAAGCTTGTGGTTGACATTAAGAACGCTCAATTTGCTTTGCCTAAGAATGAATATCTTATGCCAAACAGTCCGGTTATATCCAAAATACGTGCGTCCCAATTTGCGGCCGCTCCGGTTAAGGTCACACGTATAGTCTTTGACATACAAAATCATACAGACTTTATGGTTTATCTTTCGGAGGACAGGCAGACATTGGCCGTTGACTTTGGATATGTTGAGCAAAATTTGATTTCGGACGTTGTTTTTGAAACAACATCTGAAAATGATTTTATCCATATAAAGTGCAGTACCGACGCTGTTGGTGAAATGTCCGTCCTTACAAATCCTGACAGGGTTGTATTTGATTTAAAACTTACATCTGTTTTGGCTCAAATAAATAAAGAAGTTCCCGGCCGTTTTGCACAAAGCATACGTTCTGCAAACTTAGACGAGCATACAATAAGAATTACCATTGACCTTAAGAAGATAGCGGACTTTGAGCTTATAAATAAGGACGGTACAGCAACGATTAAGCTTTCTGCGCCCACGTATAAGAGCCTTTGGTATGATTCAACCGCCAAAACCATACGTATACACAAGTTTAACGGCTTAAAGGCAAGCGATATTGTTCATACGGATAACTATTTGAGAGGTAACTATACCCTCACATTGCCCGGTGACTATTCTGCTCATCTAGGTTTCGGTAGTTTGAATATGAATGACGATTACCTGTCCGAGGTGGTTATTCAAAATAATCCTCAAGGCAAAACTGACCTAGTTATTAAACAGAAACGTATCTTGGCTTATGTTCTGACAGAAGATGATAATTATATTTACATCAAATCTGTTATGCCAAAGGAGAAATATTCTAAAATCGTTATTATTGACGCAGGGCATGGAGGTTCTGATCCTGGTACAGATGGCAACGGATTGGTTGAAAAAGACGTAAATTTGGATAATGCACTAAGACTAATTAAGATTTTTGATGCAGATCCCAATATTAAGGCTTATGCAACCCGTCTTACCGACGTTTATCCCGACTTGGGAGATCGTGTTGAAATGGCTAATATTGGTGACCTTTTCGTGTCTGTTCATGTCAATTCCGGAGACAAAAATTATAAGGCGCACGGCATAGAAACCTTCTACTATCCGCACGATAACGACAGTACAATCGGAATATCCAATAAAGCATTTGCAGATATCGTTCACAAGAATGTTCTGGCTGCAACGGGCGCATTAGACAGAAAGGTCAAAAACGATAGCATCTACGTCGTAAAGTATTCTGATGTGCCGGCTATACTTGTTGAGTTTGGTTTCATAACGAATGTTGAAGAAGCCGCTAAAATGGCCGATCCTAATTACAGACAGACATTTGTTCAAGGCATTTATCAGGGTATCTTGGAAACGTTCAAAGTCTATACCCCAAAGAGGTAATTATGTTTTTAAAAAGGTTAGAGCTTAAGGGCTTTAAATCGTTTCCGGACAGGGTTGTTTTGGAATTTGTGCAAGGTATAACTGCTGTTGTAGGCCCTAACGGAAGCGGGAAGAGTAATATTTCCGACGCGTTGCGCTGGGTTTTGGGCGAGCAGAGCGTTAAAAGTCTGCGCGGGCAGAAGATGGAGGATGTTATCTTCTCCGGAACCCAGAGCAAGCGTTCGCTTGGTATGGCCACGGTTACAATGACTATTGACAACGCAGACAACGCCTTGGGCGTGGACTATTCCGAGGTTAGCATTTCAAGGTCAGTTTACCGAACCGGCGAGAGCGATTATGCAATTAACGGCACAAGTTGCCGCCTTAAGGATATATATGAGTTGTTTATGGATACGGGCATAGGCAAGGAAGGCTATTCCATAATCGGACAGGGGCGCATTGAGGAGGTCTTGAGCATACGTTCGGACGAAAGGCGTTTTATGTTCGAGGAGGTTGCGGGCATTGTCAAATACAAATCCAGAAAATCTGAATCCGAAAACAAGCTTGAAAAGGAACGGCAAAATCTTGAACGTGTTAATGACATAATAACCGAGCTTAGCGAACAGGAGCTTGAATTATCCAAGGAAGCGGAGCGTGCAAAGGCCTACTTGGAGCTTAAGGAACGTTTGAAGCTTGTACAGGTTAATATATTCTTAGCTGACGTGGATAAGCTTGAAGGCGAATTAAAAGAGATTCAGAAACGCCTTGACGAGTTGAAGGCACAGCATGAAGACTGTACGCAAAGGGCGGAAACGGTCAAGGAAAGAATAAAGACCGTAAAAGAGGATTTAAAAACCGCAGAGGGCGAGATAAAGTCTAAGCGTGATTTGATAGCAGAGGCGCGTTCCAAATCCGAGCAATGTTCAAACTCAATAATCCTTAAACAAGAGCAGATAAGCCATATAACCGGAGAGATTATGCGCCTTAAGAGCGAGCTTTCATCAAGGAGGAAAGGCGCGAAGGCTTTGCAGCTTGAAGAGAAAACCGAAAGGGAACGGCTTGACGGCTTGAACTTGGAGTTTTCGGACAATACAAGCCTCTTGGAGCAGAAGGAAAAGGAATTTGAAGATGCCAAAAAGGGCATGAGCGACGCCGAGCGTATGCTTGAGGACTATAATGCGGAATTGGTTTCTCTTATGCGCGAATCAGGTATTTTAAAGGCGCAGGGTGAAAGCCTTGTTCAAAGGCTGAATTATGTACAGGATAACCGAAAAAACCTTGCGGAACAACAAAAAGAGATAAGCCTTCGCATAGCCGAGAACCAAAGCAAGTTGCGTTTGGTTCTTGAAAAAACGGAGGTTGTTGGAGAACAAAATAAGGCTATAAATGACGCCGTGCAAAGGCTTACGCAAGAACGTGATAAGCTTAGTCTTGATGCGCGCCTTTTAAACGATAAGCTCGAAACCATACGCCGAGAGCATGCGGATAAGTCCTCAAAGCGTCGCATACTTTCGGAGCTTGAAAACAATTATGAGGGCTTCAACCGAAGCGTTAAGGCTATACTTACAAAAAATGAGCCGTCTTGGGGGATTTGTGGCGCTGTTGGAGAACTTCTTCAAGTGCCCGCACAGTATGAGACTGCTATATTTGTGGCACTCGGCGGAGCATTGCAAAACATTGTAGCAAAAGATGAGGAAGGCATAAAACAAGCTATTAATTTCCTGAAATCCGCACAGCTTGGACGTGCTACCTTTTTACCCTTGAATGTAATTTCAGGAAAGGGAAAGAGACTCGGTGTGCGCGATGCGGTTCTTAAGGAATGGGGCGTTTTAGGCATAGCCAAGGAACTTGTGGGCTACGAACCTATTTATGAGGGCGTTTTCTCCGAATTGCTTGACAGAGTTGTTATCGTTGACACAATTGACAATGCTATAGCGTTGAATAAGAAATATAACTATACGCTTAAAATTGTAACCATAGACGGTGAATTATTTAACCCGGGCGGTGCAATAACCGGCGGTAGTATGGGCAAGAGCCAGAATAACATATTTGGACGTACAAGAGAGATTAAGACTCTCGGCGAGGATATAGAAATACTTTTGAAGCAAGAGCAAGAGCATAGAACCGAGCTTTCCAGTATGCAGCAGAACATTTCATCAATAGATGAGGAAGTTAGCGATAAGAAAGATGAATTGACAGATAGGATGCTTGAGGAGGCAAACCTTGTATCCTTAAAAGACCAGCTTACTAATACAATAGACGAACTTAGAGAGAAAGGACAGTCTTTGTCAAACGATGCAGATAATATAGACGGCAGTATAGTTTCTTTTAAGAATGAGATTGAAGCCAACCGCATTGCGCAAGAGCATTCGGAGCAATCTATAACTTCTTTGAAACAAGAGATGTCAGACTTTCAAGAAAGCTTGGCTTCAAAGAAGGAACTTGGCGAGTTAAGGGGACATGAACTTACTCAAATAAAGGTTAAGATAGGCGGTTTGGAGGAAAGTATAAAATCCGCAGAGCGTAATCTCATGCGTGTTTTAACAGAAATGGAGTCTAACGACAGCGGGCTTAGTGCTATAACCGACCAGCTAAATGAAAACGAACAGCGCCTTAGCCAAAGGAACGAGGAAATCATGGCTTTGCGACATGAGCTTGGGCTTGTAAATGAGGAAAGGAAACTGCTTGAGGATGAGATAGTACGAAATACAGCCGCACTCAAAACATACACGGACTTAATATCACGTCTAGAGGACGAACATATTAAAGGTTTGGAGGAGACTTCACAGCTTCAAAACGAGATAACCAAGCAGGAAGGTTTGCAAAACCGTATAACAGAGGATAATAGGCGTTTATATGACCATATGTGGGAGGAGTACGGTCTTACACTTAATCGTGCGCGTCAGGACTTTGTGAGACTGGATATGGAATTGAGAACCTTGCAAAAAGAGGAGACAACGCTTAAAAAGGACATAGCTGATTTGGGCTATGTGAACGTGAATGCGTTGACTGAATATGAGAAGTTAAAGGAAAGGCTGGACTTCCTTAAAGCCCAGAGAGATGACATATTAAAGGCCGAAGCGGCATTGATAGACCTTATAAAACAGCTTACAACCCAAATGGAAACTCAATTTATGGAGCAGTTTAAGCTTATATCCGAGAACTTTTCGATTGTGTTTAAGGAGATGTTTGGAGGCGGAAAAGCTGTGCTTAGTTTGTTTGACGAGACCAAGGTTCTTGAATCAGGCATAGAGATAATCGCACAACCGCCCGACAAAAACCTGCAAAGTCTGAGTCTTTTGTCAGGTGGCGAGCGTTCCTTGACAGCCATAGCCTTACTCTTTGCAATTCTCAGGCTTAAGCCGTCACCATTTTGCGTGCTTGACGAAATCGATGCAGCGTTGGACGATGCTAACGTAAAGCGTTTTGCTAATTTCCTCGCCCACTATTGCAAGGAAACTCAATTCATCGTTGTTACCCACAGAAAGGGCACAATGGAGGTTTGTGACAGGATGTACGGAATCAGTATGCAGGAAGGGATTTCTAAGATTTTGTCTGTAGAAGTGAAGTGATTGTAATATGAGGGGTGATTTTGATGTGGGTCTTGTTCGCTATACTTTCTGCGGTGTTTGCGGCATTTACATCCATCCTTGCCAAGCTTGGCATCCAGAATGTGAACTCTAATCTCGCAACCGCCATAAGAACCATTGTTGTGTTACTTTTTTCGTGGGGAATTGTGTTCGCTACAGGTTCGCATAAAACACTTTCAGAAATAAGCAACAAGAGTTACCTTTTCCTTATTTTATCCGGGATTGCAACGGGAGCCTCATGGCTCTGCTATTACAGAGCCATTCAGTTAAGCACCGTTTCTAAGGTTGTACCAATAGACAAGCTTAGCATCGTTATAACCCTAATCCTTGCATTCTTTATACTCGGCGAGCAGATGAACGCAAAGACCGTTATAGGTGGCATTTTGATAACAGCCGGTACATTGATTATGGTGTTATAATAATTCTAAATACAAAAATAACCGCCCTCCAAATTTAAGAGAGGCGGTTATTCAC
>CAYPQA010000046.1:0-18021 GCA_964412725.1 uncultured Eubacteriales bacterium
ATTAAATGAGCTTTGTGTATAGACTTTATGTTGTGAAAAGCAATAACATTTTACATTTCAATTTTAATAATGTTTCTTGCTTTTTCACTTGAAGCGTTTGCCGCCAGCATACAAAATTCGCAAGCGATGTTTTCCATTTGGTTCCCTCCACGCATATTTTTTATTTTGATTATTTGTTGGAGCGCAGATTTATACCCGTACCGCTAATTAATAACCTGTGTTACGCGCTTGAGTAGTTCATCTTTGTCGAAAGGCTTAAGTATGTAACCAGAAACTTTGTGTTGGTTGCCGAGTTCTATTGCAAGTTTGATGTTTTCTTTGTCATCCACCGCTGAAAAGAACAACACAGGCACATCTTTTCCATTTTCAAGCTTGCGCAATTCCTGCAATGTTGAAAAGCCATTCATATCCGGCATTAAAATATCAAGCAATATTAAATCTGCCGTATTATTTTTCAGAAAGTGAAGAACCTGGGTTCCTGCAGTAAGGAGCGTAACTTTATAAAGTTCATCCAAAGCCGATTGTGCAAGTAGCAAATTTGTAACATTATCATCTACAACTAAAATTCTTTTCATGTAAATAATCTCCTCTGTAGTTTTTAATATTTATGAAATTCTATTAAACAATCTTGCCATCCTCAACTCGGATTATGCGCCCAGATTTTTGGGCTATGTTTATGTCATGGGTTATGAGAAGGATTGTCTTGCCCTCTTTGTTTAATTCGATAAGATAGTCCAGTATTTCTGTGCCAGTCTTTTGGTCAAGCGCACCGGTGGGTTCGTCTGCAAGGATTAGCGGAGCTTCACCGACAAGTGCACGCGCTATTGCAACCCTTTGCTGTTGGCCACCCGAAAGCTCGTTCGGGCGGTGATGTGTGCGGTCGCTAAGGCCCACCTTTGTAAGCATCTCTGTTGCGCGTTTCTTCGCCTCTTTGTAGCTTTTGCCCTGTAATAGTATGGGTAGAGCCACGTTATGCAAGGCTGTATATTTGGAAATAAGATTAAATTTTTGAAATACAAATCCTATTTTACGGTTACGTATCCTCGCATAGCCGTTTTCGGATTGCTTTTTTATGTCAAGCCCGTCCAGTAAGTATTGGCCTGAATCAATGGTGTCTATAAGACCTATGAGATTCATAAGCGTTGTCTTTCCGGAACCGGACGGCCCCAAAATTGCAACAAATTCTCCCTTCTCAACCGTAAGGGAAATGCCATTCAAAACGCTTACCTTATTATCTCCCTTTCCGTATGCCTTATATATGTTGCTCATCTCAATTACATTTTCACTCAAGCGGTAACCCCCTACCCGATTATAAGGATTTTGTCAATAGTTTTTCCGTCCTCTTTATAGGTAACGTTTATGGTCTGACCTGCCTTAACCTTGGTTAGCGCAAGTTCCGTCTCCTCAGGGCCGTTTGCGCCAAAAGACATGGTCATTATGGGTACGCCTACGGGGATTATAAATTCAATTTCCTCACCCGTATAGTTTCTTGAAAACGGCATACGTGTGCCACGTACATTCTTAAATGCCTCATCTAAAACAGACATGTCTCCGGCCTTTATACGCTCTTCAAAGTCTTCCGGAAGATTTTCTCTCACACTTTCGGGAAGTTTGTCTATAGAAAAGTTTTCCGGGCTAAAACCCTCAGGCATCTCACCGCCTTCATCCAGTTTAATCGTCATACCGGCAGGTGGTACACCTCCGCCTCCACCGCCCATAAAGAAACCAACATTTCCTCCTTGAGGGCCTCCGCCTTCACCACTTCCGGCTACAAAAAAACCGACCATATCTTGTGTTGCTCCTTCGCCTGATGAATTCCGCCTTGCACCCTGACCTGGCCTCGAAGCTGCTGAATCGTCCGAAACCTGAACCGAAATACTACCGTCCTCATTAATCGGCGATATGCGGACATTATCCAACGATGGGGAAGCTCCACCGTTTTCACCGATAATAACAGGTTGACCGTTAAACCGTCCGCCGTTAAAACCAGGGCCTATAGGCAGTGGTTCACCGTCAATAAGCTTTATTGTAAGCTCGTTTCCTATAACGCCTGCAATTTCACCATAAATTGTTTTTACATCCTTTGTTTCAATGTTAGTGCCATCCTTGGGTTGTTCGGATGATGTTGCGTCCGTTGTGGAAACGGGCGCTGGTGTTGGTGTTGTTGAGTTGCCTTCTTTTTTTGTACAGCCTATAAGCAATAGGCAAGTTAAAGCGATAATATATTTCTTCAAAATAAATCCTCCTCAATAATTAAGCTCAATCAGAATTTAGTGCATCTATCGGCTTAAGCTTTGAAGCCACAACAGCCGGATAAAAGCCAAAGAAAACGCCAGTCAAAACGGAAAATCCCAAGCCCAAGACCAAACCGTCTATAGAGGCAAGGTAGCTTATTGACGTATGTGATAGGAGTTTGGGCGCATATGCGCTGAGTAGAACCCCAAGCAAACCTCCCATAACGCTTATAAAAATTGCTTCAAGCAAAAATTCGGAAAGTATGACACCTCTTGAAGCACCGATGCTCTTTAAAATACCTATCTCACGCGTGCGTTCTTTAACTGCAACCATAAGCACGTTCATAATGCCAATTCCGCTAACTATAAGTACTATAGCGGCAACAGCCATAAGTAGAGCAGACATAGTGTTAGAGGTTTCCATAGCGGAAGAAAGACTGCTGCCCGCATCAGTAACGGTGTAGCTTGAAGGATTTCCGGTTACTTCGGCTATATATTGCTTTATCTCCTCGATGGCAGGGGTTACGGATTGGATGTCGTTTGCCAATGCAATATATGATTGGGAACCGCCGCCACCGGCTATGGAAAGCATAATTCCACCTCCACCACCCCTAACGCCAACAGAACCGGAGGTATACTTTAATGCAACGTCATATGGTATGAATACGGCATCGTCCGCAGAGCCTGAAGATTCACGTCCTGCGCCCGCAGTAACACCTCCACTACCGCCGATACGTTGCAAAATCCCCAAAACTGTAAAGCTTGCGCCTTTTATCGTGACCTTTTCGCCTATGGCGTCACTCACGTCATCGCCAAACAAAGATGTAGCCACGTTGTAGCCTAGGACAACGAAACGGTTACGCAATTTTCCGTCATCGTCCGTGAAAAAATCCCCTTCTTGAAGATAGAGGTTTGAAATTGTTGCATAGTCCTCGTTTATGCCCTGAACTGAAACTGTCTTAGAACTGGAACCGTAGGCTATCGTTGAACTTAAAGATGTCATTATCCCTGTCGAGCGCACGTGGTCTAAGATATTGGGCATTTCCAAAACATCATCCTTTGTTAACGAGCGCGTGTTGCCTGAAAATGGATTACGCATTTGGTTGTTAACGGATATGGTTATTGTTTCAACGGACAGACGTTTGTACTGCTCGGACACAGCCGCTTCAGAGGCCTTGCCTATTCCAACAACCATAATTATTGTAAATGTGCCTATTATAATGCCAAGTGATGTCAAAAACACACGGAATTTATTAGTCGAGATACTTAGTAAAACGCTGCGTATTTGTTCGGTAGGTCTCACAATGTCACCTCCTTAACGCTTTACAATAACCGTTTCACCGGCTGTGATACCTTCTAAAACCTCGGCCAAGGTTCCGTTTGAAAGACCGCAGGTTACGGCTCTTTTCTCGGTTGTGCCGTCATTTTGCAATACATTAACATACTGCTGGCCGTTCTCAACAAAGATAGCTTTATGAGCCACAGTTAAGACGTTCTTCTTTTCCTTTTGTATAAAGGTCAAGAACGCACTCATATTGTCCCTTATACGCTCGTCAACCTTGTCCAATTGTCCCACAACTTCATAGGTTACGATACCGGAGCTGTCTACAGACGGTATGCTGCTTATGCTTATAACCTTTGCGTAAACTATCTCACCGTCCAGTGCATCTAATGCAACCTTTATGGTTTGACCGTTTGTTATGTTTATAATATCTCCTTCTGTTATGTTTGCAGACAGATACATTGCGCTTGTGTCACAGATTGTTACTACACCTGAGGCTGAGGCTCCTGTTCCGAAATTTATCGTTGGCATATTGTTATTCGCAGAAACAATTTCTCCAACCTTCTTTGACACATTAAGAACCTTGCCGTCAATCGGCGAAATAATTATGGTCTTTGTTAATGCGTTTTCGGCTGAGCTGACCTTAAGCTTTGCATCCTCAACTGAATAGAACGCATTTGTTATGCTTGAGGTGTTGTTTTCCATATTTGCTATCTTAAGCTTTTGCATATCTAAGGATTTTTTGCTTGATTCGATGTCCTTATCATAATTTTCAATTGCCCTCTCAAGATTATCCTTTGCAGTTTGCAATGCACTTTCTGCATCTGTCAGAGCGGTTGCGGCGGCTTCAAGCTTCTTCTTTGTGTCATTAAACTGGTTCATAAACGCTATCTGTGCATCATCCGCACTCATCTGTGCTTGAGTAACCTTCTTTTGTGCATCTTCAATGCTTTTGTCCGCGGCACGCGTAAGGCTTGCTTCGGCGTTTACAAGACTTTGTTGGGCATCATCCAATGCTTGTTTTGCTGTATTAACCTTTTTTTGCGCGTCCTCAACAGAGGTTCCGAGTTTTTCATCATAATCCTTAATAGCCCGTTCAAGGTTTATTTCTGCGTTCTTAAGATTTGTTTCTGCATCTTGAACCGCTAACCTTGCTGCCTCAACCTTCTTTTCGTTATCTTCTATGTTCTTCCTTTTCTTCTCCGCTTCATCACTATCATAATTTGTGAGCGCACGGTTATAGTTCGACTCCACCGTTGCCAAGTTGCGAATTGCATCTAGATAGGCATCGTTTGCTGCTTCGGGATTAGTAGAATTATATAAGTCCCTGCTCTTCCTTTGTAAATTATCCTGTGCTTTTTCTATTTCATTCAGATATGTGTATGGGTCAAATGGCTTTATAACATAGTCCTTGGCCTCTTTTAATAATTTTTCCGCGTCTGACAAGTCGTCCTGCTTGCGTTTGAGGTTTTCTTCTGCTGTTGATATGTTCTGCTTGTAGGTATAATCATCAAAGGTTTCTGTGTTTTTTGCTTTTGCCTCTTCCAATAAGCGCATGGCCTCGTCATAATCGTCCTGTTTTCTTTGAAGTGAAAGCTTTGCATTTTCAATATTTTGCTTATAAGTGTAATCGTCAAACGCCTCGGGCACTTCTGCCAGTAGGTCTGCCAATTCTACTTGCGCGGTTAAAAGGTCTGACTTCTTTCTATCCCATGAGATTTTTGAATTAAGTATCGACGAGTACACAGACAGTTGCATTAAATCCTGTTCTGTAAAATCTCCAGATGAGGTTATAAAAATTTTTTCCGCAGCCTCCATCGCCGTCTCTGCATCGGCCAATTCCTTAAGCTTTTTCTCTATAGTTGCCTCGGCATTTATTATGTTTTGAGTATAGGTGTAATCATCAAACGGGGTTTTGGTTTTTGTAATCAGCGTTTCTAGGTTTGAAAGCTCTGACTTCATATTGTAATCCGCTGTTGCAATCGCATCTCTGTAAGTGGCCTCTGCTTTTTCAAGTGCAATCTTTGCATTTTTTAAATCTAGGGCAAGGTCGCTGTCGTCGAGTTCAGCCAGAAGCTGTCCTTTTTTAACAAAATCACCGTTAGATACGTAAATGCCCTTAATCGTACCATTTGCTTCAAAGCTCATATTTGTTACAGGGAGTTTAATGCGCCCGTCTGCCGAAAGCCCAAGAACAAGGTCATTAACCGCAACCTGTGAGGTTTGTGTCTTCGATTGTGTCTGAGGTGAGGACGCGGGTATAATCTTATTGCAGCCGCTAAATATAGCTACAGCAAGCAAAACCGTCCCCAATCTCTCTAATCTGTTCATAAAATCCCTCCTTTGGAAATATTAGGCCAATATAAACCAATGATATGAATATAATGTGAACAATAAATGAATTTTAAAATTCACTTGACGGTTAGGGAAATTTCAATTAGAATATTTCACAAATAATACATATTTTTAGGAGGTTTTTATGAACATAAGAAACGACAAAGTTAGGATCAAACTGTTCAAGGGCTTTGCTGTACTTCTTGTTTTAATGGCCTTTGTTGCTTATTGCGGAGCCAGCTCTTCAAATACTATAAATATTCGTTATACAGAGGGCGTTGAGCATGAAAATATATGCGCCGAAATGGTCAGCGAAATTATTTCCGCATACTATGACACAAAAATTTATCGCCGCGACTTGCTTATAGTTAATGACGTTCCCTTAGATCAAAAGGTTTCGACATTTAATCAAAGTGCTTCACGGTTTACTGATTTGTTAAAAAATTACGAGAGTTATACATCTGGCTATACGAGATCTTATAAGGATAGCGAGAGATTTGATTTTAAAAGTTATATAAATGACATTAAGACCGTTTCTTCTGAAGTTTTTAAATTAACCTCCGATATAATCCAACTGGTAAAAGAAGATAAAGTTGACCAAGCCTTCGATTTAATTGACGATATTAATTCGAAGTCGCAAAGAGTTATAAAAGACCTTGAAGCTATAAATGGTGGACATATCGAGGAATTGCGCCAGATTGTTAACCTTAATGATGCATATACAGTTGGCGTAGCTGTCTTTATGATTATTTTATTTGTTGTTGTACTTGTAATTTCTATAGCTATTTGTCTCTACATATCCAAAAGTATTACCAAACCCCTTGACAAGCTGAGCAAGGCTGCAAAAGATATTGCGGGCGGTAATCTTGAAATCAATGTTGCAAGCAACAATCGTGACGAAATCGGCATTTTGTCCAACGATTTAATGATAGTTGTTGACACAATCCATGCACTTATGTCCGAGATAGATTCGACTTATAAAGCCTTCGTTAAGGAAGGCAAATTGTCCGCAAGGCTTAATGCAGATTCTTTTTCGGGAGCATATAGGGAAGTTGCGAACGGTATAAACGACATTTGCCGTGTTAATGAAGAAGATACCAATGATTTATCCAATACTTTAAAGAATTTTGCAGAAGGTAACTTCAACGTAAAGATTAAAGAGCATGTAGGTGAGAAGGCTGTTATAACCGAGACGTTCTCCCTGCTTCAAAGCAACTTGGTATCCGTTGTTAAATCATTGGGCGATTTGGTTTCCGCAGCCTCCCATGGAAACCTTTCTCACAGAATAGATGACTCCAAATTTAGAAACAGTTGGCAAAGCCTTGCCGTACAGCTTAATAACCTTGTTTCAACTATTAATGCGCCGGTATCTGAAGCTGTTAATGCTTTAGATCATATGGCCGGGGGTAAGCTTGATGTCTATGTAAAGGGTAATTATGAAGGATCTTTCCTTACCATTAAGGAATCCTTAAATAACACAACCAGCAATCTCTCGGGTTACATTACGGAAATTGCAAATGTACTTTCTCAAATGTCCGCTGACAACTTCGATGTTTCGGTTAAGGGTGACTTCATTGGCGAATTTGCTGTTATAAAAACATCCATTAACGATATTATCCATAAGTTCAACAAGATTCTTTGGGACGTTAATGAAACTGCGGGTAAGGTTTCAAGTGACGCCAATATAATTTACAGCGTAAGCAATGACCTTGCACATGGTGCAACAACACAGGCCGCAGCCGTTGAAGAAATATCATCCACAATCGAAAATGTTAATGCACAAACCAAGCATAACACCAAAAACGTTCAGGATGCCAACACGATGGCTCTTGCATCCAAAGAGGCCGCAAGGAGCGGCAAAGAGGAAATGCAACAGATGCTTGTTGCAATGAGCAATATAAGCGAATCCTCTGACAACATATCTGCGGTTATTAAGGTTATCGAAGATATATCATTCCAGACAAACCTTCTTGCATTGAACGCGGCTGTTGAAGCTGCGCGTGCCGGACAGTATGGTAAGGGCTTTGCTGTTGTTGCCGAGGAAGTAAGAAGTTTGGCCGCAAGAAGTCAGAAAGCTGCAAAGGAAACCGCTGAGCTTATCCAAAATTCAAATGAGAGAGTTCTGCAAGGTAGCACCATCGCACAAAACACCTCCAAGGCTCTTGATTCTATAGCGGAACAAATTGACAAGGTTTCAGCGCTTCTTTCACAGTTTGCTAAAGATTCAAACGAACAAGCCATTATCATGGAACAGGTTAATATTGGTGTTTCTCAGATTGCACATGTTGTGCAGGGTAATACTGCAACTTCAGAACAGGTCGCTGTCTCTTCGGAACAGCTTTCTATGCAGGCAATTATGTTCAGTGATATGGTTTCTCGATATAAGCTTTCTAAGAATGACAAATTTATCGAAAGCTCCGAACCTTCAAAACACGTTGTTTCAAATGAAATTGAACCGGTTCATCCAACCGTAAAACCAACGCAGAAGGCGCCATCTCAAATACTGGAAGCGTCCAAACCATCAGCGCCCAGACCGGCAGTTTCTAAACCACCGGTTTCTAAACCGGCTGTTGCGCATACTCCCGCTGTCACACAGGCTTCAAAGCCTGTGGCAAAACCTGTTTCAAATACAACAATTGCCAAACCTGCATCAGCCCAAGCAGTTGCAACAAAACCCGTTGCAACAAAACCTATTGCATCAAAACCTGTAGCCACACCTAAGCCCGTTGTCAGCACGCCACCTATGGTTGACGATAACGACAGGCCAATGGTTGCCTATAGGCCGGAAAGCTTCAACAAGCCTTCACAAGCCACAACCCCCGCTCCGACATCTGCTTCAAAAGCTCCCGTTAAATCCGTGAGGACATCCGGAGTTCCTATAGTGAGCACAACCAAGAATGAGGACAGCTCGGAATATCTGCATCTGTTCGATTCTAAGGATTATGGTAAGTATAAATGATTAAATTCTAAGGACGCTGTTTTGGCGTCCTTTTTCATAAGGAGGAATACTTATTAAAATCATTGTTTGTATCAAGCAAGTACCGGGAACAACAAAGGTAAACATTGATGAAAAAACAGGCTCATTGATTCGTTCCGGTGTCGAATCGAAAATGAATCCGTATGACCTTCATGCAATTGAGGCGGCAATGCTTATTAAGGAGTCTCTGGGTGCGGAGGTTACAGCCCTCACCATGGGGCCGCCTGCCGCAAAGGAGATAATCTACGAGGCTTTCACACTCGGCGTTGATAAGGGTGTTTTGCTTAGTGACATGGCTTTTGCAGGTGCAGATGTGCTTGCAACGAGCAAAGCTTTGTCCGAATGTATTAGCTTGTTGGGATATGACCTTATTATCTGCGGGAAACAAACCACAGATGGCGACACTGCACAGGTTGGCCCCGCCGTTGCAGAATATTTGAACATACCGCATGTATGCTTTGTTAAACAGGTTTCAGGCGCGGATAACGAGGCTATAAGAGTTTTAGAGGATATGACAGAAAGCGTTGCTGACTTGAGTATCAAATACCCCTGCCTCATAACCGTTGAAGCCTCCGCAAACAGACCTCGGCTTCCCTCCTATGTTATAAAACAAAAAACCAAAAACAATCCTATCCAAACCTTCTCATTACAAGACCTATCGGATAAGGACAAAAGCCGTTACGGTATGCTTGGCTCTCCAACCTCCGTTGAACGTATCTTTACACCTGAATCCAATGTCTCAACGGAGATTATGGAAGGCGATGCGGACGAGCTTTCAGCGGCTATGTTAAAACGGCTTAAGACCTTAAAATTTGTATGACGGGGGGAATACTATGATTTCGGTAAATGAACGAGGCTGTAACGGTTGCGGTAAGTGCGTTTCTGTCTGTCCGTTTTCGGCTATAGAGTTAAAGGGTGGCAAGGCTTCGATAACAAGTGCGTGTAAGATTTGCAAGCTTTGTATAAAGGCTTGCCCTGAGAAATGTATAGAGTTGGCAACGGTTAAACAAACTGAGGACATATCCCAATGGAGCGGCGCTATTATATATGTTGAACATGAATGCGGACGTATTCACCCTGTTACCTTTGAGCTTATAGGTAAAGCTAAACAGCTTATGCAAGAACGCGGCAAGAATGAGACTGTGAGTTGCGTGTTCATTGGAAGTGGAATTGAAAATGAAATTGGCAAGCTGTTTGAATACGGTGCGGAAAACGTCTATGTTTATGATAATCCTGGACTTGAATATTTTAGAGCGGATGTATATGCAAACGCAATGACAGACTGCATAAATGAAGCTATGCCAAATATCGTACTTATTGGTGCAACATCCGTGGGGCGTTCACTTGCGCCCAGAGTTGCAACACGTTTTAAAACAGGTTTGACAGCAGACTGTACAACGCTTGAAATCCGCAATGACGGCGGACTTGTGCAGATAAGACCCGCATTCGGCGGTAACATAATGGCTCAGATTTTGACCAAGCATCGCCGCCCGCAGTTCGCAACCGTGCGTTATAAGGTTATGGAGGCGGCTGAACGTCAAGTTGGAGCAACGGGCAATGTGATTAAGCGTGAGTTGTCTGAGGACGCATTAAAATCAGGAATCGAAATCATGGGCGTAAGTCTTAAGGAAAAGGTTAAGAGCATTTCAGACGCTGATGTTCTTGTTGTTGCGGGACGCGGCGTTAAGACAAGGGATGATTTAGCCTTAGTCAGCGAATTTGCAGACCTTATTGGTGCAGAGATGGCTTGCACACGCCCTATGGTTGAGCAAGGCATGGTTGACAACAGTCGCCAAATTGGATTATCCGGACGTACAGTTAAACCAAAGCTTATCATAACCTTCGGTGTGTCCGGCGCTATACAATTCGTCGCAGGTATGCAAAATTCGGAGCTTATCATCTCTGTGAACAAGGACAAAAACGCACCTATATTCAAGCTTTCTCACTATGGCTTTGTGGGTGACTTGTCCGAAATTCTTCCTATGCTAATCAAAGGAATAAAGGAGGGTGTGTAATGATAGATTTTTTACGTGACGTATGCGGTGACGACCGCGTATATGCGGGGGAGCGTATTAATGAGGATTTCTCCCACGACGAAATGCCCGAGTACGGACGCTTTATGCCTGAAGCGGTTGTGGACATCCTCCACGCTTCGGAGGTCAGCCGTATTTTGAAGTATGCGAACGAGAATAATATACCTGTAACCGTGCGAGGAGCCGGAACAGGGCTTTGCGGTGGTTGTGTGCCGATAACAGGTGGCATACTGCTCAATATGTCGCTTATGAACCGTATCCTTGAAATAGATAAGAAGAATATGATAGCTGTTGTTGAACCCGGTGTTTTGCTTATGGAGCTTGCGGATAAGGTTTCGGACGAGGGACTTCTCTATCCTCCCGACCCCGGTGAAAAAAGCGCAACTATAGGCGGTAATGTTTCCACAAACGCAGGTGGTATGCGTGCGGTTAAGTATGGCGTTACAAGAGAATACGTGCGCGGTATGGAGGTTGTTTTGCCAAGCGGTGAGATTATCCACACAGGCGGCAAGCTTGCAAAATCCAGCTCAGGTTACAGCCTTAAGGATTTGTTCATTGGAAGCGAGGGTACGCTCGGCGTTATAACCAAAATCGAATTGAAGCTTGTTAAAATGCCAAAGCGCTTTATAACTTTGCTTATCCCGTTTGATAACCTTGATGAAAGCCTTAACACAGTTCCGACCATTCTCAATACAGGCGATACCCCACTTACGCTTGAATTTATGGAGCGTGAGGTTATAGAGAGCGCTGAAGAATATTTAGGTACGGCTTTCCCTCATAAGTCTGCAAATGCATATTTGATGGTCAGCTACACCGGAAACTCCAAGGAAGAAATCGAAAACACCTACGATGTGGTTGCAAAGGCTTGCCTTGAATGCGGTGCGAAAGATGTGCTTATTTCGGATACAGAGGAGCGCCAGACGAGCATATGGACAGCGCGCGGTGCGTTCCTTGAAGCTATAAAGGGTTCAACAAAGGCTATGGACGAATGCGACGTGGTTGTACCCATAGAGCACGTTGCGAAGTATCTTAAGCAAGCCAAGCAAATTGCAAAGGACGAGAATATACGCATACCCTCATTCGGTCATGCCGGAGACGGTAATCTGCACATATATATCTGCCGTGACGAATATTCGGAATCCGTTTGGTTGGAGAAATGCAAGCTTGTTATGGATAAGCTCTACGAATACGCGAACGAGCTTGGAGGTTATGTTTCAGGCGAGCATGGCATAGGTCATGCAAAGCGTGCATACCTTGAAGCCTCCGTCGGACAGACACAGCTTGAGCTTATGCGCGGCATAAAGCGTTTATTTGACCCCAATAACATCCTTAATCCTGGAAAGGTTGTGTAAATTATGAAGGTCTTTAGAAGTTTTGCTCTAACGGCTGTCTTGATCGCTTTTTTATCTCAAGCGGCCTTTGCAATGGTTAAAACCGGCGATTATGTATCGTTTGGTTCATACCTTGACGAACCTATAATCTGGCAGGTTATCCAAGAAAATAATGGAGAGCTTATGTTGTGGAGTGAAAGAATCATAACGGTAAAGCCCTTTGACGCATTAGGTGATATGGTTGACGGACGCGGTAGCGATGAACGCATTAGGGTTGGCGCAAACTTCTGGGCCGGAAGTAGTCTTAGAGAGTGGCTTAACTCGGAAGACGAAACGGTAAGCTTCACATATAATCCTCCCTCAAAGGAGTATCTTTGGAACGGGCTTAATTCTTATGCGGATGAGGCGGGGTTTTTATCCAACTTTAGCGAAACTGAACGTTTGCTTATAAAGCCTGTTGAAAATAAAACCCTGTTATCTACCTTTGATGCAGAGGTCGGAGACGGCGGGAGTGAGGTGTATAGCTTTCAAGGCTCACAGGATTTAAAGAAATCTCTGATGAATTATGAAAGCGCTTACTATCAGGTTACAACGGACAGGGTTTTTATTCTGGACATTAAGGAGCTTGCAGAGCTTGTGTCCGCTAATGGGTTCAGCCGAAAAAAGCTGCCTACGGACGCGTCTGTGCTTCAATCGGAATACAAATCCCCAAACCTGAGAAACACGGCCACGTTCAACTACTGGACGCGCACACCTGTTGCTTCAACCTCCGACAAGATGGTTCGTATCAGCAACGCCGGCGTATCCGGTGATACGGCCGTTGACAACCGTTGCTTAGGCGTTATCCCGGCACTTGTATTAAATTCGACTTACACAATTGAGAGCGGTGACGGCACAGCCGACGCGCCTTATGTTATTAGGTAGGGGGGCTATTGATGAAACGATTTATAACTTCATTGCTTTGCCTGTCTTTGTTCTTTGCAACATCTGTTTATGCAGATGACTTCTCGAACGTAAAACTCAGATACAAGGACGCAGGCACTTATAAATGGTGGGCGGAAGAAGGCTGGTATTCCAAGCCTGTTGTCACAGACTTAGACGGTGACGGAAATCTTGAAATTATATCTGCGGCTTATTCAATAGTCTGTTTGGATGCAAACTCGGGCAAGCTTAACTGGCGCATAGGCTCTGGGTATGATAGGTCAAACACAGCAGACGAGCAATATATTGGGCGTACTTGGGCGGATTTAATTGTTGATGATATTGACGGCGACGGGTATAAGGAAATTATAGCGGGTCATGGCCGCGGCTACGTGTCCGTTTATGACCATAACGGATACTTCAAAACCAATTGGCCGCAGATACCCGTTGATAAGGAAGTCAAGTCTGTACGCGTTGCAGATTTGGACAACAACGGCACAAAGTCCATAATCGTTGGTGTTTCGGTTGATGCGGGCAAAAATATTTATGTCTACAATTATGACGGAACACTACGTAACGGTTGGCCTCAGCTTATGCCTGAATTTGACGGTACTATCAATACAAGGCAGCTATACACCGGCTTTGCTTGGGGTATATTTAACAATAATATAGCCGTCGGCGATATCAACGCAGACGGCTATCAGGAAATAATTGTACCCTCGGATGTACCCTTCATTTGCGCCTATGACAGAAACGGCAACCTGCTACCCGCAAACCCCAAATATGGCGGACGCACCTGGGGACAGGTTGGTTTTTGGCAGGATATGAACAAGGAGGACAGGGTTGAAAACGACGGTTGGGGAAACCCAGTCGAATACTCTGCACCTTGGCAGGAGAAGAACATCTTTGGGTTTGCACACAATGCGGCTGTTATTGCAGACGTTAACGGCGACGGAATTAACGAGGTTGTTGTAACCGGATACATTGCGGACACTGTTGTTGGCTCTGCTGAAAGCTTAAGCACAGGCTTGTTGTTACTTAACGCAGATCGCACACGATTCAATGACGGCAGATACAACTGGGAAGAAATACCAACAACAGATCTTCCGCTTGCAGAAGACTACAACCTACTCGAATGCGCTATGCCGAATCCTGTTGTGGCTGATGTTGACGCCGATGACGTTCCTGAAATTCTTTTCTCGTCCTTTGACGGCAAAGTAAACTGTTTTTGGCTTGACAAGGAGCAAAAACATGCTTGGCCCTATGATGTAGGACGAGGGGACACAATTGAGTTTTCGTCAATGCCTCAAGTTATGGATTTAAACGGAGACGGGAATAAGGAGATTGTGTTCACAACTTGGACGGAAAAGGAGTCCGGTATAAACGGAAGACTTGTCATTCTTAATTACAAAGGTGAGCTTTTATTCGAGCAAGACCTTCCGGAATCTAAAGGCACAGAGCTTACAAACGGTGCGCTCGCCCAACCAATAATCGCAGACATAGACGCGGACAATCAATATGAAATCATTATAAACTCAGTATATTCCGGCGTTATTGTATATGATGCGAATGTAAACTACAGATAAAGAGACGGGGTGTTTTGACTGAAATTAAGTAAACTGAACATAAGAGATTATATACTGATGGCTTTACTTGTTGGACAAACGGTGGTGCTGTCAAGGTTTTTATCCGTATCATTGCCTACAATAAAAATTGGTTTTGCATTCGTACCTTTGGCTCTGTGTGGGGCGCTGTATGGCCCAATATGTACACTACTTGTTGCTGTGGTAGCTGATATTTTGGGCGCATTGTTGTTCCCGCAAGGTACCTTTTTCATCGGTTTTACAATATCCGCGGCTATGACAGGTTTTATCTACGGGATATTTTTTAACAAAAAATCTAAGAGCATAGTGCGTATAGTGCTGGCCGTAACGATAGTTACAGTGCTTGTTCATATATGTGCAAATACGCTTTGGCTTTCTATTTTACTTGGCAAAGGATTCTTAATACTGTTGCCGAGTAGATTGATAAAGAACTTTATTTCACTCGTTACAGAAATCTGCATACTTTATTCGATTTATCCATTGTTTGAAAAAATGCAAAAAAGCCTCCTAAATTCTTAATTGGAGGCTTTTTTTATGTGTTTATGCCTAAAGGTTGTGCCTTGTACATATAATTAATGATTAGAAAACCTTTGGGAGTGGACATTATGCTGAATTATTTATGGGGATTTATGATCCTAATCGGTATTGTTGTGGCATCGTTTACGGGGAATTTAGGGAGTTTGACGTCTGCCGTAATTGATTCTGCAAAGGACGCGGTTGCGCTTTGTATAACTATGCTTGGGATTGTGTCTATGTGGACGGGTCTTATGAAGATTGCGGAAAGATCAAACCTTCTGACTACACTGTCAAGAAAGATGAGACCGTTTCTCAAATTTCTGTTTCCGCGCCTTAAAGAAAGTTCTCCGGCTATGGATTATATCTCAACGAATGTATGCGCTAATATGTTGGGGCTTGGCTGGGCCGCAACGCCCGCAGGCATTAAAGCAATGACAGAGCTGCAGAAGGTGAATAAGGACAAGACGAGAGCAAGCAATGAGATGTGTACATTTCTTATTTTCAATTTATCAAGCTTGCAGATTATGTCTGTAAATATAATAGCCTATAGAGCGCAGTATTCTTCGCATAATCCGTCCGAGATAATCGGCCCCGGACTTTTGGCTACACTTGTAACAACGCTTATAGGCATTGCATTTGCAAAAATTATGGACTGGTGGTGCCGCGAATGAAGTTTTTTCTGTACATATCGGACTTGATTATCCCTCTCACATTTTTGTTAATCATAACTTACGGACTATTAAAAAAGGTACCCTTATTCGATACGTTTATCGAGGGTACCAGGGACGGTTTCTCAACCGTTTTAAATATAATGCCCACAATAATCGGGCTTATGGTTGCAGTTGGAGTTTTGCGAGCATCTGGAACTCTGGACTTGCTGAGCCATCTTATAACACCACTTACAAACCTCGTTGGCTTTCCAAAAGATGCTGTTCCACTCACGCTTATGCGTCTTGTGTCCTCGTCCGCGTCAACTGGAATTTTGTTGGATTTATTCAAACGCTATGGGCCTGATTCGTTCATGGGGCGCTTTGTGTCCGTTATGATGAGCTGTACAGAAACGGTCTTTTACACAATGAGCGTATACTTTATGAGCGTTAAAATAACAAAGACACGATACACCCTTCCGATAGCTCTTTTAATAAACTTCATCGGGGTAATCGTGTCTATTTCGATAACAAATATGTTTTTCGGTTAGTTTTCTAATTTTCTTAAAATTAAGCATAGCTTTCATCGTCGGTCGTTTGAACCTGAGGTTTTGACAGACGAACCAGTATATCATCGAGTTCATTAATCTTGCCTTGTAAAATAACGATATCCTTTTCATTATATCGGTGTATATAGCGGTTAATCATGTCGTTGTATTCAGATTGGAAATCGTTAAGAATTTGCTTTTGGTTTGATATGGACAAACGAATATCATTGAGTTGCTTCACAGCCCTGCTTCGTATATCATCTGCGCTGAGTTCCGCATTTCTCACAATGTTGTCAGCGGCTACCTGTGCATTAATCAACGCGTTTTTGATAGCAGAGTCTTTTTCCTTATAGCTTTTCAAAACGGCCTCGAGGGCCTCAATGTATTCGTCAACTTCCTTTATATCATATCCTCTTTTAACCACGCTGAACTTCTCGGCCATAACTACCTCCCATAAGTATTTAGAATTTATTTCCAGTATATCAAAGTACAATACATTTGAAAAGTATTTTTTTTAATATTGCAAAAGTGCAGATATAATGGTAAAATTATGCGAAAAATTCCAAGAAATTTTCACAAAAATGAAGAGGGAGGTTTTTATGAAAAACAAGCTGTCTTTTAAGATCATAACGCCGTTTATCCTGCTTATTTTTTTGTCAGTTTTGGGGGTAACTGCTATTATCAATTTCAACGCGATTGATTCAAACAATCAAGCAATGCAAACTCACGTTGAAATCATAGCAGAAAAGGCGCAGACGGATTTATCTGACAAGTTGAAGACGCCGCATGTTGTGCTTGAAATGATTAAGGCTGCAAGTAGCGGTGGGGTTTTAGACTTAAACAATTTTGATGAACTGAAACAATATCTTTGGTACGCGACAAACCTTGACCCCAGCGTTAGATATATTTATTATGGAAACAACGCGGGAGACTTTTTTGGCATCGACCGTTTCGGCGATGGCCCTTTTTTGAAAGAGAGAAGTTCAAGGACAAATAATTTACGCGAAGTACATAATTTGAAGTTGGTTAATGATAACGTACCTTATACGAGTGTTGAAGGAACTACTTTCGATACCGTTAACCGCTCATGGTTTAAAAAAGCTCAGGAAACTATGAAAAACTCTTGGTCGGATGTTTACACCTCTGTATCCGATAAAGAGCTTGTAACAACGGCTGTTTGCCCTGTCTTGGATGATAAAGGTCAGCTTTCGGGCGTTTTGTCTGTGGATGTAAAGCTGTCAAGCTTTGTGGAGTTTCTTAAGGACGTTCAAGTCAGCAAATCCGGACATTGTTTCGTTATTGAAAAGAACGGCTTTATTATAGGAACTTCTACAAACGAGTTGCCGTATGTTGATGTGAACGGCACTCAAGAGCGGCTTAAGGCTGAAAACTCCAATGAGCCGCTTGTGAATGGAGTTGCAACTTATGTTCTTGATACATACGAAAGTTATGATAACGTGCCTCTTGACCAGCCCCTACGAGCCAAAATAGGCAAGGATAATGTGAGCTTTAGAGCGCTCAATGTTGTAAACAACGGAATGAACCTTTTGCTTTTCACACTTGTGCCCGAAAGCGACTTTATGAGCGACATATA
>CAYPQA010000047.1:0-17668 GCA_964412725.1 uncultured Eubacteriales bacterium
TTAAAATTTTTATTTTTGTTCTAAGAAAAGCGGGTAACAAAAACCATACAAAAAGTAAGCATTTAAAAATCAATATTCGGAAGTTTATGTAAGCAAGCTGCAAGATAAGTCCCCCCATAGACCCTAAAAATTACTTTTGCACAGAAATTATTCCCAGAATTTTCCCAAGACCGACACATTATACCATTGCAAAATTCGCATTGTCAAGCAATTCGGGGAGATGTAACCATAGTGTAACATTTCATAAAACCCCATTGCCTGCCACTAACCTAGAGGGTTTCCCCACAAATAAGGTTGCGTCGTCTGTGTCTAGTGCAATATATCACCACGCCTATGCTTTTGCAATACACCTTGCCAAAGTGTAACATAACTGTAAATGATTTGACGTTATTCTGTCATTTCAGCGTTCGCAGTACGCCAGTCACACAAAAATAACCGCTTCCTTCGTTAAAAGTCAAGCGGTCAGAAATTTGCTGGGTTTTGGCAACTTTTGTGTTATAATGTCAATGCACTATAATCTTGATCATCGAATTCAGGACAAAAAAATAACCGCCACTCCGTGATAAGATAAGCGGTTATTTTAAACTCCGGCAAGCCTAATCGGCTTGTTAGTGCATAGAGGACGTTCCAACGTCCTCTTTTTATTGTGCTGAAATTATACAATCTTAATTCAGATATGTCAAAATAAAATTTCCAAACATCTTGGAGTGAATGAGAACTTATAGAGGCAAGTCTAACAATTCGGCGGACTTAGCCAAGGTAGGGACGCTCAGATGGTTTTTTATGGCAATTTCAGAACCTTTCCAAAAAATATCTTATCTGCATCGTCCATGCCGTTTAAAGCCATTATCTCGTTAACCATGTTTGTGTTACCGTAGAATTTAATGCTTATTTGTGTAAGACTGTCGCCCTGCTGTACTGTGTAAGTGTCGGGTATGTTGCGCTTCACAGTCTGGTTTTGGGTTGAAGGAGCAGGTGTGGCCTGAGCTTGGATTTGAGACGGCTCACTCGTAGCTTGCACCTCCTCAATCGGCTTGACCGGTACAAGTTCTACACCATACATGTTACCCATAAGTAAATCGTTGCCGTTTTCAACTATAACACCTGTTGTGCTTTGTGTCTCTGTTGTTTTGTTCGCAGACTGATTGTTCTCCACAGTGCTTGTGGCTTCATTGCTCGCTTTTGTTTCAAGCGATTCTGTCGTAGCTGCGAAAACCTCTGCTGTCTTATCCGACTTCATCGTTTCAAGAAGACTTTGATAGGCCAAAGACAACTGTGAAAAACGTCCTTCAAGTTTGTTAAGCCTATCCTCGTTTTGTACATAGCCCGCTCCCATTATAAAACATATAATGAGCAAGACCGCGCTTAAGCTTGCAAGCAGGTTTACAACGCGCTTGTGGTCGGGCTTGGGAGCCACACCAAGAGCCCTTCTTTCCTCTCTGTTCAAACTGATTACCCCTTTCGGTTTATATCTCTCCTCTTCTTTAGGCTTTTGTTCCTCATACCTTTCTTGAGTATCCTTCGGTATTTCAGTCCGCTTTTGTATAAGCTCGATAGGGGGATTCTGCTTTGATTTAATCTTGTTTTGAAGCATGTACTCATGCATAGCCCTATTCTTATCGTAGTAAATAAAATAACCCGACTCCTCCTTTATATCATCACATTTTTCATTCCAAACATAAAATGTGTTTGTACGCTCAATAGGGTCTATAAGGAACATAACCTGTGTAGGAAGGCTAAAGGTTTCCATATAATAGTTGGCATAGGATGAGTTTAAGAAAAGTCCGTAGCCGGGTTGGGATTGCATAAAGCCCACAACCTCCAAACCCTTGAAATATTTCTCCATCTGCTCATTCAGATATTCAAAGCTTTTGTCCGTAAAAACTTTTATACCGTTTTCAACTTGGCAATGCTTTCCCAAAACAGCCCCACTTATAAAAAGAACAGGTGTTGAATCAATAATCATATTACGTCCGATTAAGAACGCGGTTAATTCATCATAGCCGCCCGATTCTGTGTATTGCTGCATAAATGAAAAAGCATAGTCTTCAACGTATATTCTTCTGCCATCGCCTATGTTACCAATCTGTTTAATATTGGACGGAAATTCAAAATCCATTCCGTTTCCCCCTTTGTAATATTTTTGGACAGTATAGATTATTTTCAAAACGTAATTTAGCATTCGGTGTCGCTTGTACCAAAAAATTTTTCGATAAGATATTTCGTTTTTTTGACTTTACAAACACAATTTTTGTTGTTATTATTACAATTGCTAAAAAGTTCTGAATAATACAGGGGGTTTTTCTATGAAGGGTTTTTCTACGAAAAACACAAGAAATTTAGGTAAGCTCGGTACAGTCTATCCATTGGGTTTCGGTTGTATGCGTCTGCCTGTTTTTGAGGACGGTTCTATAAACGAACCTGTTGCAATTGACATGATAAGAACAGCCGTTGACAACGGTGTTGATTATATTGATACGGCTCACGGCTATCTTGGCGGAAAAAGTGAGATTGTAACCGGAAAAGCACTTAAGGACGGCTATAGAGAAAAGGTACGTCTCGCCACGAAATTGCCTATGTGGCATGTAAACGGCGCAGATGACTTTGACAGACTTATAAATGAACAGCTTGAAAGGCTTCAAGTATCACACATAGACTTCTACTTGTTACACGCACTAAACAAAAGTTATTTTGACGATAAGGTTATAGGTTACAAATTGTTTGACAAGCTTGAGAAGGCTAAGAGCGACGGCATAATTAAACATATAGGCTTTTCATTCCACGATAGCTATGATGTTTATACACATATACTTAACGGTTATGACAATTGGGAATTTTGCCAAATTCAGCTTAACTATATGAATATTGATTATCAGGCAGGTCTTCAAGGCTTGAAGGATGCCGCAGAAAAAGGACTTGCTGTAATAATTATGGAGCCTCTTTTGGGCGGAAAGTTGTCCGCACCTGCTAAATCTGCCGTTGAAATATTTAAAGCCTCCAATCCGGACAGGACTCCTGTGGAATGGGCGTTAGATTGGCTTTGGAATATGCCGGAGGTTTCTGTTATTTTAAGTGGTATGAGTACGAAACAGCAGGTTTTGGATAACCTAGCCTATGCTGAACGTTCAAGGGTTAATATGCTTTCTGAGAGTGAGCTTAAAGCCATTACAGATGCAACAAACGCATTAATGGATATAAAAAGCATAGAATGTACTAAGTGTGGTTATTGTATGCCTTGCCCTTCTGGTGTTGATATACCGCGTAATTTTGATATTTACAACGAAACCTTTAAATACGAAGACATTAGCTTTGCAAAAGGTTCTTATAATTGGATGAAAGCAGAGAGCAAGGATGCTAAAACACCAAAAAATTGTTCAAAATGCATGGCTTGTGAAGCTGCCTGTCCGCAGAGCTTAAAAATCACCGACTTATTGGACAAGGTTCACAATACATTTGAAGGATGATCGGAGGTTTTTATGAGCAACAAAGCATTGGAACCTATCAGTATCGATGTATTAGTACCTGGTATGAAGATTGATTATAGCATTTACTGCAAGCGGGGCCCTTCTTTTATCCTTTTATGCAAAGATACTGTTATTACAGAAAGTTTTATAAAACGATTGAAAGATGTTGCAAAATATGGAGAAAATATCTATGTGCCCGAAGGTTTCCAACGCCAACTTCTTACGGAAAGCAATTATTTACGCGGCGTTCAAAAGGAATTTGAGGATAGAATAGGCTATACCGATGTTAAAAATGAAACAAAGGCATTAATTGATATTATCTCTCAGGGTGATGTGCTACCTATTGAAGCTTTTGACAAGGTTTCTGAATCCATTAATGACAGGGTAAGTGCATTTGAGAATTATAAGATTGTGCAATGTATAAACGGTGTTCGTAAAACAGACGAGTACCTTTATACTCACAGCGCAAATGTTGCCATGCTTAACGGGCTTATGGGCAAATGGCTTGGTTATAGTCCAACCGAAATAAGCGCACTTGTTAAGATAGGATTATTGCATGATATAGGTAAAACACGTATTCCCAAGGAGATTTTGAACAAGCCCGGAAAGCTTACGGACGAGGAATTTTCCATTATAAAAAACCATCCTGTATTTTCTTATGAGATGCTTATGGAATCGGGCGAAACCGATAAAGACGTTTTGGCCGGTGTCAGAAATCATCACGAAAAGATGAACGGCAACGGTTATCCGGACGGCCTTAATATAAACACAATACCGGACTTTGCACGTATAACGTCCATATCAGATGTTTATGACGCCATGGTTGCGCGCCGTGTTTATAAAGACTCCCACTCGCCGTTTGAAATTTTACACCAATTTTCCGTAGGGCGTTTTTCAGATCTTGATATGAATTATGTGAACAGTTTCCTTCAGTATATGCCCGGTGAACTTACAGGAAAGCTTGTTATAATGTCCACCGGCGCCATCGCAAAGGTTAGATATGTTGACCCACAGGACTTTACATATCCTATCGTTGAAATCGACGATGATATTTTTGTCTCAAACAGTGAAAATTACTGTGTTTCCATGTATATGGAGAGGCTATAGAAGAAAAGAGATTTGGAGGTATTTAATGAAGGTTATATTACTTGAAGATGTAAAAAATGTTGGTAAAAAAGGCGATATTCTCGAAGCCGCTGACGGTTATGCAAGAAACTTCCTCTTGCCAAAAAAGCTCGCAGTCGCGGCAAATAAAGAAAACCTTAATGATTTAGAGCAGAAAAAAAAGGCCGCAGCTTCAAAGGCTCAAAAAGAGCTTGAGGCTGCAGAGGCTTTAGGCGAACGCATTAAGTCCGCTAAGGTTACAGTTCCTGTCAAGATTGGTGAAAACGGCAAGCTTTTTGGTTCCGTAACATCAAAAGAGATTGAACAGGCATTCAGAAGTGCGGGCATTGATGTTGATAAGAAAAAAATTGATCTTAAGGAGCATATTAAAACAGCCGGCACTCACAAGGTTGTTGTTAAACTTCATCCTAAGGTTAGCGTAAGCGCAGAGGTAGAGGTTAAGGAAGTATGAGTGGTGAACCCATAAGCTTTGAAAGGGTGCCGCCTAACGATTTAGATGCTGAAATGGCTGTCCTAAGCAGTATGCTTTATGATAAGGAAGCCATAAGCATATGTATGGAACTTATTAAGGCCGATGATTTTTATCGTCCCGACCACCAGCTTGCTTATTCGGCTATGCTTGCGCTTTACAGTGCAAATATACCGGTTGATCCGATAACACTTAAGGACAAGCTGTCAGAAACTGCTGATGAATCACAAATACCCGGACTTGTGGTAACCATTGCCTCGAACTTCTCAACGTCTGCAAACGTAAGAGAACACGCAAGGATTGTATACGAGCATTCTATGTTTCGTAAGCTTATAAAGGCATCGGGGGACATACTATCCGAATCCTATGAGGCCAAAGAGCCGCTTGCGCATATATTGGATAAAGCAGAAAAGCGCATATTCGACATAGCACAAGGTATGAACACGCAAGATTTCGCGCATATAAGCGATATTTTGACAACAACCGTTGCACATATTGAGCTCGCGGCTAAAAACAAGGGCAATGTGACAGGACTTGAAACAGGGTTTCTGGATTTTGATACCAAGACAGCAGGTTTACAACCATCCGACTTAATCCTCATAGCCGCAAGACCATCTATGGGTAAAACAGCTTTAATCCTGAACATTGCACAGCATGCCGCCGTCAGGAACAATGTGCCAACGGCTATATTCAGTCTTGAGATGTCAAAGGAACAGCTTGTAAACAGATTACTATGTGCAGAGGCTATGCTTGATTCTCAAAAGCTACGCACAGGTGCGCTCTATGACGAGGACTGGTCAAAAATTGCGCTTGCTCTTGCGCCGCTATCAAGCGCCCCTATTTATATAGACGACACCCCCGGCATATCCATTGCCGAACTACGCGCGAAATGCCGCCGTCTTAAGCTCGAAAAAGGGCTTGGACTTGTTATGATAGATTATTTACAGCTTATGAGTGCAGGTGGAGGGCGTAATGAATCACGCCAGCAGGAGATTTCTGAGATATCCAGATCGCTTAAGGCTATTGCAAGAGAAATAAAAGCGCCTGTTGTTGCTTGTTCACAGCTTAGCCGCGCCTGCGAAATGCGCTCTGATCACAGGCCTATGCTATCAGACTTAAGAGAATCCGGCGCAATCGAGCAGGATGCTGACGTTGTGGCTTTTTTATACCGCGATGAATATTACAATCCAGACACAGAGGACAAAGGGCTTGCAGAGCTTATAATTGCAAAGCAACGTAACGGCCCCACAGGCACCGCAACGCTTCGTTACCTCGGTGAATACACGCGTTTTGTGAATGTTGTTTAACACTCTGCTTGACTTTTTTATTAAAGTATACTAAAATTACCATATACAAACTAAAGAGAGGAGTTGTTGTTATGCGTTTTTCATATGTTGGAAGGAATACAACCGTTACTGATGCACTCAAAGAAAAGACTGAGCAGAAATTAAGGAGGCTCGAAAGGCTTATTCCGGAGGATTCGGATATCAACGTCACATTCACATTTAGCAAGTCACAAAACAAAATCGAGGTTACAATTCCCCTCAGAAAGCGTATACTCAGAGCCGAGGTTACAACCGATGATATGTATGCATCTATCGACCAAGTTGCCGATGTGCTTGAAAAACAGGTTACAAAGTATAAACAACGCCTTCGTGACAGATCGCGCAGAGATGGCGGTTTCAGCGAGGAATATGCATTTATAGCTGGAGATAAGCCTTCAAACGAGACTGAAAAGTCCGAAATTGTTATAGAAAAAAGCAAGCGTTTTGCTTTAAAACCTATGGATGCTGAAGAGGCCGTTATGGAAATGGAACTTCTTGGACATTGTTTCTATGCATTCAGAAATGACAAAACCGACGAGATTAACGTAGTCTACAAACGTAACAGCGGAACCTACGGTCTTATCGAACCTGAAAATTGATAACTAAACATGAAAATAAAAATAAGGCACCCCAAAAACTTATATAGTTTTTGGGGTGCCTTATTTTGTGCTCGCCTTATTTTACGATTTCCAGTTATTCTCTACCCAGATAGTCGTTCCCCCAATTGCACATAACCTCTAAAATCGGGATTATGCTTTTTCCAAACTCCGATAGAGAATACTCTACCTTTGGAGGTATAACAGGATAAATCTCTCTTTGAATAAGCTTGTCGTCCTCAAGCTCTCGAAGCTGCTGCGTAAGCATTTTAGGAGTTGCTTGAGGAACAAGTTTTTTAAGCTCATTAAAACGCAAAACTCCCTTCATTAAGTGCCATAAGATGATAGCTTTATATTTTCCTCCGATTAGCTCGATTGTAACCTCTATAGGGCAATTGTATCCGCTTGGGCATCGTTTCATATATACATCTCTCCTTAACAATATCTTTTTGTATACTATATACCAAAAAAGTGCGTACTTGTAATAATAAGAATTAGTGGTATATTTATATCATAAATAAAAAATAATTTCAAATAAGGAGATAACTATGAATTTTATTGAGCTTGCAAAAAAGAGGTTTTCATGTCGTAACTATACAGAAAGAAAGGTGGAGAAAGAAGAACTGGATTTGATAATTGAAGCGGGCAGGGTTGCTCCCACAGGTGCAAACGTACAGCCGCAAAAGTTAATCGTTGTTCAAAGTGAAGAAGGGCTTGACAAAATAAGAAAAGCCGCAAACATTTATAATGCACCGATTGCAATTATAGTTTGCGGCGATACTGACAAGGCCTGGATAAGACCGTTTGATAAGAAACAAATTACGGATATTGATGTAAGTGTTGTAACTGACCACATGATGCTTCAAGCTACGGAATTGGGGTTAGATACCTTGTGGGTGTGCTATTTTAAGCCTGATGTAATCAGCGATGAATTTAATCTTCCGAAAAACCTCGAACCGATCAATATTCTTGCGATAGGCTATGGTAGAAATCATGAATCACCTGAAAGACATAATCAAACCAGAAAGCCATTAAATGAAACCGTATGCTTTGAACATCTATAAGGTATTTTATCAAATCTTGAAAACATCAACCATCTTGTGTAAAAGCTCGGATTGGCTGTTTAATTCTTCTGCTGTTGCCGCAGTTTCTTCGGAAGCTGCGGAATTTTTTTGCACAACATCGGAAATTTGCGTAACGCCTTGGATAATCTGGGTTATGCTTTCGGTCTGTTCGTCATTTGCCCTTGTTATGGACTCCATAATTGAGGATACAGAGTTGATGTTTTCTACGATCGTATTAAGTGCGTTTGAGGTTTGGCTTGCAATATGCGTACCTTCATTCACCTTCAATATAGCGTCCTCTATATATTCTGATGTTTCCTTTGCGGCCGTTTGACTGCGGCTTGCAAGCGAACGCACCTCATCAGCCACAACTGCAAAACCCTTACCGGCCTCACCGGCTCTTGCAGCTTCAACTGCGGCATTAAGCGCAAGAAGGTTAGTTTGGAATGCTATTTCGTCAATAACCTTTATAATTTTTGCAATGTTGTTAGACGCTTCTTTAATGTCGCTCATGGATTGAAGCATCTTTCTCATCTCGTCGTTACCTTGGTTTGCATTGTCAATAGATTTTTTAGATAAACCGTTTGCATCCCTTGTTAAAGCGGAATTTTGAGATGTCTGCTCACGAACAAGCGTTATGGAGGCGTTAAGCTCCTCCACGGCTATAGCTTGAGATGATGCACCGTTTGCCAAATCCATTGATGAATCCGACAACTGTCTTGCACCCGCAAGCACATTTTCAGACGAGTGCATAATTTCGGTTACAGTTATCTTTAAATCATTTGAAATGCGATTTATGGCAGACTTAATCTGATTGAATTGTCCGATGTAGTCCCTCTTAATTTGTTTCGTTAAGTCGTTTTGCGCAACTGCTTCAAGAATCTCTGTTATCTCACCAATGTATGAACCCACAGCTCTTACAGTTGTATCAAGAGAGTTCATCATCTCAGCAAATTCGCCCTTAAAAACTTTGTTGACATTAAAATCGAATTTACCCTGAGAAAGTAATGTCAACGAATCCTTAACCTCGTTCATAGGTTCACTTACAGCCTCCAAAAGACTGTTAAGTCCGGTCGTAATCTTGTTCCAGCCGCCCTCATAATGCGAAGCTTCAACCCTAACCGAAAGCTTTCCATCTATTGCACCGTCAATAAGCTTTGATATATCCGCACTAAGGGCGTTAAGATTCTTCTTCAAGTCATCAAATTTTTGGTTAGCTATGACCTTCTTGCCCGGCATTTGCTTAAGCGTTGCATTAAAATCACCGCCGCCAAGCTTACCATAACTGTCAAGAATTGCTAAGGTTTCGTCGTTAAACCCAGATATAATCGAATTTATACCCGACGCCACGTTTTTATATTCTCCGTTGAATTCATCTGCGGGGATGCGATAGTCTATGTTGCCCAACGCACTTTCCTTTATAACATCAGATATACCGTCAATAAGTCTTAAAACGTTATCCCTCATTGTTGCAACGGAAACAGACAGCGCCGCAACTTCATCATGGCCTTTAGTTGAGATATTAACATTAAAGTTACCGCAGGCCATTTCCTTAGCCGCATTTTCAAGCTGTTTAACAGGCCTTGTTATACCGTTTGCGGTTATGAACAATATAGTTGCACCTATGCCTGCAAAAACAGCCATCAATAAAAGCATGATATAGATAAGTTGAGTATAGATACCCAAAAATTCCTTCTCTTGTACAGTTACGGCTACAGACCAGTTGTTTATACCCACGGGGGTGTAGGCTATAATCTCCTTTATTCCACCATGTGTGTAATCACCGGAACCGCTTTCTTGTTTGATCATAGCAGAATTAAAAATAGCCAGAGGTTCAAGGCTTTTGTCTGTTTTTGCTTTTTCAATAATATTCTCTCGTTCTTCAACTATTTTTTCGTCATGTGCGGCTATGGTATAGCCGTCTTTGTCTAGCATATAAACATCGCCTGTTTTGCCAACCTGAGTATGCTGAACGATATTAGACAGATAGCCTATATCAACATTAAAGTAGACAATACCTATAATTTTAGTACCATAGACACCGCCCTCCCATAATGGAGCAGCAACATTTACCGTGTACTTGTTAATCGAGCGGCTGAAAATAACATCGGACACAACAGCTTGGCCCGAAATTGCAGCTTTGAAATAATCTCTATCTGAGACATCAACATCTGATATTTGGCCCTTGCCTTTTGTATCTGTAAAGTTGCCTCCCAAAAATCCGTATTGCCTAATCTTTTCGTTAATTATTTCTGCCTTTGACTCTAACGATATGTCCGGATTTGAAAATCTTGAAACACATCCGGTTTCAGCAGCAACAGCCTTATATGTTTCCAAGGACTCTTCCACAAAAAGTGCAACCACTTTTACTGTTTCCGTCATAGATTGCTCCAAAGCATGCTTAGTTGCGTCATAGCTACTAAGCAAGGTTATAACCCCAATACCCAATACGCCCAAGATTATAACGGGAAGGATGAAGATAATTAACTTGTTTCGTATGCTTTTCATAAAAAACACCCCTTTTAAATAGTATTTTTAAAAAGATGAGGCAGTATAGCAAGGTTAATCGAATTTTGCAAGGAATTATTCTAATAAATTTTTCTAATCTTATTGTAATTGTCACGTTACTGTAGTATAATTCAACAAATTTGATTTTTTATAAGTAAATTATTAAAAAGTTGTAAGAATGCGAGGAGAATTGAATGCTTGGTTTTATGAAGGCTAAGTCTGTGTCCAAGCCCGATTTTGAAAATTACACATCTTTTCTTAACGAGGGCATAACCATCCGTGATGGTACTATTAAGGGCGTAGGCGCAGTTAAGATTGACGGTATCATTTTCGGAGACATTGACATCGACGGCTCTATCGTAATTGGCGAAACAGGTTATATTAAGGGTAATGTAAATTCCACTTCTCTTATGGTTGCAGGAAAGCTTGAGGGTGATGTACATGTAAGCGGTCTTGTTCATCTCTGCGAAACCTGTAACGTTCAAGGTAACATCGAATGCAATTTGATTAAGATTGACCAGAGTGCTATATTCTGCGGTTCTTGTAGCATGACGGGCAAAAACGAAAAACGTAAACCAACTAAAGCAGATCAGAAAGAAGAAAAAGCATGATTGAAAAAGCTTTAAAGACAGTGACGCGTCCCGCACGATACTTAGGCAACGAAATTAACGTTGTCAAAAAGGATACGGACGGTAAGACGCGTTTTTTACTTTGCTTTCCAGACGTATATGAAGTTGGCATGAGCCATTTAGGCTTGCAAATTCTATACTACTTTATGAACAGACGTGACGACACCTATTGCGAACGTGCGTTTGCGCCTTGGCAGGATATGGAAGGCTTTATGCGTGAAAACGGTTTAAAGCTGTTTTCTCTTGAAACACATGACGACATAAACAAATTCGACTTTGTAGGCTTCACCTTACAATACGAAATGAGCTATACAAACATAGTCAATATGTTGGATTTGGGCGGCATACCCATTTGGGCTAAAGATCGCGGGGAGAACCACCCGCTTATTATTGCGGGCGGGCCTTGCGCCTACAACCCCGAGCCGTTAGCCGATATGATTGACTTTTTTTATTTGGGCTGCGGCGAGGCCTTGCTTGATGAAATTTTAGATTTATACGATGAATATAAGCGTGAGAATAAAGGCAAGGATGCATTTTTGGAGGCAATCTTGAAATTTGACGGCATCTATGTTCCTAAATTTTATGATGTTGCTTATGAAGGAAAGCACATTGTGTCCTTCGCTCCGAACCATCCAGACGCTAAATCTACAATTAAAAAGGTTTTTGTCAAAGGCCTTGAAGAAACATTTTATCCTGAGAAAATGCTAGTTCCTCTCATTGAAACCGTTCACGAACGCTCTATGGTTGAGGTCTTCCGTGGCTGTAAGCGCGGATGTAGGTTTTGCGCGGCGGGCTATGCCTACCGTCCTGTGCGTGAACGCACACCACAAACCCTTACCAATCAAGCTCAATGTCTTTTAAGTTCGTCCGGTTATGAGGAATTATCGCTTGTTTCACTGAGCACAGGAGACTATTCAGGCTTTAAGGAACTAACTGAATTACTGCTCGAACGCTTTGAAAAGGATAGGATTAATCTTTCACTGCCATCTTTGCGCATTGACGCATTTAATCTATCTCTTATGCAACGGGTGCAAAAGGTAAGAAAAAGCAGTCTTACCTTTGCACCCGAAGCCGGAACCGAACGCATGCGAGCGGTTATAAACAAAAATTTGACACGCGAAGAAATTTTGGAAGGCGTAGGTCTTGCATTTAAGGGTGGCTGGGAGCGGCTTAAGTTATATTTTATGCTTGGTCTACCCACTGAAGAAAAAGAGGATATTTTAGGGATTGCCGATATTTCCGGGGAAATTGTTGAATGTTTTTACAGGGAAACGGAAGGAAAACGCCCGCTTAGTGTCGTTTTGTCGGCATCTTGCTTTGTTCCAAAACCGTTTACTCCGTTTCAATGGGAAGAACAAAATAGTTTAACCGAATTCGACGCAAAGCAACAACTTCTTAAACAAAGTATTGCAAAAAAACAGATAAAATATAACTATCATGACAGCAAAATGAGTGTTATGGAGGGCGTAATTTCACGCGGTGACAGGCGGCTTGCGCAAGTTATTGTAACCGCTTGGCAAATGGGCGCACGATTTGACGGATGGAGCGAATTCTTTAACTTTGAAACTTGGGAAAACGCATTAGCTGAGCATGGTCTTTGCGTGAACAACTACACAAGGAAAAGGGAACTAACAGAGATACTTCCATGGGATCATATTTCCGTGGGCGTTACAAAGACTTTTCTGCTCAAAGAACGTGAACGCGCAATGAAAGGTTTAACTACACCGGATTGCGGTGAAAAGTGTGCAGGTTGTGGTGTCACGGATTGCGACTTTGTTAAAAAAGCTAAAAATGAGGCACAAGATGTTGAAGCAAAGCGTTTTAACCTTACATTCAGCAAGCAAGGCCGAGCAAGATTTATTGGGCATCTTGATTTATTACGTTTACTTCAACGTTGTATTAAATTGTCAAAGCTACCCATTGCATATTCCGAGGGCTTCAATCCTCACCAGTTGATATTCATTGCTCTGCCGTTACCTTTAGGTGTTGCAAGCGTCTGCGAAAACGTCGAAATGCGTTTTGAATGCCCCATGTATGCATCCGAAGTTATTGAAAGGCTTAATGCAGTTATGCCTGAGGGCATAGTTTTCACTGAAATTAAGCCAATTGTGGAGAATGAAAAGAAGTTTGCGTCACAAATCAAGGCTTGTGAGTATAAAATTACCTGCAAAAATGGCTTCAATGAGGACTTTATAAATGCAGCTCTATCTGTACTTGACAGTTCTGCAATTTTAATTGAAAAGAAAACAAAATCAAAGAGAGGGCTTGCAAACATACGCTCAGGTATCCTTGGCATAAAATGCGATAGCAACCTGCTGACGCTCACTTTAGCTTCAGATGCTAACGGTGAAGTTATTAGCGTTAAGCCATCACAGGTTTTGGATGAAATCTCAAAGCGTTGCGGACAGGTCTGTGATGATTTTCATATTACGCGAACTAAGATTATTCTTAACTGAGGTTTGAAATGAGAAAGATTCTAATGGACTATTCCGGGCGCTTGTTTCGTGCCGCCTTGCTTGTTGATGGGGATTTGGAACGGCTTATGGTCTTTGACCTAGCCAACCAATCTCTTATCGGCAATATATATGCAGGGATTGTAAAAAACGTTATAAAATCCGGCTTTGCATTTGTAAATATCGGGATTGGAAAAAATGCGTTCCTTCAAAGTACAAGTGCAAAGCAAGGCGCAACAGTTACGGTTATGGTTACAAAGGACGGTATTGGGCAAAAAGCACCTAAACTTACCGAGAACGTAGACTTAAGCAGTATGCCGGACATTCAAAAGCGCAGTTCATATGCGCGCCCTCCGGCTCTTTTGCATCAAGCCTTTTCTCCGTTAAATCGCGTTTTGGATGAATTTGGTGAAGATGAAAGCATAATAATATCAAACCGTGAGATTGAAATCCCCCATATACTTTATCAAGGCAAACTGCCGCTGTTCAAAGAATATTTTCTTGAAGATGAAATCGACAAGTTACTCATGTCTAGAGTATGGTTACGTAGCGGCGGTTTCATCCTGATTGAAGAAACCGAAACCTGTGTTGTGGTTGATGTGAACACGGGCAAGGGACAAAAGCGCGGCTATGACGCAACCATTTTAAACACAAATCTTGAAGCTGCAAAGGAATTGGTACGCCAGATAATTTTGCGAAACCTTTCAGGTATGATTGTTACGGATTTTATACCAATGAAGAAACAAGAGGATAACGAGGCTTTGATAAATTGCCTTAACGAATCGCTGTTAAAAGACACATACAAATGCGCAGTTACAGGGCGCATAGGTTCACTCGTGCGTCTTTCTCGTCAAAAAAAGGGCGGCTCTCTGTCATCCGTTATGCAAAGGCAAAGGCTTTCACAAACGCCGCTTTACTATTCAGGAAAGCTTCATACTGAGCTTTGGTGGCTCTTTTTTAATACAATTTATACAGAGGCTCACATTGCCGCAAACAAAGATGTTATTTCAGCTTTTTGCGAAAACGGCGGCAAGTCTTTTTTTGAACACTTAGGCAAGGTCTGTGTCTTTGAAACAGACAACTCTATTCAAGGTTTTGAGATAAGGAAGCCTCTGAAAATTCCGCTTTGACTTTAGAGGTGACAATAAGGAGGACTTTAGCTTAGATGAAATTAATTACTAAACGAAACATGGTGCTTGCGCTATATATTATAACTATAGCCGCAGGCTATTTTTTAAACCTTGCTTTATGGTTTACGTCTCTTTTATGCCTGTTGTATACGGCTGTGGTTATAGCTGTGAATTTTAAGCCTATTGTTGTATATACAGGCAATTATTTTATGGCTAGGAATAATACAGAACTGGCTAAGAAAATATATAAGGGTGCCATTGCTAAAAATACTATCTATCCCACCGCCTACTTGAACCTTGCAATCATAACCCTTCGTGAGGGCGACGCAAAAACAGCCCTCTCTCTTTTGGAGCAAGGGCTTGAGCGTACGCCGTCAGTTCTAACGGAAAAGAATATTTATCTCACAATGGGTAGCTGTTATTGGGTTTTGGGTGATATTGACAAGGCTATAACTGTTTTAGAGGGCATGCGCCGTCGTTATGAGTATGTGAACGCTCATGTACTTATGACGCTCGGATTCATGTATTTACTCAAAGATGATTATGAAATGGCAACATCCTGTACAGACAAAGCCATTCAAGACAATCCCGAATTGGCCTCGGCCTGGGACAACAGGGGGCAGATTAACTACCGGCTCGGAAATATGGATGTGGCAAAGGAAGCCTTTGAAAAGGCGGTTTCTTTAAAATTTGACCTTATAGACAGCCAGTATTATCTCGCACTTATATATTTTGAGCAAGGCAATACCGAAAAGGCTAGAGAACATATCCGCTTAGCCGAGAAGTGTACAGCCACGGTACTTAATACAGTTGGTATGACCGAGGTTGAGGAGTTGAAGAAAAAGATTGGATAAAAAACCTTCCTATATAAAATTGTTCATCCAAACATTTTTGCTAAGCGCGTTTACGTTTGGCGGAGGTTACGTTATTGTGCCGCTTATGAAAAAACGATTTGTTGACGAACTGGGTTGGATTGAAGAACCAGACATGCTAGACATTGTGGCTCTTTCTCAATCTTCGCCCGGTCCTATAGCCATAAATGCATCTATACTCTTGGGTTACAGACTTCTAGGTTTTCGTGGTGCGCTCGTAACCGTTGCAGGCACAGCCATACCCCCGCTTGTTGTAATATCCGCTATTTCGTTTTTCTATAACGCATTCAAGGAAAATACCTATGTTAACCTCATACTCAAGGGCATGGGAGCCGGTGTTGCCGGAATAATTTTAGATGTTGTGATTAAGATGGTCAAGGGTGTTAAAAAGCTCGCCGCTATTGCTCTTATGTCGGTTGGCTTCATTTTGGCCGTCTTTTTTAACGTGGGCGTGATTTATATTTTGATTTTCGCTGGCATTTTGGGGATTTTTTTATACAAAAGTCTCTAAGAGCCTGTTTAAATGTTTTTGATATGCCTAGGGGGTAACTATGTCTGAAGTAAACCAACCTGTAAACCCAATAAACAGAGATTTAAAATACCGTTTGAGTGAGATGACAACAATCTGTATACCAGTAGTTGTGGAGCAAAGCTTTGTCGTTCTTATGGGCATTATAAGCGGTATTCTTGTCGCGTCTCAAGGTGAAGCCGCTATATCCGCAGTTAACATTGTGGATTCCGTTTCGCAGCTTGTTATATCCTTATTTTCTGCGCTTACCGTCGGCGGCACCGTTGTTGTTGGGCGGTATGTTGGGAAAAAGGATGAAGAAAACGCTACAAAGGCCGCCGCTCAGTCCATAATACTTGCTTTTATGATATCTATTGTTGTCTCAATTCTATTTATGGTATTCCGTGAACAGATTATGAGCGGGCTTTTAAAAGATGCGGCTGCTGACGTAAAACTTATGTCGCATAAATTCTTTTTTATCGTGAATTTTTCGTTCCCCATCTTGGCTATTATGCAAACAAATTTCGGTGTTATACGCGGCACAGGCGACACAAGAACGCCTATGCTTATAAGCTTGATAATGAACGTACTTAATGTGGTTCTCGGATATGTGTTAATTAACGGTTTCTTCTTCATACCATCCTTCGGCATTGTTGGTGCAGCGGTTTCTCTTGTTGTTTCGAGGTTTTTAGGCATGGTTTTGACCTTTGTTTACCTTCTTAAATTTTCAAAGATTATAAAGCTTAGGCACAAATCTCAACTTAAGCCCGACTTCTCCGTTCAAAAGATAATCCTGAATCTAGGCATCCCAACAAGTATTGAATCCAGTCTTTTCCAAGTTGGCAAAATTATAACACAGTCCTTTATCATATCCATGGGCACGCAAGCCATTGTTGCAAACTCTGTTGGCGGTGCGATTACAGGCTTTATTTGTGTGCCCGGAAATGCTCTGGCTACAGGGCTTATGATTATTGTAAGTCAAAGGGTCGGCAAGGGTGAGATTGACGACGTTAAAAAGACCGTATGGTTTGCAACAGTCTACGGTATGGTCTGCTTAAGCATAACTTGCTTGATTTTCTTCCCGCTTTCAAACAAATTAATCGACATCTACAAGGTAAGTCCGCACTCCGCTGAACTGACCAAACAGATTTTGCATTCCGGATATATAGCCATCCCTTTATTATGGAGCCCATCTTTCCTTACTCCGGCCGGACTACGCGCTGTGGGTGACGTACGTTTTACAATGGTCATCGCTATCGCATCTATGTGGACGTTCCGTATCGCCTCGGGATATGTTCTTGGTATTTATTTGAATGTAGGCATTCTTGGTGTTTGGATTGGTATGTACATTGACTGGATCGTTCGTAGTATATTTTTTGCAATTCGCATTCTATCAGGAAAGTGGTTGAAAAATATTGGTGTCGGAGGCGCCTGATTACTTTAATGTTTCAGTGGATTATCTCATAGGACGCTCTAATAACCCTACAAGATATTAAGATATATTTGGAGAGAAGAAAAAGCCGGT
>CAYPQA010000048.1:0-17503 GCA_964412725.1 uncultured Eubacteriales bacterium
GTCATAGATGGGTTTGCAAAAAGAAGTGATAGAAAAGCAAGCTGTTGAGGTTAATACTAAGTCCGACTCGTATTTTTTACAACACGCAGTGTCAACCGTTGAAAAAATCGTTAACGAAAGATTAAATAAGACATTAAAGGAACGCAATAGCGCAAAAAAGAAAGAGATTATAGAATTGTTAAATAATCCCACAGATTTCACCGACGAAAATAAAAGCAAAAAAGCCAAGGAAAAGATAGAGGATTTTGATTATGCAAAAGAAATAAAGATCAGGGTTGTCTACGGGATATCAATAAATAACAAGGCAAGAATTACAAGGGATTTAAACATTATTACTGTCGTTTTACCAAAAGAACTTGAAGAAAATATTAAGCTGGCTAACGGGATTTACAATCATAAAGTAATTCAAAAAATAAGAGAAATAACGGCTCATGAGCTTGGACACATTCTATTACATATGTTTAATGACGAGTGTACTCCTTTATCTAAAACGGAGTATAATATAAGCGGAGAAAAATTTACGCCGGAACAGGAAAATGAAGCGGAATTGTTTTCAAAAGTCTTAATCAAGGGTAGAGATTTGCGAAACGAAGAATTTTTCTCATCTCGTAAAGAACAATTAATAAGGCGGGAGGTATGAATTTGAATTTTAAAAGCGAGAGGATTAAGGAACTAATTTTACTATCCGACACAAATGAAGAAGCAGATGGTTACATTGAGAAGTATACCGGTTTTAAAAGTACACGAGAAAAATTTGCTTTTCTTACCGGACTGTTCGGAGTAGAAATTGTTGGTAGCTATGATGAAAGTACAGACAATCAAGATGATATGGTAAAGGCGGATTATGAAGCTTTATTGGTTACAGTGTTGCATAGAAAATACATGGCATAAAAAAGTGGCTTATTGCAATATAAAATTGCGATAAGCCACTTTTTTATTTTTAAATTATTCGCAATCCATGACAGCTTCTGCATCCTTAAAACGCTTGATTTTAAGCATACGACCGGAGAGTTGTTTCTTTATACGATAGATTGGAGTGGCTTGGAGCTTAGCTTCAAGCCTTTTTGTGCGCAAATATTCTATAACAACTGCAGCTGTGAGTAACATTGTTATGAAACAGCCTAAAATGCTGAGTATTGTTGTAAATTTTTTCATAATAAATTCTCCTATCTTACTTCACGTATTTTATATTCGGGGCTACCAAGTCCAAGTTTTTCGAGTTCTTCAAGTTGGATGAATGGGTCTTTACCATGTAATCTTGTGAAAAGATGTCCTTCATCCTTGAGCTTTACACTTAATGGTACGCCGTTTGGCAGAAGGTTTTCAACCTTAATCGCATCTATGCAGGCGCGCTCAATCGAAACAATGTCAGATGCAGACATAATTCCTATGTCGGGCACAATTGCAGGTGTAGAAAGTCCCCAACAATCGCAAAGGGCTGTAATGTTTGTGAGGAAATTAATATAATAGACATTCTCTTGACCAAAAACATCCAGAACCTCTTTTGTGCATATGGCCATGCCTGTTTGGAAATCACGGAAACGAGAGCCGTCCAGTTCAATTGCACCGGTTGGACAAACCTTTACACAATGCTGACAATAGGTGCAGTGGTGGAAATTAATCTTATACTCATCACCATCGAACCTGTTAGCATAATGATTGCAGCTTTCAACACACTGCTTGCATTGAGTGCATTTGTCCTTAAGCCACTTAAGCCCGCCCTCAAGACTGTGGATCTGTTGACGTGTCCTGTCCGTTACGCAACCCATAGCAATATTTTTGCATGCGCCGCCATAGCCGCAAACGCCATGCCCTTTAACGTGTGAAAGGTCAATCATAAATTCTGCATCGTAGATATGACCGCCTATGTCAACGTGATTAAAGGTATTGAAGGAAACTTCCTTGGTGTAATAGTATTTTCCGAAAAGACCGCAGACATCAACAATAGGACAATCAAAAAATTCCTCCGTATAGCCGCGGGAACGTGCGCCTGAAACGGTTTGATCCGTTATGTAGACAAACGCACCGTACGACTTAAGCTTGTCAACGAGAATTTTGACAAAAAGCGGATGAATAGTTGTGAAGCCTATGTTACGCCCCAAATGCATTTTGATAGCGGTTTTCTTGTCTTTAACTTTATCCTTAAGACCCATCTCGTCTATCATACGACCAAATTTTGCAGGTAAAGTCAGATTAGCTTCATAGCGTTCATAGCTTGCGGATGCAAAGAGAACTTCAGACATTGTAAACCTCCCTGAATAATTTCTTGTAAATTTCCGAGATTATAGCATGGAAAAACTCTCTTGTAAATACTTGATAAAACATGCACGTTAGGCTATAATCCCAAAAAGAGGAAAATGTTTGGAGGTGTGGATATGGCCAATAATTATCACGAGCAGCGCAGACAGAAAAATCTTTTGCAGTTAAAAACTATGACGTCAAGTATGCCGCGCTTTACGGCTGAATTTTTCAGAGGCATTGCAGACCAGACAACGCCGCTTACAAGAACAAACTACGCAAAGGATTTGCGATTGTTTTTTGAATTTGTTACAGAGAACGAACCTGAACTTTATAATAGAGAAATTACATCGCTTACGGTTGAGGATTTGGAGAAGGTTTCCGTTGAAAGTATAGAAGAATTTATGGAGTTTACGACGTTTTATAAAAGTAAGCAGGGCTTAAGCCGAAAGAACGATGAAAACGGCAAGTCCAGAAAGCTTGCGGCCATACGCACGCTGTTCGGCTATTTTTATAAAAAAAGAAGGATTAAGTCAAATCCGTCCGAGCTTGTGGGCTTTCCAAAGACACATGACAAGGCTATTGTGCGTCTTGACGCTAATGAAGTTTCGGAGCTTTTGGACGCGGTTGAAAAGGGAACGCATCTGTCAGAGCATCAAAGGAATTACCATAAGCTCACAAAGCTTCGTGACGTGGCTATAATAACTCTTATGCTTGGAACGGGCATACGTATATCTGAATGTGTGGGTATTGATTTAGAACATATTGACTTTCGGGTACGTGGTATAAAGATAATCCGAAAAGGCGGCAATGAGGCAATTATTTATTTTGGTGATGAGGTTGAGGAGGCACTTAGGAACTACATATCTGAGCGTCAAAAGTCTGAAGCCTTGCCCGAACATAAGAACGCACTTTTTCTATCCATACAGAAAAAACGCATTTCTGATAGAGCTATAGAAATGCTTGTGAAAAAATATTCCGAAGCTGTGATTGCGTTCAAGCGGATAACACCGCATAAATTCAGAAGTACATACGGCACAAGCCTTTATAGGCAAACAGGTGACATATATCTTGTTGCGTCCATTTTAGGACATTCGGACGTTAATACAACAAGGAAACACTATGCCGATATGGATGAAGAAAGAAAGAGAAATGTAGTAAATGCGGTTAAATTAAGATAGGCGGTGTTTTTTTGGAATATATCCATAAGAGTGTTTTGCTTAACGAAACGATAGAATATTTGGACATAAAGCCTGATGGGGTTTATCTGGACGGCACACTTGGCGGCGGTGGACATTCTCTTGAAATTGTAAAGAGGCTTCAAGGCGGACGTCTCTATTGTACTGACAAAGACAAGTTTGCGATTGAAAAGGCTGGTGCTTTTCTTGGGTCTTTCAGCAACGTTAATATTATATGGAGTGGTTTTGAAAATGCTAAATCGGCGTTGGGTGATGTACGCTTGGATGGCGTTTTGCTTGATTTGGGCGTGTCATCGTTTCAGCTTGATGACGAAAGCAGAGGCTTTTCATATATGAAGGATGCACCGCTTGATATGCGTATGAATAGAGAGATGGGCTTTTCAGCTTGGGACTTGGTGAACGGATACAGCGAGGAAGAACTTTCCCGAATTATTTTTGAATATGGCGAAGAACGCTATGCAAGGAAGATTGCGTCAAGGATTGTCGAGAAAAGGCGTGTAAAGTCCATTGACACAACGTTTGAATTGGTTACAATAATCAAAAGCTGTTTTGGTTCAAACGAAAAGCAACATCCAGCCAAGCGTACCTTCCAAGCCATACGTATTGCAGTTAATGACGAACTGGGCTTGCTTTGGAAGGCTGTTTTGGATTTGGTTTCTATGCTTAAACCGGGCGGACGTATTTGTGTTATAACATTCCATTCGCTTGAGGACAGGCTTATAAAAAATTGCTTTAAAAGCTTACAAAATCCCTGTGATTGCCCACGAGAATTGATGTACTGCGTTTGCGGAAAGAAACCTGAATTAAATATAGTAACAAGAAAGCCGATTATACCTTCAGAGCAGGAGGTGTCTATAAATCCGCGTTCGCGCAGTGCCAAGCTTAGAGTTGGAGAGAAAATATGAATCAACAAAGGAACAGAAACGTAAACAAGCATCCCGGAGCACAAAGAAAACCTGTACCTCACAGTACGGCGGGCAGGCGCGCTCCGAATAAAAAAAGCCCAAGCAATAGGGGTTATGGCTTTGCGAATAATACATCATTGGCTTACGACACAGTTTCGGAGGAAACACCGGAATATATGCCTCAGAGAAAAAAGCTCGTAAGAAAACTTGTCAAAAAGACACGTGTATTTGTATATAAGGACGATAAAAGTCAAAAATTGTCAAAGCTTTTTATAATAACGCTTGGAGCAGTGTTTTTGAGCGCTTTTTTAATGGCTATGTCTTATGCAATTATATATGACAAGCAACAGCAAATAAAAAACCTTTCAAGTGAGTTGAAAGAACTCAAACATCAAAACGACATAACAAAGCAGGAGATAGCCGATCTCTTTGACAAAGAGGAACTTGAACGTATTGCAACGGAAACGCTTGGTATGATAAGACCGAAGCCCTTCCAAATTATTCACATAGACGTTCCACGTCAAAGCTATGTTGTTACGGCGCCTGTTATGGAGGTTGAACGCAAAGGAAGCATCTGGCAGATTGGAAATTTAGCGGACAAGTTTAAGGATTTTATCAACAAAACTTATGCGGAGATGTTCAAATGAGGAAAAGAAGGAAAAAGAAAAAGATTTCTCCTGAAAGAAAAAGAAGAGCTAAAATGATATCCATTGGTTTCTTTATTATTCTCTTGTTTGTTGCACTCCTTATCAGGATAGGTTATTTAAAGGTTAAATATAGCGGAGTTTATGAGAAACGTGCAATGCGTCAACAAATATCGGGTTCAAATGATATTGTGGGTGCTGTGAACCCAAACAGGGGAAGTATCTTAGATAGAAATAAACAGACCATCGCAAGTAGTATTGTTGTGTATAATATTTTTTTGGATATAAGAAAACTTGTAACAAGAAAGCTTGAAGAGCAGACGGCTTGTATCGAATCTCTAAGCCAAATGCTTGCAATACCGCTTGACCAGTTGAAGGATTTAATACGCACCGATGCAGAAGGACGGGCTGTGAACGACACTTCATATTATATACTGGCTAAGGGCATTGCTCGTAAGCTTGCTATGGAGATACAAGAGCTTAAACTGCCAAATGTTTGGCTTGAAGAAGATTCAAAAAGAGTATATTTACATAAAAATCTTGCGGCCGGCGTTATAGGTTTTTTGAGAGGTGACACGCTTTGGGGGCTTGAAAGCAAATATAACGAATATCTAGTAGGAGAGCCCGGACGTGTATTTCGTACCTTTGACGGCGAGAATAACGTGATAACGCAACAAATTCCTGCAAAGGACGGTTATTCTCTTATAACAAACCTTGATATCGTTATTCAACAGATTGCTGAGGAGGCCGTGCTCACGGCTGGTAAGGAATATACGCCAAGAAGCTCGTCAGTAATTGTTATGAACCCATATACGGGCGAGATTTACGCAATGGCACAATATCCATCGGTTGACATTAATGTTCCTAGCGATATAAACAGTCTCACAGACGAGAACATGCGCCTTGAATTAGCGGGCTTATCACAAACCGAACAATTGGATAAGCTTTACCGGGTTTGGCAAAATTACAATATAACCGCAACATTTGAACCCGGTTCTATCTTTAAGCCTGTTGTTGTCGCCGCGGCTTTGGAAGAAGGCATTTTAAAACCTGAGGATACGTTCACTTGCAACGGTGCAATTTATGTAAGCGGCCAAAGGATAGGCTGTCACTATGAACCGGGTCATGGAACTCAGAACGTTACACAGGTTTTGGCAAATTCCTGTAATCCTGCGATGGTTGAGATAGCTCAAAGACTTGGGCGGGATTTATTCTATAAATATCGCACAGATTTTGGATTTGCAGAGCGTACAGACATTGACCTACCGGCTGAGGAAAGCGTCTCTTCGCCAAGCGTTATGTATACGTTAAGCCAACTCAATATATCTGAGCTTTCCACAAGCGGTTTCGGCCAAGGATTTAGTAATACGGCTATACAGGCCATTAATGCTTTTTCTGCGGTTATAAACGGCGGCAACCTTATGAAGCCATATATCGTTTCACAGGTTGTTGACAGAAACGATTCGCTTGTTAAAGAATTTTTGCCCACAGTTCAGAAGAAGGTTATTTCTCAGGAAACTTCAAACTTTATGAGAAAGGCGCTTCAAAGCGTTGTAACTCCAACAGGAACCGGAAAACGCGCACAGATTGAGGGCTATAATATCGGGGGAAAAACAGGAACCGCGCAGCAAGGTGACAGAAGTTTGAAGGAGGAAGTCCTTACCTTTATAGCATACTTGCCTGTAGAAGACCCAGAGATTATTGCTATGGCCTTGATAGACAGGCCGGCTTTCGCAACAGAGGGCGGTAGTGCATCGGCCGCACCTATGCTAAAGGCAGTATTGCAAAAGATTATAAACTATAAAGCTATAAAACCATCATCAGGTGATTCAACAGAGAACTTGGATTTGGAGTCAAATTCCTTCGTTTTAAAAGATTATAAGGGCTTAAAGGTTGGCGAGACGATTAAAAGCCTCAACAGCTACAAATTGGACTTCAAGATTATCGGAAACGGTAACGTTGTCACAAGCACCACTCCGCAAGCCGGAGCAGGTGTTTCTCCCGGAACCACGATATACTTAACCGTTATAGACGATGATGAGGGTGAACTTGTGCCTGTGCCTAATGTTATTGGTCTTACAGCAATTGAGGCAACCGAATTTCTTTTGCAGGCAGGGTTTGTACCTGTCGTAGATGATAAAAGTCCAGTCTCAGAAAACGATGAAGCTAAGCCTGAGGGTGAGGTTGTCGAAAAGCGCGTTTATGAACAGATGCCGGGGCCGGATATTAAACTGCGCAAGGGCATAGAGATAAAATTAAAAGTAAAGTAGGGTGTTTTATTCATACAAGCCTTGTTTGCGTAATAAACTGTTTCAAGAATATTTATGAGGCGGTTTATGTATGGACAAAATAAGCCTTTTGGCAAAGAGAAAGATGTTTTTTCTGCTTATAACCCTCTGCACTGTGACTATGATTTTGTCTCTGAGGGTTTTGTATATTCAAGCCGTTGATGGGGCTTTTTTGCAAACAAAAGCCTATGCACAGCAAACGCGCGATAGGCTTATTTCACCTAACCGTGGCGCAATCTTGGACAGAAACCTTGATGTCATAGCCATAACCGAAACCGTTGCTTCAATATCCGTTATCCACAACCAGGTTAAGGATTACGAGGGTGTTGCAAAAATCTTATCCGAAAAGCTCGAAATGGATTATGAAATGGTTTTGGGCAAGGTCAACAAGCGCGTCGCTCTTGAAAGGATAAAGACGAAGGTTCCAAAGGAGATTGCAGATGAGATTAGGCGGCTTGGCTTGCCCGGCGTTGTTATTGACGAAGACATAAAGCGCGTTTACCCCTATTCTGAAACGGCTGCTCAGGTTTTGGGATTTGTAGGACGTGACAACCAAGGAGTTGTGGGCTTGGAAGTTGTTTATGACAAGTACCTTAAGGGTGAGAGCGGTAAAATCCTGACCGAAACAGACATATACGGCCGTGAATATAAAAACAGCCAAGAGGTTAGAATTGACCCCAAAAATGGGTATAATTTAGTAACGAGTATTGATGTTATTCTACAGCAGTATGCGGAAACGGTTATAAAACGCGTTGTACAGGAAAAATCAGCCAAGCGCGGTACTATAATACTTATGAATCCGCAAAACGGTGAGATACTTTGCATGGCTAACTATCCGGACTTTGATTTAAACTACCCGTTCAAGATTAATTCGGAGGAATATGCCGCAGTTTGGGATGTTTTGACGGATAAAGAGAAAAACGATTATCTTAATAAAATGTGGAGAAACTTTAGCATAAACGATACCTATGAACCCGGCTCAACTTTTAAGATTATAACGTCGGTTGCGGGCTTGGAGGAAAAAGTCGTCGAGGAGAATTCAAGCTTTATGTGTAGCGGATACCTTACTGTAGGTGGACGCATGATAAAATGCTGGCGTTCACCTCGAAGCCATGGCTCTCAAACTTTTGTGCAAGGCGTTCAAAACTCCTGCAATCCTGTCTTTATGACGATTGCCGAACGCTTGGGTGCAGAAAAATTTTACAGCTACCTTTTAAAGTTTGGGTTTGGAGAGAAAACCGGCGTTGACTTGCCCGGTGAAGCCGTGTCTATTATGCACAAGCTTGAAAAAGTTGGGCCTGTTGAATTGGCAACAATGTCCTTCGGCCAAAGCTTTCAGATTACGCCTCTTCAGCTTTTGCGGGCGTCATCTGCCGTTATTAACGGTGGCCGGCTTATAACACCGCATTTTGGCATAAGGGCTATTGACCAAAGCGGAGCGATTGTTGAAGAATTTTTTGCAGGCGAGCAAGGAGAAACAATAATCTCGAAGGACAGCTCTGACAGAATGCGTGCAATCTTGGAAAGCGTTGTATATGCGGGAACGGGCAATAAAACCTACATACCCGGCTATAAGGTTGGCGGTAAAACGGCAACGAGTGAAAAGCTTCCCCGTCGTAGTGGAAAATACATTGCATCGTTTTTGGCCTTTGCGCCCGCAGATGACCCGCAGGTTATCGCACTCGTACTCATTGACGAGCCTCAAGGCACGTATTATGGCGGTCAGGTTGCTGGTCCTGTTATGAAGGAGATTTTGCAAAACGCGCTTCCATATTTGGATGTTGAGCCTAAATATACGGAAGAAGAACTTAAGCGTGACGATGTTGCACGCGTTAATGTACCCGATTTTGTTGACAAAACCATTGCGGAGGCCAAGAAGGTTCTTGTGAGCTTGGGCATACGTTACGAGATTGTGGGAGATGGCGAGAGCATAAAGACGCAATTCCCGCTTGCAGGAGAAGTTGTGAATAAAACGTCGAAACTTTTGTTATATACTGGAGGCCTATAAAACCCCCGCTTTGACTTTATCATGTAGCAACGCTAAAACGATAAGGTCAGGGGTTTTTAGAGGTGACATACTTATTGAATGGAGGCATATATGAAATTATTTAAGCTTTTGAACGGCGTGACTTATCAGGTTGTTGCCGGTAAGGATGTTGAAATTAAGAATGTTGTTATTGATTCCAGACGTGTTACACAGGGAGCTTTGTTTGTCTGTATACGGGGTATGAAGGTTGACGGGCACGACTTTATAAAGACGGCCTATGAGCAAGGGGCCTCTGCCATTGTTATAGACAGGGAGCTTGACACAAGCCCGTATGTTGGCTTGAATATTGTTTCTGTTTCAGATTCCAGAGAGGCTTTGGCTTATATCGCTAAGAATTTTAATGCGAACCCGTCTGATGAATTTTCTCTTATCGGCGTCACAGGAACAAACGGCAAAACCTCACTCACATATTTTGTTGAATCTGTTTTAAACAAACACTATGCAGAGGTTGGGAAAGTTGGCGTTATAGGCACGGTTGAGACACGCGTCGGAGCCGAACACGTAAAAATTTACTATGCAACAAGCACAACACCCGACACGCTTGAGCTTTGGCAGATTTTTAAGCATATGGCCGATAAGAATGTTAACGAAGTTGTCATGGAGGTTACATCGCATGCGCTTGCGCTTAGAAAGGTTGTTGGGCTTGAGTTTAAGGTGGGCGTTTTCACAAATCTGACCCAAGACCATCTTGATTTTCATAAAACAATTGACAATTACAAAGAAACCAAGGGTGAATTGTTTGAGCACTGTGAAACGTCCGTTATCAATATAGATGATGAACACGGTGATTACATGGTCGGGCGCGCAAAGGGTCGTGTTATAACGGTTGGAATAAATAAGGAAGCGGATATAAGAGCGATTAATATAAGCCATACAGACAAGGGCAGCAGCTTTACCGTTGTCTTGTCCTCAAATTGTCTGCCAACGATTGATTTGTATAACAAGAACACGTTTGAGATTTATGTATCAATTCCGGGCGACTTTACAGTCTATAACGCACTCTGTACTATAGGCGTTTGTCTTGCGCTTAATCTTCCCGTTGCAACAATTCAGGAGGCCTTGTCAACGATGAAGGGCGTACCCGGGCGCATACAAAGCATTGAGAACGACAAGGGCTTCAATGTTATTGTAGATTATGCGCACAGTCCGGATTCCCTTGAAAATATCATTAAGTCTGTGAGAGGCTTCACTAAGGGAAAGATTATAACAATGTTTGGTTGTGGCGGTGATCGTGACAGAGAAAAGCGTCCGATTATGGGGCGTATATCTTCGTCGCTTTCGGATATAACGATTATAACTTCGGACAATCCAAGGACAGAACAGCCCGACGAGATTATAGGAATGATTGAAAAGGGTGTATGTGAAGGTGCAAGATATGAAAAGGTTGCTGACAGAAAACTTGCAATCCATAGGGCAATAGCTCTTGCGGAAAAGGGTGACACCGTTATTCTCGCGGGCAAAGGGCATGAGAATTACCAGATTTTTGCAGACAGAACTATACATTTTGATGACAGCGAGATTGCGAGGGAGATTTTATCGGTATGAATACGGTTGTTTATGCTGTGTTGATGGCTTTTGCCTTTAACATAACGCTTTGCCCTATTGTTATACCCTGGCTTCATAGGCTTAAATTTGGGCAGAACGTGCGTGACGACGGCCCCAAGTCCCATTTGAAGAAAGCAGGAACCCCGACTATGGGCGGGATTATGATTCTTTTAAGCTTTATACTCTCCTCCGCATTTTTCATGCGTGATAACACGGAAACCTTTGTTGTTATCATTATGACGGTTGCTTCCGGACTCATAGGCTTTGCGGACGACTATATTAAGGTTGTAAAAAAGCGTTCCTTGGGACTTCGCGCAGGACAGAAGATTTTCTGGCAATCTGTTGTTGCAGCGGTTTTTGTATTTTATGTTACACGGATGGGCATAGGTACGGAAGTTTATATACCTTTTATGGAAAACAAGACCTTTGATCTTGGTATTTTTTACATGCCCTTCACTTATTTTGTGGTTATTGCGGTTGTGAACAGCGTTAATCTTACAGACGGCTTGGACGGTCTGGACTCGGGCGTTACGGCTCTCGTTGTAACGTTCTTCGCAGTTATCGCTTGGGTTTTAAATCCAAAACTCCTTCCTGTATCTGGTGCAGCTTTGGGCAGTCTTTTGGGATTCCTGCTTTTCAATTCACATCCCGCGAGGGTTTTTATGGGTGACACGGGTTCTCTTGCACTAGGAGGCTTTGTTGCGGCTATAGCTGTTCTGCTTAGGATGCCTTTGTTCATCCCTATTGTGGGGATTATTTACGTTTGTGAGGCCTTGTCTGTTGTAATTCAGGTGAGCTACTTTAAGCTTACTAGGCGTCGTTTCTTTAAAATGGCTCCGATACATCATAGTTTTGAACTGTCCGGCTGGGCGGAAACAAAGGTTGTTGCACTGTTTTATGTTGTGACAGCCATTGCCTGCCTTATCGGATTCTTAGCCGCTAAACTAATTTAACGGAGGATTTATGTTTAAGTATAAAAATTGTTTGGTTGTAGGAATGGCGAAAAGCGGTGTGGCCTCGGCGCGGCTTTTGAAATCGCTTGGCGCAGAGGTAACGATAAGCGATGCGTCAGATACGCTCACGGAATTGGCGGAGACGCTCAGAAAAGACGGCTTTGATGTCATCCTCGGCAAAAACCCCGAGGTTTTGAGCGGTTTTGACCTTATCGTTATAAGCCCCGGTATACCGTTTGATTTGCCGTTTCTTTGTGAAGCGCGTGAGCTTGGAATACCTGTTTGGGGCGAAATTGAGCTTGCGTATTCGCAATGTAATTCGCCATTGTTTGCAATAACAGGCACGAATGGAAAGACAACGACAACTACGCTTTTGGGTGATGTTGTGAGAACTGCTCATCCGGGCACAAAAACCCTGGGAAACATTGGCGAGCCTTTCACGGAGTATGTACTGTCTATGAAGCCCGAAACACCGGCTGTGCTTGAAATAAGCAGTTTCCAGCTTGAAACCATCCATTGCTTTAAGCCACACGTAGCCGCTATCTTGAATATAACGCCGGATCATTTGAACAGGCATAAGACAATGGAGGAGTATATTCGAGTCAAAGCAAGGATTTTTGAAAATCAAACCGCAGACGACTTTACGGTTTTGAATTATGACGATGAAATCTGTCGTAAGCTTGGTGAGGGGGCAAAGGGCAAGGTATATTATTTCAGCCGTCTTAGCCGCCTTGATAAAGGGGTTTATCTTGACGGAGAGGACATATATGCGAAAGTTGACGGTTTTGAGGGTAAGGTTATGTCCTTGGATTTAATTCCGATAATTGGAGACCATAACGTTGAGAACGTTTTGGCCGCAATATGTATGGGCTTATGCTTTAAGCTTGACCCGATTGAGATAAAACGCGCGGTTAGTGCGTTTAAGGCTGTTTCACACCGTCTTGAATATGTGCGTGAGAAGGACGGCATTGTCTTTTATAATGACTCAAAGGCTACGAACCCCGACGCTGCGATAAAATCCATTGCTGCATTCAAAAGACCGATTGTTTTAATAGGCGGCGGTTACGATAAGGGCGTTGAGTTTGACGATTGGGTTAAACTATTTATGGGGCGTGTAAAAAAGCTTGTTGTTATGGGGCAGGTCGCAGACAAGATTATTGAAACCTGCGATGCTCATGGTTTCCAAAGCTATGAGAAGGTTAATTCATTGCGTGAAGCTGTGGACTTGGCCTATGAAATTGCCGAAAGCGGTGATTGTGTACTTCTTGCGCCGGCTTGCGCAAGTTGGGATATGTTTGACAACTATGAACAGCGCGGCGATATGTTTAAGGATTTTGTAAGAGCACTTTAGGGGGGATGTCATGGAAACCGTAAAAGGAGCTAGGAGAGAAGTCGCAAAAGAGCCGAGGAAAATCGATAATAAAAAGCTTATAAGTGTTACAGGTGTTGATACCACGATTCTTTGCGTCACAGTTATCCTTGTACTTTTTGGTGTTATTATGGTTTTTTCGGCAAGTTTTTACACAGCCGCCACGAATCCCAAGATTAATGATATGTATCACTTCCTTAAGAAACAAAGTTTAGCCGCAGTTATGGGATTTTGCGTCATGATGTTTGCCTCAACTTTTAACTATAGGTATCTCAAACGCTTTGCGTTAATGATTTACATATTTTCCTGCGTAGCCCTCGTCATAGTTTCTATATTCGGTACAGAAGTAAACGGTGCAAAGCGTTGGATTACCCTACCGGTTATCGGGCAGTTTCAACCGTCCGAGGTTGCAAAAATAGGTGTCATATTGTTTTTGTCTGTGGTTATCTCATCCAACAAGAACATCCTCAAAAACTGGGGCGGTTTTATGTTCTGCTGCGGTGTTGTTGGAGTTGTGTCCTCACTTGTACTCCTTGGAGGCTTGAGCACAACCATAGTCGTTTTTTCTGTTGGAATGGTTATCATTTTTGTTGCAAGCCCTTACACGGTGCGGTTTGTGGTTGCGGGGATTTCCGCAATAGGAGGCTTGGTGTCATACATTGCGTTTTTCTCGGATGGTTTCCGCGGTAAACGCTTTGACGTTTGGTTACGTCCATTCGATGACCCGTCTGGTATGGGCTTTCAAATTATCCAATCTCTATACGCCATTGCAAGCGGTGGGATCTTTGGGCTTGGCATCGGTCAGAGCCGACAAAAAAGCTTTACTCCTGAGGCGCAAAACGACTTTATCTTCGCCATAATCTGTGAGGAATTGGGTTTTTTAGGTGCTTTTGTTGTTTTATTACTATTCACGGTTTTGATTGTACGAGGCTATAAAATTGCTATGAGGGCACCAGATACTTTTGGTTGCTTGGTGGCTTGCGGCATTGTCACTATGATTGCTATTCAAGTTATTATTAACGTGGCGGTTGTAACAAATTCTATGCCCAACACAGGTATACCATTGCCGTTTATAAGCTATGGTGGCACAGCACTCGTTATTATGCTTGGTGCAGTTGGAATTTTGCTTAATATTTCTCGCTACGAAAAGGAACAATAAAATAAAAAAACGGAGAGTGATTTAATGGACAGCAATGCTTTGTTTAAGGTAAGTTACGGATTGTTTGTATTAACTGCACAGGAAGGTGAAAAGGACAACGGCTGTATAATCAACACAGTTTTACAGGTTGGAAGTACTGAGCCCTATACAAGTCTTATAAGTGTGAACAAGCAGATTTTTACACACGATATGATTGTTAAGTCGAAGAAGTGCAATATTTCTGTGCTTACGACCGAGGCAAGCTTTGATATCTTTAAGCGTTTCGGGTATCAGTCAGGACGTGACGTGAACAAATTTGAGGGGTTTGATAATGTTTCAAGAAGCGATAATGGGCTTATCTATTTGCCACAGCAAACAAATGCCTATATCTCTATGAAAATCCTTGACACATTCGACTTCGGCACACACAGCGTTTTTAAAACCGAGGTTACAGACGCAAAGGTCTTAAGCGATAAGTACAGCCTAACCTATACTTATTATCAGCAACACATTAAGCCCAAACCTCAAAGCACGGAAAAGTCCGGTTTTCGCTGTAAGATTTGCAATTATGTATATGAAGGTGACACCTTACCTGCGGACTATATCTGTCCGATTTGCAAGCATGGTGCCGCGGATTTTGTCAAAATCTAATTTAACAACATCAAACTAAAGATTTTATCCCAAAAGGGGTACATCTTGAGTTTGCGATAAATGGACTAAGTAACTGAGGTATTGAGACATACCTCTTAAGCAATATAATCAAAAATGGGATGCCTTTTGTAAAAGGCATCCCATTTTTGGTTGGTTTGAAGTATACCCCTTAACGCATTAAAATCGCACTTGTTTCGAGCATTTGCAAACTTGTAGAGGCAAGCTTGCGCAATTTCACGAAGAAAGAAGTGCAGATTTTTAGCGTTAAGGAGTATAGAATAGTGGCAGAATGGTACAACGATTCAATTGCCCTGTGCGTTAATTGTGATATTTTATTGTGGTTGGCTTGGCTTTGTGGTATTATGCTCGGAATTAAATACAAGGAGTTGATCAGAATGGAATTTAAAATTGCAAGAAGGATGGCTAATATAAAAGCATCAGAAATTCGCGAGATTTTAAAAGTTACGGAAAGACCTGAGATTATTTCATTTGCGGGTGGATTGCCTGCGCCGGAACTATTCCCAGTTGATGAAATTAAAGAAGTTAATAGGCTTGTGCTGGAAGAAAGCGGCGCAAAGGCATTGCAATATTCAACAACAGAAGGATACAAACCTTTAAGAGAATGGATTTCAAACCGTATGAACAATAGGCTTGGTACAAATTTTGATTGTGACAATATCTTAATCGTGCACGGTTCACAGCAAGCTCTTGACCTTACAGGAAAGGTCTTTCTGGATGAGGGTGATGTTGTGCTTTGCGAAAGCCCTACGTATCTTGCGGCAATCAGTGCGTTCAGAGCTTACGGTTGCGACTTTATAGAAATCCCGACGGATGAACATGGTATGGTGATGTCTGAGCTTAGGAGACAGCTTGAAATGTGCAAGAAAGCAAAGCTGATTTATGCTATTCCCGATTTTCAAAATCCAACGGGGCGTACTTGGAGCCTTGAACGCCGCAAACAACTGGCCGAAATTTCCGCGGAATATGGTATTGCTGTTGTTGAAGACAACCCCTATGGGGAATTAAGATTTGAAGGTGATTCTCTGAACTCTGTAAAATCCTTTGATTCAACAGGAAATGTACTATGCACAGGAACATTCTCAAAAATTTTCTGTCCCGGTTATCGTATAGGTTGGATTGCGGGAGACAAGGATGTTATCCGCAAATATGTACTTGTAAAGCAGGGAACTGATTTACAATGCAACACCATTGCACAGATGGAAATATCAAAGTACCTTGAATTGTATGATATTGATGAACATATCGAAAGAATCCGTGAGGTTTACAGAAAACGCAGAGACTTGGCAATAGAGACAATGGCAAATGTATTTCCTAAAGAAGTTGTATTTACGAAGCCTCAGGGCGGATTATTTGCTTGGGTCGAATTGCCCGCTCACATAAATGCACGTGATGTCTTGGAAAAAAGCCTTGAGAAGAACGTGGCCTTTGTTCCGGGCGGATCATTCTTTCCAAACGGAGGAAGAGAAAATACATTTAGAATTAATTTTTCCAATATGCCGGAAGATAGGATTGTTGAAGGTTTAACGCTCTTGGGTGATGTGCTGAAAGAATTTATAGATGGTGTATGATTATGTAAACTATAAATAGTATTACAGCGGGCGAATTTTGTGACATTCAAGAAACTGTGGGCTTTGGTAGACTTAACCAAAATCAGGTTCAAAAGGCTTTAGAAAACAGTCTGTATATTATAGGGGTAAGAATACAAGATCAAGTTGTGGGAATGGGTAGACTGGTTGGTGATATGGCTCGAATTGTTTACATATACTCCTTAACGCATTAAAATCTCACTTGTTTCGAGCGTTTGCAAACTTGTAGAGGCAAGTTTGCGCCATTTCGCGAAGAAAGAAGTGCAGATTTTTAGCGTTAAGGAGTATATAAGACCTTTTCATTATACCAAATTATCAGCGTTTGGGTATCGGAAGTAAGATAATAGATTGTTTGTTTGAATATGTAAGCGATAATGCGATTAAAGGTACTACAATTACTGTGGGCTTAATGTCGGCAATTGGTAAAGAAGAGTTTTATATAAAAAAAGGATTTCGTTCTCGGCCTAATGATAAAGAAAGTTGTGGAATGGTATGCGGCTTGGTAATAAAAGATACAACAGATTGAAAAATATAAGAGGTTTGTATTTCTGAATAAAGACTAATAAAAAGACTCTAAATTCATCAGTGTTAAAAATCACTGATAAGCTTAGAGCCTTCTGTTTATTTTTCGACAATACATTGTAGAACTCAATAACGCATGATATAATATTGATAATACTAGTTTTTAATTCACTTGTGATAAAAAATTTATAAGGAGATTAGTTATATGAGCGAAGAAAAAGCTTTATACGTTTATATTGACGAATCAGGAATATTCCAGAAAAATTACAGTCAAAATCATAGATATTTTGTTATTTCGCTTACATTAACAGATAACCCGAAATTTCTTACAAAAATTTTTAAACGATCTAGAATGAAAATAGTAAATAAATGTGAACCGCTTAAAAAAATATTATTA
>CAYPQA010000049.1:0-17301 GCA_964412725.1 uncultured Eubacteriales bacterium
AGAAAAATCAACTAAAAATTTGCAAAAAATTTCGTTTGGTGTTATACTATAGACTAGCTATAATTTTGAAGAAAATTTCACCTTGATTTTACAGGGGGTTTTTATGTCTGGGTTTACATTTCCTGCTTTTACCTTTCTCATTATAACGGTTACTTTCTTTGTTTGGCTCAGGTTAAAGATGAAGAAAGGTTATGATGAATACAAAGTTCTCAAAAAAAAGAATGAAGATTACTTTAGAGAGGATAGCCTTGCAAATGACACAAGAAGAACGGATATAGACGAAAGCCTTTTTATTAGTCTGCCCCTTGAGAATCTGCCTCTTGAAAAATCTTCTAAGAAAGATGAAATCCTTAAATTTAAGGATGCCAAGATGCTCCACATAGGAAATATGACTAACAAAGAACTTAAGCTTAAATACGGCTTGGCCAACCTTGAAGTTATAGCTATGTACGAGGAGGCTTATCAAAGGCTATGCAGACTTTTATCAGATTATGCGAAACAGCTTTATGAGGAAGGGAGCTATGATGACTGTGAGCTTATATTGCGTGCTGTTGTTAAAAATGGCTCTGATTTAAGTGCGCCTTATTTTCTTTTAGGCGATGTATGTGTTAAAAATTCAAAAAAACTTCATACAGAAATAGATGAACTTACTGCTTTGGTTAAAAATACATCTATAAATGATGAGCTTAAGGTTAAAATATTAAATTATTATGAAAAGTTAGATTGTGAGGTCTTATGAATATAGGCATTTTTACAGATACGTATTTTCCGCAAATAAGCGGCGTTGCAACATCAACGATGATGCTTGAGCGGGAATTAACCAAGCTTGGCCACAACGTATACATTTTTACAACAAGCGACCCCAGGGCTGAGAATGTTCCCAATATATTCAGACTTCCCAGTGTCCCTTTTGTATTTCTTCCAACTCATAGGGCGGCTTATCTATACCCGCCAAAGCTTTTCTGGCTTATTAAAAAGCTTAAGTTGGATATCGTTCATACCCAAACTGAATTTCCTTTGGGTATATTCGGGCGTGTTGTTTCAGAGTTTTTTAAAATTCCTACCGTACATACGTACCATACTATGTACGAGGATTATGTACACTATGTTGCAAATGGCAAAATAATTTCAAAAGGAACTGCAAAACGTTATATACGCATTTTCTGTAGCGGAGCTAAGCTTATAATAGCTCCTGTTGAAAAAGCTAAGAATTCGCTTCTAAGCTATGGTATTAAATGTGATATAAGGGTTATCCCAACCGGCATAGACTTTGAACCTTTTTCTGAGGGGCGTTATTCAAAAGAGGAGATTGAAGCCGAAAGGAAAGCATTAGGTATTTCTGAGTGTCCTACAATCATAACGGTTGGACGTGTCGCAAAGGAAAAGAGCATAGATGTCATAATTAGGCAAATGCCTGAATTGCTTAAAAGAGTACCAAATGTTAAATTTGTTGTATACGGTGACGGACCAGCTAGATCTGAGCTTGAAAGGCTTGCTGCAAGTCTAGATTTAAAAGACAGTGTTATCTTTGCAGGAGCAAAGCCTTGGGAAAGCATTGGCAAATACTATCGTACGGGTGATGTTTTCGTGACAGCTTCAACCTCCGAAACGCAAGGACTCACCCACATCGAAGCTATGGCCTCCGGTCTTCCCATCGTTGTTAAGAACGACCCTAGCTTTTTGTCCGTTGTCACACATGAAAAAAATGGTCTTGTTTTTGATACAGATGAAGAACTTACAAATTGTCTTGAACGCATGCTTACTGATGAAGCATTGAGACAACAAATTTCCGAGGAAGCTTCAATAACCTTGGAAACTCTATCCGCCGAGCATTTTGCAAATCAAGTTATATCCGTCTATGAAGACGCTATTCAATCATATGAACCTCCTAAAATAATAACAAGCTTTAAACCACTTACAAGCACAATCCGACGGCTTACAGATTTCAAGCTTCGTTGGAAATAATGATGTGGGGGGTATTTTTATATATTCACCGGATGTTATTGAAGAAGTGCGTATAAGAAATGATGTTGTTGAGCTTATCGGCTCGTATGTAAGCCTTGTACGTAAGGGAGCGTACCATTTCGGTCTTTGTCCGTTTCATAAGGAAAAGTCCGCTTCGTTTTCTGTTAGTCAGGAGCGTCAAGGCTTTTATTGTTTTGGTTGCGGTGCGGCCGGCAATGTTTTCACATTTTTGATGAAGCTTGAAAATTATACATTTCTTGAAGCTTTGTCATTCTTAGCGAACAGGGCCGGTTACAAATTGCCTGAGAAAACATCTACTCCGGCCGCAAAAAAAAATGCGCAATTACGCGAACGCCTTTACGAAGTAAATAAAATTGCCGCAAGGTTTTTCTATGACAACCTTATCTCATCAAGCGGCAGTGTTGCGCTTGATTACCTGTCCAAGCGCATGTTAAGCCCTCAAACAATTAAACGTTTTGGTCTTGGATATTCTCCTTCTGACAGAAAAGCTCTATACAACCACTTACTCTCATCAAACGTCGATATGGAGCTTATGGAACAATCAGGGCTTGTAAAATTTGACAACAACGTTAGGGATATGTTTTCAGGCAGACTTATTTTTCCGATTATAGACACAGCCAATCGTGTTGTGGGTTTTGGCGGGCGCATTTTATCCGGCGAAGGGCCGAAATACATAAACTCTAAGGAAACGCTTGTTTTTGAAAAAAGTCGCGTACTTTACGGTCTTAACATTGCCAAAAAATCCCGAACGGATCGCCTTTTACTTGTTGAAGGCTATATGGACGTTTGCAGTCTTCATCAACACGGATTTAACAATGCTGTTGCGGCTCTTGGTACAGCTTTTAACAAAGAGCATGCCCGTGTTTTAAAACAATATACAAAATCTGTAACTTTATCTTTTGATGGTGATACTGCAGGGGTTACTGCTGCGCTACGTGCTATACCCGTTTTGGTTGATGGCGGCTTACATGTCAATGTACTTTCTCAGGATTTGGCTAAAGACCCTGACGAATTGATTAAGGAGTATGGTGCATCTCGCTTTGCGGAAGTCCTTAGTGGTGCCTTATATTATCCGGATTTTCAGCTTAATCATATAATGAAAGGCTTTGACTTAAGCAATACCGAACAAAAAATCCTTTTTGTTACGGAGGCGGCTAAGATTCTTTCGGCTTTGCAAAACCCTGTCGAACAAGATGCTTATGTCAAAAAGGTTTCAAGCCTTACGAATATTGCAGAGGGGGCAATACAAAAAGAGATGATAAAGCACTCCCCTAGCCTAGCCTTTGATAATAAGTCTATTAATAACACTTTTTATCAAAAAAACGCGAACAAAACAGAGGATAGGGGACTAATTACAGCCAAAAGGAATATTTTAACAATAATTGCCAACAATGGTAATATACGCAAAAACCTTTCCCAAATTTTAACGCCTCAAGAATTCTGCACAGAACCGTTTATGAGGCTTTTTACCATAATAACTGCAGCAGAAAAGGAAAGAATAGAATTGTCGGAGTTGCCAAGCTATTTTGAAACAACCGACGAACAAAGTTATGTAGCCGGTCTTTTTTACAACCCCCAGAATAAATCAGAGCCTCAGGATATGGATGAGGAAACTCTTAATCAGATGATTAACGATTGGGTTTATGTAATTAAAACCGCTTATTATAAATTTTGTCTCCAAAATGCGGGAGATAATATGGAAGAAATTATTAAAATGACAGAATATAAAAAATCCTTAGGAATTTTGAAAGGAGACACCAAAGCATGACATTTGAACATCTAGATGAAGCAATTCTTAATAAGCTTAGGGAATTGGTGGCTAACGCAAAAAAGAAAAAAGGCGTTATAGACCAAAAAGAAATGATGGACGCTCTGGGTGATGTGGAAGTTGATCCAGAGCAAATAGAAAAACTTTATGAGTTCATCGAATCTCAAGGTATCGAGATTGTAGGCGGTTCCGAGATTATCGAAGAGGATGTGGAGAAAGACCTGGAACGTATTTCCTTAGCCGAGGGTGCAATTAGCATTGATGACCATGTACGTATGTATCTTAAAGAAATTGGTAAGGTACCTTTGTTAACCGCAGAGGAAGAAATCACACTTGCTCAGGATATGGAAAACGGAGACGAGGCTTCCAAGCAACGTTTGGCAGAGGCTAATTTGCGTTTGGTTGTAAGTATTGCAAAGCGTTATGTCGGACGCGGTATGCTCTTTTTGGACTTGATTCAAGAAGGCAATCTCGGACTTATTAAAGCCGTTGAAAAATTTGACTACAGAAAAGGCTACAAGTTCAGCACCTACGCAACCTGGTGGATAAGGCAAGCTATTACACGTGCAATTGCAGACCAAGCAAGAACCATTCGTATACCCGTCCATATGGTTGAAACGATTAACAAATTAATCAGGGTTTCAAGGCTTTTGCTTCAAGAGTACGGACGTGACCCTACAGCAGATGAGCTTGCAAAGGAAATGCAGATGCCTGTTGAGAAAGTTAGAGAAATTATGAAGATTGCACAAGAGCCTGTATCTCTTGAAACCCCAATTGGTGAAGAAGAAGACAGCCACCTTGGAGACTTCATACCTGACGACGATATACCCGCACCTGCTGAAGCTGCCGCATTCACCTTGCTTAAAGAACAACTTATGGAAGTTCTGGACACCTTAACCGACCGTGAAGAAAAGGTTCTTCGTCTGCGTTTTGGACTTGACGACGGACGTGCAAGAACTTTGGAGGAAGTTGGAAAGGAATTTAATGTTACAAGAGAACGCATAAGGCAGATTGAGGCGAAGGCTTTGCGTAAGCTCAGACACCCAAGCCGCAGTAAAAAACTTAAGGATTATTTGGATTAATTATAAAAACTATGAAATTATCTAACAGATTAAACAATATTTCAGAATTAATCAGATATAAAACGGTAGCTGACATTGGTACAGACCATTGTTATCTTCCGATATTTTTGGCAAAAAAAGGGATGTTTGACAGAATTATAGCTACGGACGTGAACGAGAACCCGCTTAAACGCGCAAAACAAAATCTAAAGATTTACGGCTTAGATGATATTATTGAACTTAGACTTGGATATGGTCTTACACCAGTTAAGGCCTTTGAGGTTGAGTGTGCTGTTATTTCCGGTATGGGCGGATGCCTTATTATGGAAATTCTTGAAGCCTCTTTACCCGTTATGAAAAGTCTTAAGCAACTAATTCTCAGCCCTCAAAAAAATCCGGAACGCGTTATGGAGTTTTTACATAGTAATAACTTTGAAGCTGACGAATTTTCGATTATTGATGCCGGAAAACGATATGTCATTTTTGATGCACAGCCGAGGGAGGTTTAATTTAAAGTTATGAAACTATCAGACATTATAAACGTTTTGGATACTATTGCACCCCGCGAGTTTGCAGTTGAATCAGATAATGTTGGGCTTTTGGTTCAGGGCAGAGATGAAGTTTCCTCTGCTCTTTTGTGCTTGGATGTTACAGACAAGGCCATTGATAAGGCTATTGAATTAGGTTCTGAACTTATCATTGCCCATCACCCGCTTTTGTTCAACAGCATTATAAAAAACATAACAAAGGACACAGCTTTGGGACGACGTTTAATAAGGCTTATTGAGAATGGTGTATCGGTTTTTGCTATGCATACAAATCTTGATGCAGTGTCGGGGGGACTTAACGACTGGCTTGTGGAAAGATTGGGTCTTGACATAGATCCAACCGCGACTCAAAACTTAAAGCAAGGCTTGGGACGATTTATAACTTTAAATAGGCCTATGACACTTAGAAATCTTGCTGAAAAAGTTGGAAAGGCTTTAAACATTGATGGGATAGATTATTTTGGAGAAAAAGAACGAGAGATTAGAAGAATCGGACTTTGCACAGGTAACGGTTCTTCTGCCATTTCGGAGGTTATAGGCAATTGCGACGTTTATATGACCGGCGACTGTAAATATCATATTGTTTTAGATATGCTTGCTAATGGTCTTTCATATATTGATATAACACATTATAAATCCGAGATTATCTTTGCAGACTCCCTTAAGCAACTTTTAAAAACCAAACTCAATATTGGCCTGGAGGTGTTTGATGAAAATTTTTGTTGGTAAAAATGTTGTTGAGGTTGCAGATACAGACAATCTAATGCAACTTTTTAATTATGTGAATAAGGGACAATTTGATACGCCGTTTCTTGCAAAGGTCAACAATGAAATTTTTGAGTTAAACAGAATCCCAAAGAATGAAAGCAATGTAGAATTCCTTGGCTTGGATGACCCGAATGGTTTTCGAGCTTATCAGCGTTCCGTATCGTTTTTGCTTATCTATGCGGTTAAAGAAATTTTGGGTAAGAAGACAAGAATAAGGATTGAACACTCAATCAATAAAAATTATTTTTGTGAATTACCGGATTATCCTGAAGGCATAAGCGATGATTTATTGGAGAAATTCATTAAAAAGATGAAGGAATCCGTTAATAAGGCTATTCCTATCACCAAGCATTCATTGCCCGTTGATGTAGCAATTTCTCTTTGTGCAGAAACGGGGCTTTCTGACAAGGTTAAAAGCCTCAAATATAGACGTACATCAAACGTAAATCTCTATAATCTTGACTGGCTGTATGACTATTTTTACGGCCCCATGGTTATAAACACAAAATTTCTTACAAGCTTTAAGCTCATAAAAAAAGACAGCGGCTTTATGATTCAGTTTCCTAATCCGCTTAACAAAGATACGTTTATGGAAGTTAAGTCAATAAGTAAGCTCACTCAAGTTTTCAAAGAAGCCGCAGATTGGACAAAGATTCTAAAAGTTGAAACTGTTGGTGACTTAAATGACGTTATATGTGCAGGCGGAATTTCGGATATGATTCGTATATCCGAGGCTCTACATGAAAAAAAACTTGCACAAATAGCTGATATGATTGCCGATGAACACAAATCTCTTGTGCTTATCGCGGGCCCGTCATCTTCAGGCAAGACTACCTTCGCAAACCGTTTAAGCGTTCAACTACGTGTAAATGGTCTAAAGCCGCATGTTATTTCGCTTGATAATTATTACAAGAACCGTGTAGACGTACCACTAGACGAGCATGGTCAACGTGACTTTGAATGCCTAGAATCGCTTGACCTTGATAGGATAAGCGAAGATTTGACCAAGCTCTTAAGCGGGCAAGAAGTCACCCTCCCCCACTTCAACTTCTTAAGCGGTATGCGTGAAGATGGGCATAAATTAAAGCTTAACCATAATGAGATTATTGTTATGGAAGGTATCCATGGTCTTAATGAAAAGCTTTCTCAATGTGTTTCTAGGGATAAGAAATTCAAAATATTTATTTCAGCACTTACACAGATAAATGTTGACGACCACAATCGTATACCAACCACAGATACGAGACTTATAAGACGCGTTGTAAGAGATAGTATGTACAGAGGTGCAAGTGCGGAAAAAACCATGTCTATGTGGCCTTCCGTTGGACGCGGTGAGCATAGGTACATCTTTCCGTTTCAGGATGAAGCGGACGCTTTCTTCAACTCTGCTCTTGTATATGAGCTTTGCGTTCTCAAATATTTTGCGGAGCCATTACTCTTTGATGTTCAAAAATCCTCTCCATATTATGCCGAGGCCAGACGCCTTGCCAAGTTCTTGGATTGTTTCTTAAGCATAAGTAGTGAACAAGTTCCCTCTAATTCACTTTTAAGGGAATTTATCGGCGGCAGTTGTTTTTACGTGTAGATGAATGAAATTAAAAAATAAGCTGTCGCATAATGCGACAGCTTATTAAACAATTATTGTCTGTCATTAAAGATAAGCCCTGCTGAGGTGGTTGTTACAACAAACGTGGGAACAACGGAGAAGGTTGTACCGGCGTTTTCGGGCACTGCATTACCGATTCTTCCAACAACATAGGCGTAGCCGTCGGAATTTCTTGGGAGTTCCATAAGACCGATTTGATTGTCACCTGAACGTAACCAGTAGGAGCTGGATACGGTTGTGGGTCTTGCATCGGTTGCGTAGAATACCTTTTTAAATCCTACGGCTATTTTATTGTCATAATCGTTCACTTCACCTGTATCGCTCCACTGTGTTGAGCCTAGCGATCTCATGTCTATATTTGTCTGCCTTATGGATACAAACAACGGTATGGTTGAATTGTTTTTGATTGTAACTACAGGTGAAATTACCTTGTTTTCTCCCGTAACGTTCTTGCTTATGTCGAATGGGATAACGGCCGGCAATGTTACGGATATAACCGAAGGCACTATTGTACCGATCATAGTTACCTGTTTACCTTCATCTGCGGCTATATCAATATTATTGTAAGATGATCCTTGTGCTACAACGCTTACAAGCGCTAAAGCGGCTAAAATGGCTGTGATTTTTTTCTTCATAGTGAACCTCCTAGCTTAAAATGTGCAAAACGATATCCGCACCTGTCTGACCAATGTATTCTTGAGTATCTTCCGTATAACCCTTGAAATAGACAGTCGCAGGATAGGAACCTTTTGAAAGTTTTTTGTCCAGCATAACCTCCTCTACATAAAAACCGGGTTTGATAGCTTTTGACGTATAAACCAACTCATCGGTGTCACTTAAGTACACTTCAACGATAAGTAGCTTGGCGTTATGAGTTGGATTTTCAATCATAATATTACCCTTTGAGTCACCGCTTTCGAAGGTTGGGTTTGTGTTGATTGAAAATGCTATCATGCTTTTGTCAAGAACTTCTTGCAACTCCCTCTGCCGTGCTTCAATATCTATGCCCGGCATAATACCCATTGTGGCATTTTCATATTCCAGTCCGACTGTTTCAATTGTCTTCGGCCTCAAATATAAATAGGCTGCAATTCCAATCGCAAAAACAAGAACCGCCAAAGCCACCCATTTGGTTTTACCTTTCATAAACTCACCCCCTTTATGCCTGATACAATACGACAATATAATCCATTATTCAATAAGTAACGCACAAACAACAAATATATTGCATAAACAACAAGAAGCCTCCGAAAAAGTCAGGGTTTTTTAGAGGTGACAAGCACTTTGAAAGGAGGGCTGTAATTATAAAAAGGTTGATTTTTAAAACAATATTGCCATTAATAATCTTGGTTGCGGCTCTAGTCATAATAAATCGAACAAACAACATGCCGAAACCTTCAGAAAGATTTGGCGGTATAGAATTTTATAAAAACGGTGAACGCAATATTCTTTTGCTCACGCAAATCACGCAAGATTCACAAAAAACAGACGTCTTTACACCTGCGCTTGTTAACGCATATTATCAACGAGGATTCAGTGTTTATGTCGCAAACAGCTCTAATATTACAGATATTTTATATATTCTGGGCTTGCGAGAAAATATAGGCGTTGTTTGTGTGGGGATGCAGATTACGGACAACCTTTTGCCTGATGCTGTTGATATGCTTATATTGGTCAATTGTGATGCACCGGATGCAAGCTATGAAAGCATACCAACATTCAAAGGTTCAAGTATCTCAGAATGCTTAGACTTTACAGCAAACGTCTATGACCTAAAGCCGTTTATAGATTTATCAGAAACTCGTTTGTGGCTTTTCTTATCTATTTTAATTATCACTTATGCGTTTTCGCCAAGAGGAGGAAAACATGTTTAACGTACTTATTTTTGAGGATGACCCTATAATTCAAAAAGGCGTAGGACATATTGTGACCGAAGCCTTCGAGGATTTGGGGCGTATAGCTAAGATATACAATGCAAGCTCTGTAAAGGAAGCCTTGGAGCATATTCAAAAAGGGGTTATAGACTTGTTTTTGCTTGATATTGCAATACCAAAGAATGACAACGCTGGTATTGAAATCGGCAAGCACATAGTCGATGACCCTCGTTATGCAAATGTACCGATAATATACATAACAGCTAATCCAGGAAAGGTGTTTGAGGCGGTAAACCAGACGCATTGCTATAAATTCTTGGAAAAGCCGTTTCGGAAGGAAGACTTGCTTGAAACTTTAAAAGACATTTTCAGTATAAGCTCAATAACAAGAGGTAACTTTGTTGAGATTGAATCCGGTGGCAAACGGTATAGATTGATAAAAGAGGATATTGCTATTGTAGAGTGCATGTCACATGATGTGACCGTTTGGCTCGCAGATGATGTTGTGATTATAAAAAACTATTCTTTAAAGCAGATGTTACAGAAGCTTGAAGAACCATTTGTGCAATGCCACAAAAGTTATATCGTTAACCTGAACTACGTGCAACAGGTAGATTCTTCGCGTTACGAAATCTTGATTCGTAAAATAAACAAAATCATACCTTTAGGGCGCGCGTATAAAACCAATTTTGCAGGTAAAAAGTTATGAAAGCTACCGTGTTGAGCTTAATTGGTTTTGCAATTTGTTTTTTCATTGTAGTTAAAATATCTCTTAGGTTTGGCTTGTTTGAATTTCCACAAGCTATTCAACCGTTACGCACAAAACGGATAATAATTATAGGCTTTATAATTCTTTTAACAACACGCTTAACTATGCTTTTTCAGCAATATTTATTTGTAATCATCTCTGTTTCAATAACGCTTGTAATAGCTATCGAAATTTTCTTGGACAGCAAACCAAGCAAAACTGCACGCCAGCAAACTGTAAGTGATGAGCGTTTTCTTGAGGTGTTCAGTGAATCCATACAACGTTTGCGAAACCGTCTCCATGAGGAAAAAAACCGTACGCAAGCAATATCTATGTTGCCTAACCTTTACAACAGCTACGAAAGTCTTTCGCAAGCTATAGCCGAATATACTAAAGTATCCGGCGAGAACAAATATCTTTCACGTTTCCTCGATATAAAACGCCACTTTGTTTCAGCACTCATAGCTTCAAAGGTTATGGATGCAGAAAATAGCGGCAAGCATATAGATGTTGAAATCGGTGACTATTCGATGAGCGCAAGCATAGATGATTATCAGCTAGCCGAAATTATAGGTACGCTTATTGATAACGGAATTGAAGCTTCAAATTCAGTTCTTGTACGCATATACCGCCAACACGACAGCCTTGTAACGGAAGTCTGCAACCCTCATGCGCCTATGCCCGAAGATGTTTTGCAAAAATTATTTAAAAGAGGATACAGTTCAAAGGGAAAGGATAGGGGGATAGGTCTTTATAATCTCAAAACTCTCGTTCAAAATAATAATGGTTCCGTAATAGCCTTCAACAAGGAGATAAACGGAACCAATCATATAGTTTTTAAAGTTATCATATAGCTTTCTTACAAACCTCAGCCAAGACGCATTCTTCACAGTGCGTCTTTTTTGCTGTGCATACGGCTCGTCCATGTGCTATGAGCTGTGTGTTAAGTCTTATCATATGCTGCTTGGGTATCTTAGAGATTAAATCCATCTCAATCTTGTCAGGGTCTGTGTTCTCTGTTAAACCCAGTCGCTTTGAAAGACGTTTTACATGAGTATCTACAGCTATGCTAGGAATTTGGAATATGTGCCCTCGTATTATATTAGCTGTTTTGCGTCCTACACCGGGCAACTTTGTCAAAAGCTCCATCTCTGATGGCACAACTCCGTCATACTCTTCAAGTAATATTCTGGCTGTGTCAACAATATGTCTTGCTTTAACCTTATAAAACCCGCAGGTTTTTATGTCCTCCTCAAATTCCTCCAAGGGAACACTTAAATAATCAGACAAGCTTTTATATTTTTTGAAAAGCGACTCCGTAACCTTATTAACGCGTTCGTCTGTACACTGTGCGCTTAATATTGTCGCTATAAGCAATTGCTCGGGTGTTTCGTAATTCAAATAGCAACGCTCACCGCCGTATGTGTTGTCCAAAATTTCAAGCATACGCTTTATATTTTTTTTATTCATCTTTAAACCACCTTTAACTTTTTGCGTGAAAATTAAAAAATTCCATTGTAACTTTTTTATGCAAATGCTATACTGCTTTTAATAAAATATTAGGAGGTATCTTTATGAAAAATCTGAGCCTGTCAAAAAAGCTATACATCTTGGTCGCCGTAGCCGTTATTTTAAATATTTGCGGTGCCCTATTTGCAATGTACAGGGGTTCCGGTATAGTTCAAATGGTAAAGGATAACCACGAAACCGTTTCTGTTCCTATGACGCATCTTATTGATATGAGTAACGCTTATGCCAGAATAAGAATAGGTATGCGAGATTACATACTTTCGGATTTTCTCGACAGACCATCCATAAAGACCTCCTTAAACGATGATTTAAACATCTTTAGGAATTCGTTAACTAAATATAAAAGCTTTTTTGGTAGTTATGGTATTGTAAGCGGAATTGAGATAGATAATACAAAAACTATCGAAAGTCTTATGGATAAGCTTACAACAGAAGTTAACAATGCTATGAATGTAGCAGACAAAAACTCAGTCTTTAGTGCGAACGAATATATGCATAATAACATTGAAGACGTATCTGATAAAATCTACGATGCATTGTCCAAATTAACCGAAAACAAAGAGTATCAATCAACACACACTTATGAGCGCGTTGCTTTCCAAAAAAGGCGCGGTGATTTGATTGTTATAATCATTATAATTTTAAGCGTTATAGCCCTCTGTTTAAATTCATCTTATATAGTTCGCTCAATAACAAAACCTATTTCTCAACTTGTAAAAGCCTCGCAGGATTTAACAAACGGCAAGCTTTCTATGAACATCCCCGAATATGGAAAAAATGAGATTGGCGAGCTGTTTTCTGCATTTGGAAAGGTTGTTGGGGTTTTTAGAAAATTTATTGATGACATTAATCAAAATATCAAGCTACATGCAGATGGAGATTATGACGCTAGAATTTCCGATTCAGGATATCCGGGTGAGTATAAAGAGATAGTTTCGGGAATTAACAACATGGTTGAATCTTATGTTTTACAATTGAATGACGTTGTGGGAATGATTGACGCGTTTGGACGCGGAGATTTTAAACATAAAATGAATAAATATCCGGGTAAACGCGGTGAAGTTAACATTGCTGTTGAAAGCGTAAGAGCAAATCTTAACTCGCTCGTTTCAGACATAAACTCACTTATTGAAAAAACCGTAGAAGGCCAGCTTAGCAGCCGCGCAGACGCTTCAAAGTTTGAGGGTGACTGGGCACTTATACTTAACGGCTTAAACAACGTTCTTGATGCTGTTGTAACGCCCATCAACGAGGCTATACATGTTATGGAAAATATCTCAAACGGCCACTTTAATCTATCTATGAACGGCACTTATAAGGGCGATTACAATTTGATCAAAAACTCTCTCAACAAAATCGTCACAAACACCTCAGGATATATAAGAGAAATTTCAAACGTTCTGGACGAGCTTGCACAAAATAACCTCAACCAGCAGATTAAACGTGAATATATAGGTGAATTTGCGGGCATAAAGAATTCTCTTAATAATATTTTGGACGAGTTTAACCATGTTATGACAGAGATTACATCGGCTGCCGAACAGGTTAATATTGGTGCAAAGCAGATTGCAGACAGTAGCATGTCCCTTGCAACGGACACCTCAAAGCAGTCTTCATTTGTTGATGTGCTGTCAACCACAGTTTCAAGTATCAATGATAAAACGAGAGAAAACTTTGAATACACAAAGAAAGCAGATGACTTGTCCGACAGTACGAATAAGAGCGCAACCGAAGGAAACGGCGAAATGCAAGCTTTGCTCAGTTCAATGGACGGAATAGAGGAAGCAACTCATAATATTTCAAAAATCATCAAGGTTATAAGCGACATAGCTATGCAAACTAACCTACTTGCACTTAACGCATCCGTTGAAGCCGCAAGAGCCGGACAATATGGAAAAGGTTTTGCTGTTGTTGCAGAGGAGGTCAGGAGCCTTGCAAATCGTACTCAGATTGCAGTTAAGGATACAAGCGAGCTAATTGAAGATACCATATCAAGAGTATCTCAAGGCAAGGAACTTGCAAACAACACAGCATCTGTTCTCGGACGTATTGTAACAAGTGCAAATGAAGTAAGCGATGTCATTACATCCATAGCTTCAGCCTCTGAAAAACAAATGGATTCCGTTTCTGAAATAAAAACAGGCATTGAAAATATCACAGACGTTGTGAGAAACAATTCGGCTATGTCCGAAGAAAATGCTGCGGTTTCAGAGGAATTGTCAAGTCAGGCAAATATACTTCTTCACATGATTAACGCATTTAAACTCAGATAGAATCTAAAAAATTACTCACACCTTCGGTTATTCGCAAGTACTATATATATAGGAATAACCGAAGGTGGCGATAGTTTGGATATCTTGTTTCTTTTATCTCAAACGCTTTTGCTTGTCCTTGCATTGTCATTCGACAGCTTTGTTTCGGGCTTTGCTTATGGTTCTAATAATATCAATATACCATTTAGGTCATCACTAGTTTTAAACTTAATTTGCAGCTCCGTTTTAATAATTTCTATCCTTTTTGGAGCCCTTGCAGGGTCGCTGCTTCCGGACCCTATAGCAAGGGCTGTTTGTTTTTGTATACTGCTTGTACTTGGGCTTATCAAGCTTTTCGACGCTACAATTAAGGCTTTTATAAGGCGAATAGATTCGGGTAAGCAATTTAATATGCGTATACTTAACCTGCGTTTCGTACTTAATGTATACGCAGACCCTGAGCATGCAGACATCGATAAATCAAAAACACTTTCAGCTGGAGAAGCCGTTTACCTTGCACTCGCACTTTCACTGGATAGCTTAACTGTGGGTTTTGGCGCAGGTACAGATTTGCTTTCTGCTAATATAACCTTGTCTTTAGCTTTAACAATTTTGCTTTCGTTCTCTATTGGTATGATAGCCGTAATATCCGGCTGTACCCTCGGCAAACGACTTGCCAAAACTATACCTGTTGACCTTTCATGGGCAAGCGGCATCTTGCTCATTGCGCTTGCGATAATGCGCATTTAACAAATGCTTTGCCGTTTATCGGAACAGGCACTATTTTTAATGATAGCGATTTTTCAAGGTCGTCTATCGAATAGTCATCTAAAAATACTGTTTCACCAGATTTAAGAGCGTTTTGCGGAATTAAAACAACGTCCGTATTAAAGCGCTCTTTTTTTAATGCTTTTTCAATATCCGAACCTGTAAGCAAGCCCGAAACCGTTATTTTGGAACCGAAGAAACTATTCTCGACAGGTAGGACATGAATTTTAATTTGAGGGTATGACTTAGAGAGCAAGCCAGCTATCTCCTGCATGAAATTACCTGCTGCCATACCTGTCACAATAATTATGTTTTTGGGTGAAGGCTTTGACCTGCTCTTTTTAAGGGCGTTCATAAATTCATGCTTAAACAGAGCAAGCATACCAACACCGTTTTCAAGCTGTGGAAAATCATCATAATGCGAATATGGCGGGATAGGTACACCAGCTTTGAGATAAAACTCGTCCGCAAGGTAAATGAAACGTGAGCCCGTTTCTTTCATGATACTATCCTGATAATCGCCAACAATTTTTATTACCTCTCTCGCATCTTCTGCGGTGAACGGCTCAATATACGGAAGTCCTTCTCTATAATCTGTCAATCCCGCCGGTACAATAGAAACACTGCCCGAAGATTTGAATTCGAGCAGTGTCTCTATGGAATTTATAAGATTGTCTTTATCGTTATAACCTTTGCATAGCACGATTTGAAAGTTCATTACGATTCCATTCTCAGAAAACAGATGCAGATAATTAAACAACTCACCTGCCATATTATTCTTAAGCATGTGGGTTCGTAAAATAGGGTCTGTTGCATGAACGGATATATTCATTGGACTGAGTTTATATTTTAACACCGTATCAATGTCATCCTTATCCGCCTGTGTCAACGTAACATAGTTGCCATGAAGGAATGAAAGAAGGATATCATCATCCTTGAAATATAGCGGCTTGCGCATATTTTTAGGTAACTGATCTATGAAACAAAATATGCATCTATTCTTACAGCTTTTGGGCTTTCTGAGCAAAGCATATTCAAATTCAAGGCCTAAATCCATGTCCATATCTTTTTCAAGCTCGAAAAAATCCGTCTTACCGTTGCCCTTTAAAATCTCTATCGTAAGAAACTCATCATTACAGATATAACGATATTCAAATATATTGTTTACAGGATTATTATTTATTGAAACCAAAAAGTCTCCGGCTTCAATGCCACAATCTGAGGCTATGGAATCCGGTTCGACATAGGTTATTTTATGCATTAGATATTCACATACTTTTCTATAGTATCTTTAATGTCTTTTTCGTTGTTTTCTGGTACATGTTCTTCCTCGAAAATCTCCCATTCTTCAATGTGAGTTATTTCAGAACCAGGCTGGATTAACTGGATTTCACCGAGGGTTTCGCTCTCCAGCATAGTGCCGTTTGTATAACTTTCATACGAGCAACCGCCGTCAGGCAAATAGCCGCCAGTTTCATGCTCGAAATATTTAAAAAATACCTGCCCCTTATTAAAGTAAGCTGCCCAACCGCTCTCATTGTTGTAACCAATTTTAAATGGCTCTTCGATATCTGGGTTCTGTGAAAGGGTTAAATACTCCTTTCCAAAATACAGGCGACTGTCATTCAAAGCCGAATACTCCCAGAATGAGAAATTTTTGTTAGGAAGAAAACCTGTTTCGCGAGTTGGTACAGGCATAACTGACTTACCGCCCTTATCAAGCATGGTTACACACCAAGGCGCCAATTCAACATCCCAGTTACCACAATTCTTTATTGTATGAAAAAGTGTAACCGCGGGCTGTTCTTCATAAACCTCAATCGTAAGAATTTTTTGGATATTGTTAACAATCTCAACAGGTGCACTAAATTCAAAGCGATTTCCGTCAACACGGTATGAAACGGGTTTGTTGTCGGGATAATAACAGCGAGGTAATATCTCAGGGGCAACCCATATACGGTGACCTCCGTACAGCTTCATATGTTCGCCGCCATAGCATTCAAATTTTTCTCCGAGGTTTTTTAAATCCTTATCCTCATAAAACATGTTTGGCTTGCCCAAAACAGAAAAATGAATTACACGCGGTCCGAAATCAAGCGTGACATATAATTCGAGACAGCTGTTTGTTATGTGCAGGCATTTCCCAAAAACCGGCATTGTTACTTCACAGAAATTTACATCGGACATAAAAAGCCTCCTTATTTTTAATTCTTTAAATTATAAAACATTTTAGGTAATTGTCAAATTTTTTTGTATTTTTCCTTGAAAAATTCCGACAATTGTTGTAGACTGGTCTAACTATACTTTTTTAAATTTGTGCGGAGGAAGTAATGAGAAAAGATTTATGGATTAAATTCTTAAAGATTATAGCTATAACTGTCGGTTCTTTTGT